>JBEKEQ010000004.1:0-70403 GCA_050013735.1 Occallatibacter sp.
CGGCACGCTCAACGTCCTCGCCGATCCTGACCCGCATGTTCCAAACTCCACCACCATTGGCACCCTCCGCGCGGGCGACTTCAATGGCGACGGCACCGCGGATGTGGTCGGCGTGCAGATGGGGTCGGTGGGGGTGACCCCAGAGCCGCCGGCGTGGGTCCAGTTGGGCGACGGGACGGGCGCTTTGGGGCAGGCAGACGACTTGGCCTATCCGCAAACTTTGGGATGCTGCGGCGCAGTTGGGGATTTTAACAACGATGGCCGCAGCGACATTGCCTTGGTGGATGAGCTGAGTGCTTACTTCCTCACCTCGCAGGGCGGCGGACAATTCAGCCCCTTTACCGTAACCCTCAATCAGGATACTTCCGCTCTCAAATCAAATTTTTATGCCAACGCCATCGCCCTCGGCGATTTCAACGACGATGGAAACATTGATGCGGCCGTTGTCGGCGTGGATCTCGAGGATGGGGCAATTCCGGCCAGCGAGACACTGCAGATTATTCTCGGCAATGGCGACGGCACCTTTGCCCTGGCGCAATCCGTTCCCCTTCCCACGTTCAACTTCAACGATTTTCCCAATCCCTTGGCTGTTTCGCTTCTTACTCCCGCCGTGGCCGACCTCAACGGCGACGGCAATCTCGATCTCATTCTCCCCGACGTCGGCCAGGTGCAAATCTTCTATGGCAACGGCGACGGAACCTTCCAGCCAGCTGTCACCATGCCCGCGCCTACCTCCAACTTCACCATCGCCTCGGTCGCCGATTTCAACTTGGATGGAATCCCCGACCTTATGCTCAGCGATTACGGCCAGGTAAGCATCCTCTACGGCAAGGGCGGAGGCAAATTCACCGCACCCGTCAACTACGCTGCCGGCGACTGGCCCTCGCGAGCCGTCATTACCGACCTCAACGGCGATGGAGCGCCGGACCTGGTGTTCGGCTCCGGAACCGATGCCGTGGTGATGCTCAACATTCCTCCTCCAGGCTCGCTGCCCATCATCGGGCAATTGACGGTGCAGCCCGAGCCATCGGCTTATCACCAGCCGTTTACCATCATCGCCACCATCAAACCTGCGAAGGTGAAAGAGGGCACGCCCACCGGCTCCGTCACCTTCTCAGTGGACGGGCAGGTCGTGGGCGCCAGCCCGCTAACCGGCGATACGGCCTCCATTGTCGATTCGCAATTCCTTGCCGCCGGTACGCACTCCGTCACCGCCGTCTATAGCGGCGACGCCGTCTTCCACTCCTATGCCATGTCGGCGCAGCATGTGGTTCTGGGCACCGCGGACACCATCACCCTCACCGGCCAGCCAAACCCGGCATCCCTCACCCAGAATGTCACCTTTACCGCCCAGGTTTCCGGCGCCGGCGGCGTGCCCACAGGCACGGTTCAATTCCTCTTCCTCGATGGCTCAACACCCGAGGGTATTGCAACGCTGAGCAACGGCTCGGCCAGCATCACAGAGAACTTCTGCAGTACCTCGGTCTCAGGACCGCACGCGCTTCAAGCGCACTATCTGGGCGACGGCACATTCGGCGCCAACACCTCGGCCGTCTTTACTGAGAACATCATTCCCGGGCCGGGCGACTTCCAAATGACCGTGGCGCCTACAAGCACTTCGGTCCAGCTGGGTCAGTCCGCAACCATGAAGGTCACGCTCACTTCCATGTGCGGGTTTAACGGGCCCGTCAACCTCACCTGCACCGGCGCCGCGGTCGCCGGCACCACCTGCACCTTCAATGTCAATCCGGTTACCATCGCTCCCAGCACTTATCCGCAGCTTTCTCAAGTAACCATCACCACTTCGCTTCCGACGACGGCCTCCTCGGCCAAGTTCGGCAGCCTCTCCACCGGCGCGCTGCTGGCCGGCGCATTGCTCTTCCTCTGGCCACGCCGATTGCGCAGGCGCGGCATATGGGTTGTCTTGTTGGCTATGGCCCTGTTGGCCGGGCCGGGATGCACGAAAGGCTACGTCGACCTCGGCACGTCCTTAGGCAAAATCACTCTCAACATCACCGGAACCGCTGCCAACAATCCCACGGTGACGCATTCCGTTCCCGTCACCATCACCGTGCAATAGCCCGCGTCCCGATCGGCGCATCTCCTAGCGGAAATGGTAGGCGACCCCGATGCTGGCTCCGATGGGAGAAATCCCCTGATGCTGGAAGTTCCACCACCGCTGATACTCGGCATCGAACAGCCGCACTGAGATCTTGTGCGTTAGCCGGTAGTCCACTCCACCACCCATAGCTATCACCGGGCTAAACTCGTGCGCGGAACCGTAAGGGAAGGCGAAGACGCCTTGTCCGTAGAGACCTTTGCCGTAAAACTTGAAGTGTCCTATGGGGTAGATGAAGCGAGGGCCAACCAGGTAGGTGTCTTCATGGACGTGCGCAAACTCATGGAACAGAATCCAGCGCCCCTCAGCTTCGATTCCCCACCACCGCGGCGCATTCAGATCGAGAAAGGCCCCAACCCCCAGCGTTGTCTCATCAGGATATCCCGGTAAGACGCTGGTCGCACCGGGGTAGAGCCGGAAGGCTGAAGCCGTTCCGCCTGCATAAATCGAGGGGCCCGGCCGAGTTGCAGCCGGCGCCACTTGCGCCCCAGCAGCCACGGAGAAAACCACACAGAAAAATGAAACCAAAAATAAGTGCTTCAACACTTAAGATCTCCCTTACCTGCGCCCGCTGATCCATCCACACATAACTATAGACGGCTGCTGCCCCGCTAAGCTAACCCACAAAGGCCGCAAATTGCACTTCTCGCAGCGCCGGCTCAATTCAGATCGCGGCCGATTCAATTCCGCATTTTGCATAAACCGCACTGCCGCAACTCTGCTCAGAGCCCTCGCTTCTTCGCCACTCGCAGTGCATCCTCCACCACCTTGGCTGCACGCCGCTCCCGCGCCTCGCCCCCCTGGTAGTAAAACATTCCCATCAAGTGGCCGCGCCTCTGCACCTGCGTCATGGCATTCCATCCCTCGCGAGCCTTTGGCTGACGCAAAAACGCGGCATGAAGAATCGGCGGCAGCTCTGTCTCGCCCTCCAGCGTCAGCAGCATCCGCTCCGCCATCCTCTCGGCGCGCTGCTCCCGGGTCGCGGCATTTTTCGGCTCGCTCACCCATGTGCCCATATCTTTGCGCGCGGAGTAGCTCAGCCCGTCAAACCATTTACGTAGCCGCCGGTCGCCCTTGAGCGCGTTCGCCAACTCCTGCGGAAGCGTGGCCGCGCGCTCCTCCAGGTCCGGCTCCAGACTTATTCGCACCCTTGACCCCACTCCGGCCTTCGCTGCCGCCTGCATCTTCTTGTTCACCAGCAGGAAGTGTCCCTCGCCGCCCACGCCGCCGAACAGCGACGAGCGAAACGGGAATCCCTCAATCTCCCCCCGCACCCGCAGCCCTTTCCGCACCGGCCACGCCTTGGCAGGGTCAAATGGAACCCGTGCAATCACCCACCCCAGCCCCGATTGCAACGGTTCCAGCACCGCGGGGAACGATTTGACGGTCGATGGGCTGATTGCTTTTTCACCTCTTCCAGACCGGTCCAGATTATCCCAGAGCGGTAAAGCCACACACAGCCCAGCGCGGCGTCGGCCTGCAATTACCGGGAAAGGATACCCAACCTTAATCAAGACAGTTATCCAAAGTGGTACCAATAGTGGTACCATTCACTCAATGGCGGCTTCGAAGAAGATTCTCGAAGCGATGCGACGCACACCCAGGAATATATGCTTCGCTGACCTGTTCAAGGTATGCGTGGAGTACTTTGGTGAACCCCGGCAGCGCGGGACCAGTCATGCAGTTTTCAAGACGCCATGGCCCGGCGATCCGCGCGTGAACGTTCAAGACGAAAAAGGAAAGGCCAAGGCATACCAGGTCTGCCAGGTCCTGTCGGCAATCGACAAACTCAAAGGAATTGAAGCCGAAAAGCGGAGTGAACCCGACAATGAAGACTGATCATTACACTTATAGCGTTACCTGGTCTGCTGAGGACGGCGAGCACGCGGGCCTCTGTGTGGAGTTCCCGTCACTCTCCTGGCTGGCCGCAACCCCTGAAGCCGCGCTGGCAGGCATTCGCCAGTTGGTCAAAGGCGTGGTGCGCGACATGAAGGCCGCCGGCGAGCCCGTTCCAACCCCGCTGGCTGAGAAGCGCTACAGCGGAGAGTTTCGCGTGCGCATCCCTCCCCAGGTGCATCGTTCGCTGGCCTTGCAAGCCGCCGAACAAGGCGTAAGCCTCAACCGGCTGGCCAGCGCCAAGCTGTCATCCTAGCCGGCGCGCAATCTACACTATCCTTCATGGAAGTTCTCTATGGCCTGCACTCGATCGAGGAAGCGCTCAAGGCCGGAAAGCGGCGCTTTGACCACGTGTTGGTGGCCCGCGACCGCCAGGACGCTCGCGTCGAAAGCCTGGTGGACCTCTGCCGCCAATCAGGCGTCCGCGTCCGCCAGGAGTCGCGCGAACAGTTAACTCTCGTCGCCCAGACTCCCGCTCATCAGGGCGTAGTCGCCATGGTCCATCCCCAGGAATTCCTTTCCATCGAAGATCTCTTCGCGCCGCCTTCGACCGGGTCGAGCCGAAGTGCCGCCCGCCTGCTCCTCGCCCTCGACGGCGTTGAAGATCCGCAAAACCTGGGCGCCCTGTTGCGTGTAGCCGATGGCGCGGGCGTTGATGGCGTAGTGCTCACCGAGCGCCGTTCAGCCCCCCTCAGCCCCGCCGCCGTCAAAGCCAGCGCAGGCGCGGCCGAGCATCTGCGCATCGCTCGCGTCGTCAACCTTGTCCGCGCCCTTGAAGAGCTCAAACGCCAGAATCTCTGGATCATCGGGCTGGACGCTAATCTTGACGAGCGCGGCCGCACGGATTACGACCAGTTCGACTTCACCGGCAACTGTGTCATCGTTCTCGGGCGCGAAGGCGCCGGCCTCCACCATCTTGTCCGCCGCACCTGCGACCATCTCCTGCGCATCCCCATGGCCGGCGGTGTCAGCTCCCTCAACGTCTCCGCCGCCGGCGCCGTAGTGCTCTATGAGGCCTTCCGCCAGCGCCGCAATGCCGCTTGCCGCCCCGCCGGCGCTCTCCACGCAGCTCAGCCCGCGTCCAATCAAAAGAAGCAGAAAGGCCTCGGCTCATGAAGTCTGTTCTCGCCGGGTTTCTGGCCCTCGCTGTCTTCAGCATCCCAATCCGGCCCTCCGCCGCCCAAACCCAACCCCCCACGCCGCCATCTCAGCAACAGTCCACTCCGCCGCCCCATCAGCCCGGCGGCAAAGTCATCTTTTCCCGCTCCACCGATGAAAACGGCCAGACCACCACCCAGGCCGTGCCTCAATCCGCCCCTCCAGTCGTCAAAATGGCCGCTGAGCCTTCCGCAGAAGATGCTGACCGCCGGGCCGTTACCTTCACCAGCTTCGATCTGGATGTCCGCCTGCGCACCGCCGAGCAGCACATCGCCGTCCGCGCCCTCGTCACCGTCCGCAACGACGCCAAAACCCCGCTCTCCCGCATCCCCCTGCAAATCTCCTCTTCGCTCAACTGGGATCGCATTCGCATCCACGGCGCCGACGTCCCCGTCACCGTGGCCACGCTCAACACTGACTCCGACCACACCGGCCAGCTCCACGAAGCGGCCGTTCCTCTCGTCCAGCCGCTCGCCCCCGGCCAGACCCTACAGCTTGACGTCACTTACTCCGGCTCTATCGCACCCTCCGCGCAACGCCTGCTCGCCGTCGGAACTCCTGAAGATCTGGCTCTGCATTCAGATTGGGACCGGATAGGCGTCCCTTTCACCGGCCTGCGCGGCTTTGGCAACGTAGTCTGGTATCCCGTCTCCGCCGTTCCCGTCATCCTCGGCGATGGCGCACGCCTCTTCGACGAGATCGGCGAACAGAAGCTGCGCCTCACCGGCGCGCGCTTCCGCCTTCGCCTCACCGTCGAGTTTCCCCATGGTTTTGCTCCTGCCGTCGCCCTCATCAACGGCCATCTCGCGCCGCTCACTGTCACCGATGCGGGCACCGAGGGTCAGGAAGGATCGGGCATAGCCACGGCCAGCTCCGGCGACGACGCGGCCACGTTGGGCTTTGAAGCCCCCAGCCTCTTTGTAGCCATCCGCACGCCCCACCCCGCCACAAACGCCACCATCTTCGCCCTTCCTGAAGACGATCCGGCCATCCCTGCCTGGTCCTCAGCCTCGGCCGAGGTTGCGCCCTTTGTTGAAAGCTGGCTCGGCCGGCATCCCCACTCCCAGCTCACCATCCTCGATTTGCCCAACCCCCAGGATGCTCCTTTTGAAACCGGCTCCATGCTCGCCGCGCCCATCGCCCAGCCCAACTCCGATCAGTTAGACAGTATTCTGGTCCATGCGCTCACCCACGCTTTCATCCATGCTTCGCCGCAGTCGCCGCCAGCCTGGCTTGACGAGGGCCTGGCCAGCTTCATGGGCACGCTCTGGATCGAAAAACAGCAAGGCCGCACCAAGGCGCTCGAGTCCCTTGAGGCCTCGCGTTCCGCCCTCGCCCTGGCCGAGCCGGAAAGCCCAGGCCAAAGCCCCGGCCAGCCTTTGGCCGTGGCTATCTCGCCCGTCTATTACCGCACCAAGGCCGCCTATGTCCTATGGATGCTGCGCGACATCGCCGGCGACTCCGCCCTCTCCGCCGCTCTTCGCGCCTATGGTCTCGCGACAGATTCACCGGGTGCGAACGAGCCTGCCAAAGCGAAAGGCACGGGCCTGGAGGGAGCGGGCTTGAACGGCACGGGCCTGAAGGGTACGGGCTTCAGCCCGTACATAAATGCCAGGGAATCGGTGGGGGCTTTAGCCCCTGAGGGATCTGCTCCGGGAGCGTTGCCCGCCATCCCCCCAGCTTCCGCCCGAAGCAGATTCGAGCAACTCCTCGAAGCGTCCGAGAAACCCCGCGATCTCTCCTGGTTCTTCGCCGATTGGGTCGACTTTGACAAGGGTCTGCCCGACCTCTCCATCGAGAGCGTCTTTCCCGCCCCGGCCACAGCCGGCAACTGGCTGGTGGCCGTCAACGTCGCCAACACCGGCTACGCCTCCGCTGAAATCCCCGTCACGGTCCGTTCCGGCTCCAACTCCGTCACCCAGCGCCTTCTCGTCCCCGCCCGCGGCAAAGCCGTCCAGCGCATCCTCATCCAGGGCAAGCCCACTGAGGTTCAGGTCAACGACGGCTCGGTCCCCGAAACCCAGGCCACCGTGCATATCACTAAACTGGAAGAAGATGTGCCTTCTTCCACGCCCCCGGTTACACCCAACCAGTAAGCTCCCGCTTAGCAGGCGGCGCCGGAACCCTCCCGAGCCGAGATTCGCGAAGATTCTCGCTCCAGCCGGAGGGCATCGGAAGTCGAGCGATACCGGCGCGCTCTTAAAAATCTCAACGGCTTCTTAAATGCGCCAAACGATTTAAATAAAAACAACTTAATCATCGCAGATGCGATCGGGAGCCGGTTCCCCCATAGCTTGGCGAGCCCCAATTGTTACTAAACTGTAACAATTGTATTGGCCATCACTGCCAGCGCTGGTCCCATCAGAGCAATGTCTCTATTGGAATGGAAGTCAGAAAGCCAGGAATTTATGGTCAAGTTCCTCGTTATTGCAGCGCTGATGAGCGTTAACTCGTTTGGATTGAGTTCAGTTCAGCCCGCCACCGCGAAAGTTGTGATTCCGGTTCGCAGCTCATCCCCCACCGACGGAAAGCAAATGTTCACCAGCTATTGCGCGCCATGCCACGGTCGGGATGGCAAAGGACAGGGCGTTTTCGACTCGGCATTGCCAAAGCCGCCGACCGATTTGACCCGAATGGCGAGCATCCACAACGGTCGATTTCCTGAGTCCTACGTGAGTTCAGTACTGGACGACGGGGGCCCCTCATTCAGAGGTCACTCTTCACAAATGCCGGCGTGGGGTTCGGTATTCGCAGGATTGACTCACTTGAGCCCAAACGACAAAGACCTCAGGATCATTAACCTGGTTCGCTACCTTGAGAGCATTCAGTCAAACCAACCTACCGTTCGCTCTCATGGGCGGGAAGCCCAACTTGCCCAGCCGACGAAACGGGCGCCCCATACTTCCGCAGCCATGAGTGGCGAAGAGCACGATAAGCCGGGACCCTTAACAGCATCTCCCGCTAATCCTTCTTCTCCGCATTCCGCGCCCTTACCTTAAACCAGATCGGCGTCCCTTTGAACCCGAACGCCTCACGGATCTGGTTCTCCAGGAACCGCTCAAAGCTGAAGTGCAGCTTGATATCCCGGTCGGTGAACAGCACAAACGTCGGCGGAGCCACGGCCGCCTGCGTCATATAGAAAATCCGTATCCGCTTGGCCATCGGTACCGGCGCGCGCTGAAAATCAATGCGCTCCAGAAACCGGTTCATCTGCCCTGTCGATACCCGCTTGCGCCGCTCAGCCGCTACGGCCACAACCTCGTTCAGCACCCGCGCCATTCCTTTGCGCTCCGGCCCCGTCCCTTCCAATGCGGAAAGAAAAATCACCGGCGCATAGCTCAGATACTTCAGCACCGATCGCAGTTGCTGCTCAAAAATCTCCCGATCCGCCGGCGGCTTGCCGTCCGTTCTGCCCGTGGTCACCGCGTCCCACTTGTTCACCACGATGATTACGCTGCGGCCGCTCTCGTGCGCATATCCGCCGATGGTCGCGTCCGCCCCCGTCACCCCGTCCGTCGCGTCCAGCACCAGCAGCGCCACATCCGCCGCTTCCAGGTGCCGCCGCGCCATCACCACGCTCATCTTCTCGGCCATCAGGTGCGTCTTGCCCTTGCGCCGGATGCCCGCCGTATCCACAAACCGTAGCTGGCTGTCCTCAAACTCAACCACTTCGTCCACCGCATCCCGCGTCGTCCCCGCAATGGGCGAAACAATCGCTCGCGAGCTCCCCGTCAGCGCATTCAGCAGCGTGGACTTGCCCACATTCGGCCGCCCGATGATGGCCACCGACGTCTCGTGCTGCTCAAACTCCCCATGTGTCCGATGCAGCTTCGCGCCCAGAGCATCCTCTTCCGCTCCCGGCTGCAGCGGCCCTCCCTCAAAAATCTCGTTCTCCTCCGCCGCTTCGTCCTCGGCTTCTTGACCGGCTACCGCATCCTCTTCTGCCGTCACAACTCCAGCCGGCGCCGGAATCGCCCCTGAAATAGCCTCTAGCAAATCCCCAATCCCCAGCCCGTGTTCTGAGCTGATGGGAAACATGTTGCGAATCCCCAACTGGCGAAAGTTCTGGGCCGCCGCGTCCATCGCCTCGCCTTCAACCTTGTTTACCGCCAAAAACACCGGCTTGCCGCCGCGAATCAGCATCTTCACAAGGTCGTAGTCGGGGCTGGCCAGCTCCGTCCGCGCGTCCACCACCAGCACCAGCGCATCCGCCTCTTCCAGCGCCACCCTGGCCTGCGCAAAAATCTCCGTCGCGATCAGCTCCGCATCGTCCGGCACAATCCCGCCCGTATCCACCAGCCGAAACTGTCTACCCGCCCACTCATACTCGCCATAAATCCGGTCGCGTGTAATCCCCGGCTCGTCGCCCACAATCGAGCGCCTGCTATGCGTCAGCCGGTTAAAGAGTGTCGATTTGCCCACGTTGGGACGGCCCACAATAGCCACCAGCGGCAGCGTTGCTCCGCCGGCCGTGCTAGTCCCCGCCGATCTGCGATACTTCGCCAAAATTTGTCTCCTCTCAAGGAGGTCAAATCCAGTTTCTTCTAACGTGTCACCACCACAGGCGCCTGACGCCGTATGCGTCAAAGACGGCATCCTTGCTCAGCAGGCTCCAGCCCAGTTCAAGCGTCTGGGCCGCAAGAAGGCGGTCAAAAGGATCTCGGTGATACCAGGGCAGCCGGCCGCTCCGAATTACCTGTGAAACGGTCGGCGTCAACAGATTGAACCGCCCCCGCGCCATGATCGATTCAAAATCTTCGACGATATCCCCCGCGTCGAGCCTGCCGGTCGATGTTTTGATAGACATCTCCCACGGAGTTGCCAGCGAGACCGCCAAAGTCGATTCAGGATCCTCAATCAGTTCACGAATTGCGGCGGGCAATGCCGCTGGACGGCGGAGAAACCAGATCAGCGTGTGCGTGTCGAGTAAGTAGGTCATTTGCCGGCGGCTTTGTCCGGCGGAGCGACGAGGGGAACATCAAGCAAATATCCGAGGCCGCTCTGGATCAGCTCCTCGTCCGTCATGGGATCGAATGCATCGTCGTCCCAATGATCTTCCTTCGCGTATGCTCCCGCCAGAGATTTGCGCGAAAAGGTGGAATCCGCCGCAACAATCTTCGCCACCGGCTTCTTGCCGCGCAAAACAATCACCTCCTGCCCGGCCTCTGCCTCTTTCAGCAGCCGCGAGAAGTGGGTCTTCGCCTGATGGACGGTATACGCCATGGACTAAGTATGCTTAGTCCACCCCGCGAAGTCAAACCAACTAGGCCAGCCTGCGGCGCGGCACAGATAAACATGTTCTCATCTGCTCGCCGCAGTCGCGGCAAGCCAATTGCCCTCATGCCTGCTGAGGAGAGAGCGATGCGCATTCACGCCAGTCAAATGAACATCAGCTCAGCCAGCCTCTACTCCGCCGCGGCAGCGGAAAAGGCCGCCGCCGCGCACCGCGCCGCCGAAGTCCGCAAAAAGCTCGCCGAGAGCGCATCCGATATTGAAAGCGCATCCGATCCCGACCAAGCCTTCCTCATCGGCCATTGGCTCGGCCCGCAACCCAACCCCGCCCAGGACGAAACCCAATACCACCCCTCCGGCAAAGTCCCCGGCTTCGGATAAGCCGCAACGCCAGGCGCTCCGCCCGCCCAACCACGCCCCCCGCATCACTATGATGGAGTCAGCACCCGGCCCCGATGCCCTCCGTCGCCAATCCAACCCGCGCCCTGCCCACACTCCACGAGTTCTTTTCGCCCGGCGGCATTCTCGCGCGCTCGCCCCTGCCCTATGAATACCGCCCCGGCCAGCTCGAGATGGCCAAGGCCGTCGAGCGCGCCCTCACCGAGCGCCGCCATCTCATCGTCGAGGCCGGCACAGGCACCGGCAAAACCCTCGCCTACCTGCTGCCCGCCTTGCGCACCGGCCAGCGCATCATCGTCTCCACCGGAACCAAGGCGCTGCAAGATCAGCTTTACTTCCGCGACATTCCCTTCCTTGAATCGCTACTCGGAGGCCTGCGCGTCTGCTACATGAAAGGCCGCGCCAACTATCTTTGCCGCCACAAGCTGGCCGCCCTGCGCAACCAGCCCATTTTGTCGGGTCTCGATGAGATCGATCAGTACCGCCAAGTCGCAGAGTGGGATGAAATCACCGAAACCGGTGACCGCGCCGAGCTCTCCGGATTGCCCGAATCGAGCCCGCTGTGGCAAAAGCTCGACGCGCGCACCGAGGCCTGCCTGGGCTCAACCTGTCCCGATTACCGCCGCTGCTTCATCACCGAGATGCGCCGCAAAGCCCTCGAGTCTGACATCATCATCGTCAACCACCACCTTTTCTTTGCCGATCTCTCCGTCAAGCGCGAGGCCGCCGGCGCGCCCGACGCCGGCATCCTGCCTGAGGCCGCCGCGGTCATCTTTGACGAGGCGCACGAGCTCGAAGAGGTAGCCTCCAGCTACTTCGGCCTCTCGGTCTCCAACATCCGCTTTGAAGAGCTGGCCCGCGACACCGACGTCCTGCTGCGCGGCAAGCAGGGCGCTGAAAACCTGCCCGCCGCAACCCAGCAGCTTCGCGAGCGCGCCCGCATGTTCTTTGCCGGCCTTCCCCTGGCCGGCGACGGCCGCCAGCCCTTCATCGCCCGCGAAGAGTTTCTCGAAACCTCCGGCGACCTCTATCTCGCCGTCCGCACCACCCTCCGCCGCCTTGAAGCGGAGATCGAGGCCCTCGAAGGCATTGACGAAGCGCCCGGCCTCAAAAAGCGCGTCGCCCGCCTCCGCACCGAGCTTGAATTCCTGCTCGAATCCAACTCCGCCAACATGGTCTATTGGATGGAACGCCGCATCACCGGCCCCGCTGACCGATCGTCCTCCGCGCCAAGAAGCGGCGCATCTTCAGATGGTGCCTCAACTTTGAAAGGGCGCGACTTCAGTCGCACCGAAACCGAAAGAAGCGCTGCTTTGAAAGGCCACGACTTCAGTCGCACCGAAACCGAAAGAGGCGCTGCTTTGAAGGGGCACGACTTTAGTCGTGCCGAAAACCGCCGGAATAGAAGCGGGGCTTTAGCCCCCGAGGGACGTTTTTCCGCCGCGCGCGGAGGATCCCGCGCCACCTTCCTCCAGGCCACGCCCATCGACGTCTCCGAACTGCTCCACGAGCTGGTCTTCGACCAGATCCCGACCGTCGTGCTCACCTCCGCCACGCTAACCGTTCAGGGCGGCTTCGAGCACATCCGCAAGCGCCTGGGCCTCGCCGAATCGCGTGAGCTTGTCGTTCCTTCGCACTTCCGCTACGGCGAGCAGGCCCTGCTCTATCTGCCGCCTAACATGCCCGACCCCCGCGATCCCGAGTTCCCCGAAGCCGCCGCCAACTGCATCCGCCGCGTTCTTTCGAACACCCGCGGCCGCGCCTTTTGCCTCTTCACCAGCTACGCCCAGATGCGCGGCCTCTACGAGCGCCTGCTGCCGGTGCTCGATTTTCCCATCCTGCTCCACGGCGCCGCACCGCGCAAAGCGTTGCTTGAGGAGTTCCGTTCCACGCCCAACGCCGTGCTCTTCGGCACCGCCAGCTTCTGGCAGGGCGTCGACGTGCAGGGCGAAGCGCTCAGTTGCGTCATCATTGACCGCCTGCCCTTCGCGGTTCCCAGCGACCCGGTCGTCCAGGCCCGCATGAAAGCCATTGAAGATGCCGGCGGCAAGCCCTTCTTTGACTACCAGGTCCCCGCCGCCGTCCTCACCCTGAAGCAAGGCTTCGGCCGCCTCATCCGGTCCCTCGAAGATCGCGGCGTGTTAGTCCTCCTCGACCCCCGCATCACGCGCCAGCGCTACGGCCAAACCTTCCTCCAGAGCCTCCCGCCCTACCGCATGACGCAAACGATCACGGATGTGGAAGCATTTTTTGCGACAAACGTCGACAAATAATCTCCGCCCTGCCAGACCCATATCCTGCCCAACCGTCTCGATCCCGTCAGCCGCTTGACCTGGGTCGCCAGCCCACTCAAGGAATGCACTTCATCCAGCGCCGCCGCCAACCTGCCATCTCCGCGCAAGCGGAGGCCAACTCGCTGCATTTGTCCAACAATGCTTTTTCCGGTTGCATCATTCCGGCGCCCTACGCCAAACTTACGCACGGAGACTAATCACCATGAGGCCCACTCTCTTTCTCCGCATCGCAGCGGTCTTGACCCTCCTTCACGCGGCGCTTCACACCATCGGCGGCGTCTTCAGCAAGCCAGAGCCCGGCGCCGCCGAGGCCGCCTGCGCGGCCATGCAATCCAACCACTTTCTCGTCATGGGCCTTGTCCGAACATACGCGGACTTTTACCGGGGACTCGGCCTCGCCGTCAGCATCTTTCTCACCGCGGAGGCCATTGTTTTTTGGCAACTCTGTTCAATCGCCAAGACCCAGCCCCAACGTCTCCGCCCCATCCTGGCCACATTTCTCATCGCTTATCTCGCCTTGGCCGTCAACGCCTGGCTCTACATCTTCATGCCCCCGGTCATCGTCGAGCTACTGATTGCACTGTGCCTCGCCCTGGCCATCCTGACCGCCAGACCCTCCTCGCCAGCCCCTCTCCGGCCTGCATGACCAACCCCCGTTCCATCGGTTTCCGCCATGGCAGGCTGCGGAAAACTCGACTGAGGCGATTATCCTGAAATGTGACTGAAGCGTCCGACACACCCCCAATCATCCCGCCAGCAAAGGGTCTTCACCGACCCCGCAGGGGAATTCTTCGGTCTGTTCTGAAATGGTCTCTCATCTCCGTTGGCCTGCTCTGGTCCCTCGCCGCGCTCACCCTCGTGGCCCTCCGCTGGATCGATCCGCCAACCACCGCCGTCCACCTCGAGCGCCGCCTCCAGGCCTGGATTCACCACAAGCCGTATCAGGCGCACTATCAATTCGTTCCCCTCAGCCAGATTTCTCCCGAGCTGCAACACGCTGTCATCGCCGCGGAAGACGCGCGCTTTTACATGCACCATGGGTTTGACTGGCAGGCCATCCAAATCGCTGCCCAGGACGATATGGAAGGCGGACGCATTCGCGGAGGTTCCACTCTTACGCAACAACTTGTAAAGAACCTGTTCTTCGGAACCGGCCGTTCCATCCTTCGAAAGGGCGCGGAGTTCACCCTCGTCCCGGTGGCCGAACTCGTCCTCGGCAAGCAGCGCATTCTGGAGCTCTACCTCAACGTCGTCGAATGGGGCCCCGGCGTTTATGGTGCGGAGGCCGCATGCCTCTACCACGACAAAACCTCGGCCCGAACCATCGGCCGCGAACAGGCGGCGCGCCTCGCCGCAATTCTGCCCTTGCCGTTAAAGCGGCGCCCCGCACACATGGACCACTACAGTGCGATTATTCTTGAGCGCATGCGCCAGATGGGTTGGTAGACAATGAAAATCACCGCGCAAGACGTCCTCATCGTCATCGACGTACAAAACGATTTCTGTCCCGGCGGGGCGCTTGCCGTCGCCAATGGCGATGCCGTCCTCGATCCCATTCACCGCGTCGCGCCCAAGTTCGCTCACATCGTCCTCACTCAGGACTGGCACACCGCGAACCACTCGTCGTTCGCCAGCGCCCACGCCGGCAAACAGCCGTTCGAGCAAATCGAGCTGCCCTATGGCGCGCAGACCCTTTGGCCCGACCATTGCGTTCAGGGCGCCAAAGGCGCGGAATTCCATCCCGCGCTTAACCTCCCGCAAGCCGAACTCATCCTGCGTAAAGGCTTCCGCCCGCACATCGATTCCTACTCCGCTTTCTTTGAGAACGATCGCTCCACGCCGACCGGATTAGCCGGCTATTTTGATGAGCGCAACCTGACCCGCGTCTTCCTGGCCGGACTTGCCTACGACTATTGCGTTGGCTACTCTGCCCTCGATGCGCGCCGCCTTGGGCTTGAGGCCATCATCCTTCGCGACGCCTGCCGCGCCATCAACCTGAACGGCTCCGTCGCCAAGATCGAAGCTCAGTTTGCCGACGCAGGGATCATGCTGATCGAGAGCGTGGAACTTTCAGGCTAAGATCTAATCTCCGGGGCGCGCCAACTTGAATCCAAAGCTGCGTTACAGTATCCTGAGAGCACCTAATAAGGTGCGGAGTGTTCATGATCAATCTCGCCAAGGATATTCAATCGCTGACTGCCTTCCGGCGCTCCTCCGGCGACTTCATGAAGCGCCTCAAGAAGAGCAAACGCCCTATGGTGCTTACCGTCAATGGCAAGGCAGCGGCCGTCGTGCAAGACGCCGAGGGTTACCAACGGCTGCTTGACATCGCCGCGCAAGCTGACGCTCAAGAGGGAATTCGTCAGGGCCTCGAGGACGAAAGGAAGGGAAAGCTCCAGCCCATAAGAGAGTTTTTCGCCGAGTTCGAAGCAACCCATGGCATATTTCGTTAGAATCACGCCGCGGGCGAGGCGCGACCTGGCACTCTTATTCCACGATATCCACGCTGAAGACTCCGAAACGGCGCTGAAGTGGTACAAGGGACTCAAAGACGCTGTTCTCACCCTTGAAGAATTGCCCAACCGTTGTCCGGCGACCCCCGAGAACCCTCGGCTAAGACACCTCCTTTTCGGGCGAAAGCCACATGTCTACCGTGTGATTTACCGCGTGCTGAAAAATGAAAAGAGGGTCAATGTGCTTCACATTCGCCACGGGGCAAGGCGCCGCTTCAATCCCCTCGACCTCGATTAGGAGCTGTCGCGGCAAGCCGCGGACCGGTAAAATCGACCTGGGCACGTCAAACCGCCTTGTCCTTCGCATCCATGTCACGCAACTTCTACATCCTGGCCGCAACGCTGGCTTTCTTCGCGCTCATCTCGGCGGCCATGTCGCTGGCGCCTTCGAGCTTCCAGCCCGGACTGCCGGCCAACGGAACGCTGTGGCGAACCGTGGCCTTGGTTCTGCTATTGTTCGGCCTGGCCGCTGCGCTGGTCGGCGTTCTCAGTCACCTCTTCGAACAGGTAGACCGCCGCGGCGAAGAAGCTCGCCAAGCCGCCCGCAGTAAGCGTCGCGGCCAAAAGAACTAAAATCAAAGCTGGGACGTTTCCCGCACAGGACGAGAGCAAACGCCAATGTATGAAGTCACCGTGGAAGCCGGTTTCTCCTCCGGCCACTATCTCCGCAACTATAAAGGCAAGTGCGAAAACCCGCACGGGCACAATTACAAAGTGTGCGTCACCCTGGCCGGGGCCGAGCTCGATGAGGCCGGCCTCCTACTCGACTTCAAGCTGCTCAAGCACGTGCTGCGCCCCATCGTCGACCGTATCGATCACCAGATGCTCAACGACATGGAGCCCTTCACGGTGCTCAACCCGTCGGCCGAAAACATCGCCAGGTTCTTCTACGACCAGACCAATGAGCAGCTCGCGGGAATGACCGCGGGCCGCGTCCGCGTCAAAACCTGCACTGTCTGGGAGACAGACACCACCACGGCCACTTACTACGAGTAGCCCTTTTTGCTCGTGGCTTTGATAAAGCTGCGGATTGGCGGTTCTTCCGCGACGCCGGCAATTCATCGCCATCGCGCGGCGGCTCGCCTGTCCCGGGCCTCCGCAGAATATCGAGCGCGCGTTGTACATTTGCGCGTTTGGCCCTTTCGGCTATGTAGTCCATCGTGTTGTGCGAGGCGATCATCTGAGCCACTGCAACATTGAATAACTGGTTGAGAGCTACGCCCTCCGATTCCGCTAATTTGCGAGACGCTTCCATCAACGACGGCTGCAGACGCAGCGCAAAATTGCTTTGCTTCATAGTATGACCACCCTTTCGAGCGTCTCACTCGCAGAGAGCACCCTAAGACTGAAGCCCTTCGCGGCTCGAACAAAGTCGATCCGATTAAAAGTTACAATCGCGTCCGCGTGGCCATTGATTGCGGTTTCAAGCACCATTTCGTCATTCGGGTCCTGCAGTTGTGGCCGCCAATGCGCCTCGTTTCTGCATTGCTTGCTCGTCGCTACTTCGGCTTGTGCGCCACCAGAATCCTCAACGGCGGAAAGGTTCCGGTCCAGTCCGGCGGGCACATCTCCACCGCCAGGCCGCATTTGCCCAGTACGGTTTCGTACTCCCGCATGTGCTTGTAGTCAGAGATCACCGCCACGCCGCCCGGCTTGAGCACGCGTGCGATCTCCCGGCACGCCGCAGCCCGCCCTGGCTTTTGATAGATATTGTGCAGGCAGAGGTTTGAGAGCACCACATCGAATGTGGCGTCGGCAAAGCTCATCTGCCGCGCGTCTTCGCTCTTCACGGTCGTCTTGCCGCCGACGTTTTCTAGCGCGATGTTTTTGAGCAGCCCCTCCGGGCCGTTGCCAGAGAGGTCTTCGGCATTCCAGATGTCTATGCCGGTGGCGTGGCCCATGGCCAGCCGCTTAGCCGCGCCAATCAGCAGCAGTCCGCGCCCCGCGCCCACGTCCAGCACATTCTCCGTCCCCGTCCACTTCACTTTGGCCAAAATCCGGTCGCGATGCCTAAATTTGCCTGCCTTGGAATAAATCAGCATCAGCACGGCGGGAACCGCGAAACCCGCAGCTGAATAGAGGAAGCCCGGATAAAAATCCAATCGGACGTGCAGGATGGTCACGCTCCGCACCGCCAAGGCCAACACCACGCAAACCGCGCCCGCGAGCAACAGGTTGCGAATGACGTTGGGTGCGTCAACACCGTAGTTGGGCTTCTCAGCCATACGCCTCCCTCCCGCAACGCGGGCGTGGATGCAAGTCGCAAAAATCTTACCATTCCACCGCGGCGAACCGGCCACAGAATTCGCGCGCCCAGGCTCAATTCATCTGGCTCGATTTCGACGTCAGGTATTTGTCGAAGGGAATCTCGAAATAAAATAATTCATTGCCGTCCGCGTCGCGCAGCTTGTGAATGTGCAGCTTCGCGCCTTGCAGCGGGTGGGTCAAATCTGAGACGTCGTAAAACAGAAACCCGGCATGCGTAGAGTGCGGCTCTACCACCAGTGCCTGGTACTCGAAGGTGTCAAAGTCCTCCTCGATCTCCTTGTCGCTGGCCTTGGGCTTCAACCGGATGGAAGGGAGCGGGCCGGGCAGTGGAACCTTTGTGCCCTCGCGCTCCTTGCGCGTCATCAGCCGCTCAACATCCTCCGGCTCGGCAGCCTGAATCTTGTCTCCCCCCGCGGTCATGAACAGAATCCGCGCATCGCGCAAACTGATGGGCCGGTCGCTGTTATTGGTCACGATCAGCCGCACCGGCATCACGCCGTGGCTGAGATAATCGACCCGGAAGATCGCCTCCTTTTCGCGCGTATCATACGGTTCCACCGCGATGGCCAACTTCTCGTCGACATGCACTTCGACCGCCGCAAACGATGTAGCCGGCTGCACCGCAGGCGGCGTATGATCGCTGGCCGCGGCCGGAAGAGCCAGCCAAAGCAACAGCGGCGAAATTGTCCGCAAGGCTTTCATCGTGCACGACTGTATCATTTGAGGGTTAGACCGAAGGAACTGAAATTCCGTTACGCATGATTCTCTTTTTCTATAATATGGCTTTGCTCGCGGTTTTGGCTGCCACCTCGCCCTGGTGGCTGTGGCAGATGGCTGCCACGCAAAAATACCGCGAGGGGCTTTGGGCCAGGCTGGGCAAGGTTCCACCCGCGCTTGCCGCTCTGTGCCGCGAACGCCCCATCCTCTGGCTTCATGCCGTCTCGGTAGGCGAGGTCATCGCCGCCAGCCGCTTGATTGGTGAGCTGGATCGAGCCTTCCCTGGCCACCAGTTAGTCATCTCCACCACCACCCGCACCGGCCAGCACCTTGCCCGCGAGCGCTTCGGGCCAAGCCTGGTTTTCTATTGCCCGCTCGATTTGCCATGGGCCGTGCGCGCCTATCTCAACGCCCTCCAGCCCAGCTTGCTCATCCTCGCGGAAACCGAATTCTGGCCCAACCTCCTCGCCGGCTGCTTCCGCCGCGGAATCCCCGTCGCAGTGGTCAACGCCCGCATCTCCGACCGCTCCTGGCCGCGCTACCGCCGTTTCCGCTGGCTATGGCGCCCGTTTCTCAGCCGCTTGAGTTGTGTCCTGGCCCAAAGCGAAACCGACGCCGAACGCCTTAGAGCGATCGGCTGCCTGCCGGAGCGGGTCTCAATCGCCGGCAACTTGAAGTTCGACGTGCGCGCCGCCGGGGCATCTGACGCTACCCGGCAATTGAAAGCTCTTGCGCCCCATCTGCGAATCGTTGTCGCCGGCAGCACGCTCGAGGGTGAAGAGACCGCGCTCCTCGAAGCTTGGCCCCGCCTGCTCGCAGCCGATCCCCAACTAGCCCTCGTGCTGGCGCCACGCCATCCGGAACGATTCGCCGCGGTCGAAGCTCTTCTCGCTCGTTCCGGATCCGCGTGGGTCAAGCGATCCGGCTGGCGCTCGCAATCCGCCGGCCCGCCCCGGCCTCTCGCTCCCGGTCAGATCGTTCTTCTTGACTCCATCGGCGAGCTTGCCTCGGTCTATTCGCTGGCTACCGTGGCTTTTGTCGGCGGCAGCATGGTTCCGGCCGGCGGCCACAACCCGCTCGAGCCTGCCCAATTTGGAGTTCCCATTGTCATGGGCCCCCATTACGCCAACTTTCGCACCATCGCCGAAGACCTGCTCGCGCATCAAGGCCTGCGCATTGCCGCTAAAGAGAACCTGTCCAGCGTTCTCATCGAGCTCCTGCGCGACCCCGCCTCAGCCACGGCTATGGGCGAGCGCGCCCGGCAAGTTTTCAGCCGGCAAGCCGGGGCCACCGCGCGATGCGTAGACGCCCTGAGAGAGCTTCTATCTCCCGGCTCAACCTCGGAGCGCTCGTCATGAAGCAATCTCTTCGTCCGTTGCTTCTGCCCCTGGTTCCCGCGTACCGTCTGGCGCTCTTGCTACGCGAACTGCGGCTGGGCACAAGCTTTGAGCCGATGCGCCGCCTGCGCTGGCCCGTCGTCAGCATCGGCAACCTCTCCACTGGCGGCGCGGGCAAAACACCCCTCACCATCGCTCTCGCCAAGGCTCTTGAGGCGCGCGGCCTGCGCGTCGACATGCTCTCCCGCGGCTATGGCCGCACCAGCCAGCTCCCCGCCCGCGTCCGCCCCGACGGCGCCGCCGTTGACTTTGGCGACGAGCCGCTTCTCATCGCGCGTGAAACCGGTGTCCCGGTCTATGTCGCCGCACAACGCTACCAAGCCGGCCTGCTCGCCGAGGCCGAACATCCTCGCACTGGCGAATGGGGAGGCGTTGTATCAGGGCACGACTTCAGTCGTGCCGATGAAGTCAACAAAATGGGCCGGGCTTCAGCCCCTGCGGGATGCCTTTCCGATAATTCTGCGGAGCCAGAACCCACCTCCGCATCCTCTTTAGCCCCTGAGCAATGCATCCATCTGCTCGACGACGGCTTCCAGCACCGCCAACTGGCCCGCGACGTGGACATTCTCCTGCTCAACCGCCAGGACTTCGCTGGCGCTCTGCTCCCAGCCGGCAACCTCCGTGAGCCGCTCAATGCCATTCGCCGAGCCTCTGTCCTCGCCATTCCAGCAGACGATCCGCAATTGGAAGCAGAACTAAGAGCCTGGGGCTGGATCGGACCGATCTGGCGCCTGCACCGCAAAATGAAAATCCCATCCATCGATGGCCCAGTCGTCGCCTTTTGCGGAATCGCCCGCCCTGATCAGTTCTTCGCTGGCCTCGAAGCCGCCGGCCTGCAAATCGCACTCCGCAAATCCTTTCCCGACCATCACCGCTACACCCTCGCCGATCTGCGTCGCCTCGTCTCTTCAGCCCGCGCCGTCGGTGCCGCCACGCTCATCACCACCGAAAAAGACAAAATCCGCCTGGAGCATCTTTTTTCCTCGCTTCCGGAATCTCTTCCGCTGAAGACCGCCAGCCTTCGCATCGAAATCGAGAACCTGTCCGCGGCCGTCGATTGGCTTGCAAACCAGCTTGCGCCGCCCCCGCCCACTCCGCCCCTGTGAGAAAATCAGAGTTTGCAAACGCAATCCAAGTTTCGCTTGCTTGTGGTCCGCCTGGGCTCCATGGGCGACATTCTCCACGCCCTCCCTGCAGTTACCGCTCTGCGCCAGGCCCATCCGGGATGGATCATTGATTGGGTGGTCGAGCCGCGCTGGCGTCCCCTTTTGGCCGCTGAAGACAGCGCCGCCCGCGGCCCCGCTCAGCCGCTCGTCGATCACCTTCATTCGGCTCCCACACGGCAATGGAAAAAAGCTCCGCTGAGCCTCAACACGCTCAATGAAATCAAAGCTTTGCGAAGTTCGCTCCAGGCCGGCGGCTACGACGCCGTTCTCGATCTGCAAGGCGCAATCCGCTCGGCAGTGGTCGCTCGCATGGCCGGCTGCCGCCGCCTCATCGGCGAAGACAATCCCCGTGAGCGGCCCGCGCGCTGGCTCTTCACCGAGCGCGTCGTCACTCGCGGCGCGCACGTCATCGAGCAGGATGTGGAGCTAGCCTCAGCTGTGGCCGGCGACGACCTGACCCCCGCAACGCCCCCGCTGCCTCTCGACCCCGCCGCCGAAGCCTGGGCCGGCCAGTTCTTGGCCCCCTTTGACAACCAGGCAACTGTCCTCATCAATCCCGGCGCCGGCTGGGGCGCCAAGCGCTGGCCCATTGACCGCTACGCTACCGTTGCCCAGGGCCTCATCGGCCGCGGCCTGCGCGTCCTGGTCAACGCCGGTCCCGGCGAGGAGCCGCTGGCCCAGGCCATCGTTCAATCGGCCCCCGCGGCTACCCCGCTCACCTGTTCTCTTGAGCAATTGATTGCCCTCACCCGCCGCGTGGCCCTGGTCATTGCCGGAGACACCGGCCCGCTCCACCTGGCCTGCGCACTCGTCCGCCCCGTTGTCGGCATTTACGGGCCCACCGACCCCAGCCGCAACGGCCCCTTCGGAACCGCATTCAGAGTTCTCCGCAGCCCTGACAGCCGCCGCGACCACTCCCGCCACTCCGCTCCCGAAGCCGGCTTGCTCACCATCCAGCCGGAAGACGTGCTCCGCGCCGCCGCCGAATTGCTGGCCCCGGAGAACGCTCCATGACCACCCCAACCCAACCCGCGCCGAATGACTGGATTGCCCGCTGGCAGCGCGTAGCACGCCGTGTCCGAGTCCCCCTCGGCTTCCTCACCGCGGCTCTCTATCTTTTTGACCTATGGCGCCGCGCGCCCCAGCCGGCCGCGGTGGCCTGGAGCCTGGCGCTGGTCCTGCCCGGCCTATTGCTCCGCGCCTGGGCCTCTGGATACGTCAAGAAAAACAGCGAACTCACCCTCACCGGCCCCTACGCTTACACCCGCAACCCGCTCTACCTGGGTTCTATGCTCATCGCTGCCGGCTTTGCCCTGGCGTTGCTCAGCTGGCCCATTTCGCTGCTGCTGGCCGCTGGATTTGCAGTGATTTACATCCCCGTTATCGCCTCGGAAGAGCGCTTCCTCCGCGCCGCATTTCCTGAATTCGGCGCCTATTGTCGCCGCGTCCCCCGCCTGATTCCGCGTCCCGCCCCTGTCCGCGCGCCCGGGCCGGAACCCGCCCCAGGCGCTTTCTCTCTTTCGCTTTACCTCAAGCACCGCGAGTACAATGCAGCTATAGGGACAGCATTGCTTTACCTGAGCCTGCTCTTCCTCCGGCAGGCTCTCAGCGCAATCGTCCATGGGCCTCGTTGAGCGTTTTCCGCCCAAAGACAGTCAATTTTCCAAGGAGTTCTGCCTGACGGCGAAGATGCGCACGAACCTAGCCAAGCTCTTTTGCGCACTTGCCCTGGCCGCCGCAGCTCGCGGCCAGCAGACTGCCTCGCTTGCGCCCCCTCGCCCCGGTTTTAGCTTTCCCCAGAAACAGACCCTCATTTACACCGTTGACTGGCGAGTCTTTCCCGCCGGTACCGCCGTGCTCCACTTTGACGCCACCGGCGACCGCGAACGCATCACCGCCAATGCTGACACCATTGGCGCCATCAACCTTCTCTTCCATGTCGGTGACCGCTTCCAATCCACCTTCGACCGCCAAAAGGGCTGCACCTATGAGTTCGACAAACAAACCGTCGAAGGCCGGCGCCAAATCAACTCCACCTTCCGCCTCGACTACGCCCAGGGAAAATCCGTCCTCGATGAAAAAAACCTGGTCACCGGCCAAACCAAGCACGTTGAAACCGGAATCCCCGGCTGCGTCTCCGACCTGCTGACCGGCGTCTTTTACGCCTCTTCTCAACCCATGCAGGTGGGCAAGTCCTTCGTCATCCCGGTCGTGGATGCCCAGCGAACAGTCCCTGTAACCATGCGGGTCGAGGGCCGCGAGGCCATCACCACCACGCTGGGCACTTTCAAGACCATCCGCGTCCAGCCCACCGCCGATGCCGGCGTCGTCAAAAATCGTGGCAACATCTGGATCTGGTACACCGACGACGATCGCCACCTGCCCGTCCAGATGCGCGCCCGCCTTTTCTGGGGAACCATCACCTTCCGCCTCACCGGCAACGAAAACAAGTAAGACACAGTCTGAGCCCAGCTCACGTGTCAGGGCACGACTTCAGTCGTGCCGATAAGGCCAACAAAATGAATGGGCTTTAGCCCCGCGGTCAAGCTCAACAGTCTTTGCCAATCCGGTGTAAACTCGATCTTCGCGCTAGAGCTGTTGATCCCAATGCGCGAATAGGAAAGACGCCATGCACACATCCAGAATCTCTGCCTGTTTTGCTTTGGTCTTCGCCGCTGCGCTGTCCTGCCAGGCGCAGGCTCATCAGGCCCAGTCTCCCGCGCCCCCTAAGCGTCCCATGACCTTCGAAGACATGATGAAGATGAAGCGCCTGGGCGAAACCGCCGTCTCACCCGACGGCAAGTGGCTGGCCTATTCCGTCACCACCGTCGATCTCGCCCAAAACACCAAAACGGCGGAGCTGTGGCTCCAGCCCATCGCCGGCGGCGAGCCGCAGAAGCTTGGCGTTGCCCAGCCCGGAGACAGCGGCCCGCAGTGGTCGCCGGATGGAAACCAGATTCTCTTCCTAAGCAGTCGCGAAGGCGGAAACCAGGTCTGGTTGGCCGACTTCTACTCGGCCACCGGCGCTACCGCCAACCCCAGGCGGCTCACCTCCATCTCCACCGAGGCCGACAACGCCCTCTGGTCGCCAGACGGGAAGTCGATCGTCTTTACGTCGTCGGTTTATCCGGATTGCCCGGCGATCACTCCTGAGGACGGCGGCGCGGGAGATAAATCCGGGGCCCCCGCAGACGGGTCCATGTCTGCGGGGTGGAAATGCAACGCCGACCGCGACGCTGCTCTCGCCGCCGGCAAGGTCAAGGCGCAGATCTTTACCCACCTCCTCTATCGCCACTGGAACCACTACACCGGCGACAAGCGCAGCCACATCTTCCTCGCTTCCGTCGAGACCGGCGCCCTCCGCGACCTCACGCCCAACGATCCCCGCGACGTTCCGCCGTTTTCGCTCGATGGCGGCGGTTGCGGATGCGCATTCGCTCCGGACTCCAGGGAGCTGGCCTTCACCGAGAACATCGACCCCGAGCCAGCAACCAGTGTGAGCGCGAAGATCTTTACGCTGGACCTGACCAACCCGGCAGCGAAGCCGGTTGCGATCAGCACTTCGGTGGGCGGTAACTTCAATCCTGCTTATTCGCCTGATGGGAAGTGGATTGCCTGGCGCTCCCAGGCCCGCGCCGGCTACGAAAGCGACAAGTTCCGCCTGATCCTCTATGACCGCGCGGCGAAGACGATCAAAGATTTGCTGCCGGACTTTGATCGCTGGGTAGATGAGTTTGCGTGGATGCCTGATTCCTCCGCACTTTATGCTGTCCTAGACAAGGCCGGCACGGCCGAAATCATAGAGGTTTCGACTGTAGGTACGCCACGCAATTGGGTTATCGGTGAGTTTAGCGATCTTCACCCAACTGTAGGGCACATTCTCGCTTCCTTAATGACTGTGAGGAGCCCTTCGGAGGTCGTCAGGCTGACGACGACTGTCTCCGGCCCGTATGCCGGGAACGACGTGATGATTCACGAAACCGATGTACGCTCCATCACCCACATCAACGACACACTGCTCGCGCAGCTCGATTTGCCGAAGATGGAATCCTTCTGGTTCACCGCTGCCGACAAAACCAAACTCCAGGGCTTCATCATCCGCCCTCCAGCCTTCGACCCCGCCAAAAAATACCCGCTCAAGTTCCTCATCCACGGCGGTCCGCAAGGCGCCTGGGGCGACATGTGGTCCTACCGCTGGAACGCCGAGCTTTTCGCAGCCAATGGTTACGTCGTCATCATGATCAACCCACGCGGCTCGACCGGCTACGGCCAGGCCATCGTCGACGGCGTGAACGGCGACTGGGGCGGCAAGCCCTTCACCGACCTGATGACCGGCCTGGATTACGCGGAACAGCACTATCCCTTCATCGACAAAAACCGCGAGTGCGCCCTCGGCGCAAGCTACGGCGGTTACATGGCCAACTGGATTCTCGGCCACACCGACCGCTTCAAGTGCATCGTCTCCCACGACGGCATGTTCGACGCCGAGTCGGCCTTCGGCGCCACCGAAGAAGACTGGTTCAACATCTGGGAGTTCAAGGGCCATCCCTGGGACTACTACGGGAAACCCGACGCGGAGAACCCCTTCCGCAAGTGGTCGCCCTCGCTCTACGCCAAAAACTTCAAAACCCCCACGCTGGTCATCCACGGCCAGCTCGACTATCGCCTCGATGTCAGCGAGGGCTTCCAGCTCTTCGACACGCTCCAGCTCCTCAAGGTGCCGAGCAAAATGCTTTACTTTCCCGACGAAGGCCACTGGGTTCTCAAGCCGCAAAACTCCCAGCTCTGGTACAAAACCGTCAACGACTGGGTAGACCAGTGGACGAAATAACGAGGGAGCGAATGGAGAGAATCGATGGCAGCGTTCTTTGAGATCCACGACACGCAACTGATGGGGATCTCGTGGAATAGCAGTCAATTGTCCCTAAGACTGCATGCTGTCCGGAATGAATGGGCTGAAGAAATTGGTGTGGGTACTGGTAAAACCTACTATCAAGATATTGAGCTTCTTGTCGAGGACGCAAAAATGGAAGTCGATTCCCCTAACCTCCCAAATTGGCTTCTCGACGGGTCTTACAGGGCTGCCAACCAGATCGCAAACGTAGAAGATATCGAAAAAGACTGCATCCCTTGCTCAATTGAGCGGGCTGACGAGGTCGAACTCCAACTCGAGGGAATGAACGAAGACACTCAGGAATACATCACCATCAAGATCCAGGGAAAATCTATGTCAGTCGCCTTTGCAGGGGAGCCGCGGTTCCTTCAAGATTTCCCTTCATCCAGCTGAATGCCATCAAGAGCAGATTCCATTGCGTGGTAGAGAATCAGCTGTAGTACAGATTGAGTTTTTGTAGTACAGTGAAGTTATGGGCGCTACAGTACAAGTGCGTTTGGATGAGAAGTCGGAGGCGGCGCTGAAGCGACTGGTGCGCGCCAAAGGGTGCACCCCGTCGCAGGCCGTTCGCGAGTCCCTCGTGAAGGACGCCGAGCAACTCGCAGAGAAGCCTCGTCCCCGCCTGATCGGCATTGGCTGCTTTGACAGTGGCCTAACCGATTTGGCCACAAATAAGAAGTACATGGAAGGTTTTGGGAAAAAGTGGCGCGTGGATAAGAACGGCAACGGCAGATGGGACTGGTAACATTTCCCTCATCGAAGCAGCCCGTCCTGGTGGATGCCAGCTTTCTGGTTTCTGTATACGATAAGCGGGACCCGCACCATCTGCAGTCGATGGCGACACTTGAGCGGGTGAATCAACGCCTCGTCACCTGCGAGCCGCCCGTAACTGAGGCAATTCATCTTCTGCGCAGGCTGCATGGCGCGCCTCAGGCACTTCTGGCCAGCATTCAGGCAGACCAGTTAGAGATCGCCTTTCAACTCGCCAGGGCGGCCGATTCTGTCAGTGCCATCATGTCGAAATACGCAGATACGCCCTGCGACTTCGCCGATGCATGCCTGATTGCCCTTGCCGACCAGTTCGGCACCGGTGACATCCTCACCCTGGACAGCGACTTTAAGCATTATCGCTGGCGGCGAAACAAACGCTTCCGTATGCTGATCCCGATGGAGTAGCACGATGCCCTTCGCCCGCAAATCCGCGAAGCCGCGCCCCTTCCTCAACGAAGCCGGCCTCTACGACTACGCCGTGAAAGCTCTCGGCCGGCAGATGCGCACTGAGGCCGACCTTCGCCGCCTCATGCAGGCACGCGTCGAGCCCGGCGAACGTGGCGAGGCCGCCATCGCCTCTGTCGTCACGCGTCTCCGCGAGTACGGCTACCTCAACGACGCAGCATTTGCCGAAACCTACGCCCGCCTGCGCCAGCAAAACGAAAAGCTGGGCCAACGCCGCGTCCGCCAGGATTTAAAGCAAAAAGGTGTCCACGACACCCTCATCGCCGAAACCGTCGATGCCCGCTACGCCCAAACCAACGAGGAAGCCCTGGCCCGCGAACACCTCGAGCGCAAGCGCATCCGCAAGCCCGAAAGTGAAAAGGAGACCGCGCGCATCCTGCGCCGCCTCGTCGCGGCCGGCTTCTCCACCGGCGTCATCTACAAAATCCTCCGCCAGTGGAACGTCCCTGACGAATCCCTCGCCGCCCTGGACAACCTCGAGGAAGAGCCGCAAGGAGAATAGTCTTCCACTAGGCTGGAAACAGGTCGATCTCTGGAATCTCGAAGTTTTTGCGATTATCCGTCAACAGCGTATAGCCATATTCAATGGCAGTTGCGGCAATCATCATGTCATCTAAAGAATGGGTTCTACCCATCTTGCGTCGCTCGGCAATAATGGTTCCGGCCTTCCTGCCTATCTCCAATGACAACGGAAGACACTCCAGACCTGAAATCAACTCGCCGGTCGCAGGCTCCTCTCCCCTGCGCATTCCCCCATACACTTCGGCGATATTGACCTGCGAAGTCGCCAAAACAGCGCCGCGCATAATCAACTCGCGAATCAGCCCAACCGGCCGAGTGCGTTCACGCAGGAGATTGATCAAAATGCTGGTGTCCAGCAAGACTCCGTTTTGACCCGTTGCCATCAGCCTTTGGCCTCCTCGGCCAAATCGTCGAGATTCTCCTGTCTTGCACTCCGCTCACGGCGCAAATTGTGAACCCAGGCGGCGGCACCGTGCTCGGCGATATCGGGATGATCCTCGTCGCGCCATGCAGGTTCGCCAGGATCCAGAAACGCAAGCAGTTTGCGCCACCTGACCTCTTTTTCCGCCGTCTCAACAAGGAATGCGCTCCGGCCGCGAGGTCCGGCAAGCTCGTCGATGTCCTTGGCCAGTTCTTTGGGCAGCACGATGTGGGTTCTCAATGTGGCCATATTCATAATCCACTCCAAATGGGCCTACCTCAACTATGACGTAATTCTGGGCAGTAAGCTACTGCGAGCAGACCCACTCTCATGCGAGCGAATAGCGAGCGTCTGCCCCACCGCAGGTGGTTACACTGTTAAAGCCATGCAATTCCGCTCTGGGAACGAGATTCGCGAACTGTTTCTGCGCTTTTTTGAGTCGAAGGGCCACCGCCGCGTGCACTCTTCTTCGCTGGTGCCCCTGAACGACCCCACGCTGCTGTTTACCAACGCCGGCATGAACCAGTTCAAGGACTTGTTCCTCGGCGCCGAGCGCCGCGACTACTCCCGCGCGACTACATCGCAGAAATGCGTCCGCGCCGGTGGCAAGCACAACGACCTTGAAAATGTTGGCTTTACCCGCCGTCACCACACCTTTTTTGAGATGCTGGGCAACTTCAGCTTCGGCGACTACTTCAAGCGCGAGGCCATTCAGTTTGCCTGGGAGCTGGTCACCAGCCCTGAGTGGTTTGGGATTCCCAAGGACCGGCTCTACGTGACCATCTTCGAGGGCGACCCTGCGAACGGCGTGCCTCGCGACGACGAGGCCGAGCAGTTCTGGCTTGAGGTCGGCGTACCCAATGAACGCATTCACCAGTACGGCCTCAAGGACAACTTCTGGCAGATGGGCGAAACCGGCCCCTGCGGCCCCTGCTCCGAAATCTTTTACGACATGGGCCTCGAAGCCGCCGAGCACCCCGGAGTCGACAAGCCCTTCGGCCACGACGACGCCCGCTACGTCGAAATCTGGAACCTGGTTTTCATGCAGTTCGACCGTGTGGTAGATCGCTATGAATGCGGAGAGCATCCTGAGCGGTCCCAAAAATCCCCGTTCATCTGCGACCAAATGCATTCGAATGGCGACTTCATGCGTGGCGCACTTCCCGTTTTCCGCCTTGACCCTCTGCCCAAGCCCTCCATCGACACCGGCATGGGCCTCGAGCGCGTCAGCGCCGTCCTCCAGGGTAAGATCTCGAATTTCGACACGGATTTGTTCACCCTGCTCATCGCGCGAGCTGCTGAAGCTACCCATGTCGAAAGAAATTACTTGCAATTTGGAGCAGGTGGCGAAGGCTTGAGTGCATCCCTCCGAATCATCGCAGACCACTCCCGGGCCTGCACCTTTCTGATCTCGGATGGAGTGCTACCGGCAAACGAGGGCCGAGGTTACGTCCTTCGCAAAATCCTCCGCCGTGCGATTCGGCACGGACGCGCCCTGGGCCAAGAAGCTCCATTCATGTTCGAGATGGTCGACGCTGTGCGCGATCTAATGAAAGAGGCCTATCCCGAGTTGGTTGCGTCGGCGGATCGAGTTGCAAAGGTCGTGAAAGCGGAAGAGCAACAGTTTGCGCGTGTTTTGCAGCTTGGATCCCAAAAGCTCGATTCGGCGATTTATGAAGCAAAGCTTCAGAATTTCGAGCTGATCGTATCTGAATACCTCAAAGAAAAGGGCCTCGAAAAGCCCGACAGCGCGATAAAAGCACTTGCCCGTGAATGGGCCGGATTGTTCACCAGAGCACAGGAAAGGCATGCCGCCGTTGCTGGTGTAAGTTGGGGTAGTTTCCTCGATTCACCTGCCATCAAGGATCTCGAATCGAGGCTTGAGTATGCTGACGTCAAGTTGTCGGGTGATACGGCGTTTCACCTTTATGAGACGTTTGGCTTGCCCTTCGATTTTATGAGAGATGCTGCCAGGGACTCCGGCGTCCAACTCGACGACGAAGGCTTCGAAGCCGCCCGCGCCGAAGAACAGGCCCGCGCCCGTGCCAGTTGGAAAGGCGGCAGCCAGAAGTCCGCCAGCCCCGCCTACCGCGAACTACCCAAGACTGCCTTTCTCGGCTACAAGCAGCTCACCGCGCCCAACGCGGAAGTTCTCGCCATCGTCAAAGACGGCCTCGGCGTTCCCGCCGCCGCCGCAGGCGACCAGGTTGACGTCGTCCTCGACCAGACCAGTTTTTATGGCGACTCCGGCGGCCAGATCGGCGACACGGGCTGGTTCACCTCAGCAGACGGCAACACCACCGTTGCTGAAATCACCGGCTGCGTGCTGCCCGTACAAGGCGTCCGCGCCCACAAGGCTTTGCTCAAGCAGCCGCTCGCGGTTGGCGATCACGTCAACACAATCGTTGACGGCGACCGCCGCAATTCCATCCGCCGCAACCACACCGGAACCCACCTGCTCCACGCCGCGCTCCGCCAGGTCCTCGGCACCCACGTCAAGCAGGCCGGCTCGCTGGTCGATCCCACGCGCCTCCGCTTCGATTTCTCTCACTTCGCCCAGGTGGCCGACGAAGAGCTTGAAGAAATCGAGTCCATCGTAAACCGCGAGGTCCTCGCCGACGCTCGCGTCGAAACCCTGGAAGACGTGCCCATCGATGTGGCAGTCAACGAGTACCATGCCATGGCCCTCTTCGGCGAGAAGTACGGCGACAAGGTCCGCGTGGTCAAGCTCTCTGACGGCTTCTCCACCGAGCTTTGCGGTGGCACGCACACCGCTGCCACAGGCGAAATCGGCCTGGTGAAGATCGTCAGCGAAGGCTCTGTCTCCTCCGGCGTTCGCCGCATTGAGGCCATCAGTGGCCTCGGCGCGCTCGACGCCTTCCGTCAGGACTTCGCCGTAGCCCAACTGGCCGCGCAGGTCGCCCCCGCACCGGCCGGCGCCACGCCATCTGACGCATTCCGCGCCAAACTCGCCAGTCAGGAAGACGAGCTCAAGCGCCTGCGCCGCGAACTGGAAGAAGCCCGCATGAAGTCCGCGGCCGGCGCGCTCGATGAGGCCCTAAGCCGCTCCGTTGAAGTGAAAGGCGTACGACTTGTGACCCTCCGCGCAGACAGTTTGGAGCGCGGCCAGCTTCGCACCCTCGTCGATAACCTGAAGCAGAAGCTTGGCGAGGGCGTGGTGGTGTTAGCCTCCGCGCAGCCGGAAGGCAAAGTCGCGCTGATCGCCGGCGTCACGCCGGGCCTGATCAAGCGCATCCAGGCGGGCAAACTGGTGGGCGCGGTGGCCAAACTCGTCGGCGGTTCCGGCGGCGGCAAGCCCGAAATCGCCGAAGCCGGCGGCAAAGACCAGGCCCAGATCGATGCCGCGCTCAGCGCTGCGCCCGGCATTGTGGGCGAATTGCTGGGTTAAATCGGCAGAACCCCTGGCCCAGGTCAGCTTTCGGGTCCATGCAAAGGGCCGCTCTCATTCGAGCAGCGGCCCTCGTCAGCCGTGCCAGTCGCGCGCGGCCGCTAAATGCCTTAAGCTGAGCCAATGGTCAAGCAAGACCGGCAATCGGAAAAGATCGAGCGGTTGCGCCGCCAACTGCTGCAGTGGTATGCGCGCAACCGCCGCGACCTGCCCTGGCGGCGCAACCCCGATCCTTATTCGATCTGGGTTTCTGAAATCATGCTGCAACAGACCCGCGTAGCCGTGGTCGTCGAGCGTTATCATGCCTTCCTGGCGAGCTTTCCCACGCTCGTCTCGCTGGCCCTGGCCCCGGAACAGGACGTTCTGGCGCTGTGGAGCGGACTGGGCTACTATCGCCGTGCGCGCATGCTTCACAAAGCCGCGCAATACGTAGCCAACCATTTCCACGGCAACCTGCCGGTCAGCTCCGAGCAGCTGCGCATGCTGCCCGGCATCGGAGCCTACACGGCCGCGGCCATCGCCAGCATCGCCCATGGAGAAGCGGTGGCCGTCGTGGATGGCAACGTGGAGCGAGTCCTGTGCCGCCTGGAAGGATGGGAGGGCAGCAGCCGCAAAGGCGGAGGAACCGCGCTCAGGCACAAGATCGATGACCTGGCATCAAGGCTTGTCGACCCAGCGCATCCCGGCGACTTCAACCAGGCGGTTATGGAATTAGGCGCGACGGTCTGCCTGCCGCGCAATCCTCATTGTCTGGAGTGCCCGGTAGCCCGGGACTGCGCGACTCAGGGCGAGCACAAAACCGCGCCTCGGCCACGGATGCTGAGCCGCGAGGTAGCACACGCGCTCTCTGTCCGTATCGGCCGTCACCCAGGCCAGCACAATCGCGAGGTCCTGCTCGAACAGCGCCCCGCGGCCCTCACCGTAATGCCTGGTCTGTGGCAGTTGCCCGCCCTGCGCGATCCGGCCGTCCCTGAGAGCGAACTGCGCATGATCGTGCGCCACGCCATCATGCAGGTCAATTATTACGTTCGCATCCGCACCGTCTTTGAAGACGACGTGGAGTCCATCACCGTTGCCGGCGGTGAACGCCGCTGGGTGGCGCTGGCTGAAGCCGGCAACATGGCGCTCACCGGCCTGGCTCGCAAGGTGCTTGCCCGCGCCCACCTGCTGCCTTCCGTGCCGCTCGACTCCATTGCCCGGCAGCCTGAGGCAGAGGTACTCTGAAAGGGATCCGCTCTCCCGCCTATACGCGTCTCAGCATGCAGGTGGCCGATCCCCGGGTTCTTGGCCGCGTGAAGCTGTATCATCTCCGTGACGCGTCCAGTCGTTTTTTTTCTAGCGAACGGGCGGGATGCCAGGAGACTCAAAGCACGAATCATTCCGGCCATAGACCGAGGAGAATCCATGCATCGCACGCCGAGCAAACCGATCTTTACCGTCATGGCAACAGCCTTGGCCGCACTCATCCCAATCGCCGCCCACTCGCAGCAACCTGCTTTTGTGGTTCCCGAGATTCCGGGCCTGCCGCAGGCTGCCCGTACGGCCGCTGCTTCCATTGACCCGGAAAAGATTCGCGCTCATGTCCGCTTTCTGTCTTTGGACCTATTGGAGGGCCGCGGCCCCGGCACGCGCGGCGCTGAGCTGGCCGCCGAGTACATCGCAACCCAGTTCGCCCTCGCCGGTGTCGAGCCGGCCGGCGACAATGGCGCCTACTTTCAGCGCGTTCCACTCGTGGCCGTGCACACCATAGAGGACAAGACAAAATTCTCCTTTGTCCCCGCAACCGGCCAACCCATCGATCTCGCTTATGGCACGGAGATCGTTTCCAAAGACCAGACCGGCCAACCCTCCGCTGACTTCGACGCGCCCATCGTCTTCGTGGGCTACGGCATCCACGCGCCTGAATACCACTGGGACGACTACGCCGGCGTGGACCTGAAAGGCAAAATCGCCCTGATCATCGTCAACGAACCGCCGTCCGACGATCCCAATTTCTTCAAGGGCAAAGCCCTCACCTACTACGGCCGCTGGACCTACAAATATGAAGAAGCGGCACGCCGCGGCACCGTAGGTGTACTGATCATTCACCGCACCGACCTTGCCAGCTATGGCTGGGAGGTGGTGCGCAATTCGCAAGCCGTGGAAAAGAGCTATCTCCAGGGCGACCCCGACGCCACGCTACGCGCCGCAGCATGGATTCAGCACGATGTGGCTCAACGGCTCTTCACCCTCGCCGGCCTTGGCAATCTCGACCAGGCCATCGCTCAGGCCGGCAAGCCCGGCGCCTTCCACGCAGTTGAACTTCCCGTTCGCCTTCGCGCCCACATTGAGAGCCGCGTTCGCCGCTACGTCAGTTCAAACGTGGTGGGCCGCGTGCCCGGTACAAGTGCGGCAAATCAAGCCGTCCTCTACACCGCTCATTACGACCATCTCGGCATCGACCCTGACGCCCCCGGCGACAACATCTACAACGGCGCTGCCGACAACGGCACCGGCTGCGGCATTATTTTGGAGCTGGCCCGCGCCTTTGCGCAGTCTCACGTCCGGCCGCCCCACGCCGTCTACTTTGCCGCCGTCACTGCTGAGGAGCAGGGCCTGCTGGGCTCGCAATATCTCGGCATGCACCCGCCCATCCCCGCCGGCCAAATCGCTCTCGACCTCAACTTTGACATGATCCTCCCCATCGGCGTTCCCCGCTCAGTCAACCTCGGCGGAGCCGAGCGCATTAGCTTCTGGCCCACCGTCCAGTCCGTCGCCAAAGTCTTCGATCTGGCTCTGCTGCCCGATCCCACTCCCGGCGCAGGCCACTACTACCGCTCCGACCATTTCTCGCTGGCTCGCGTCGGCATTCCCGCCTTTTCCGTCGATCAGGGCGATCTCTTTGAGGGCCACACTCCGGAATGGGGCCGGCTGCAATCGGAGGACTACGTCGAGCACCACTACCATCAGCCCTCCGACGAGTACCGCGCAGACTGGGACTTCCGCGGCAACGCCAAATTGGCTCGGTTCGGCTTTGTTCTTGGCTGGCTCGCCTCAGCTCAACCCACAACCGTCCAATGGCTCCCCGGCGACGAGTTTGAAGCCGCGCGCAAAGCCAGCCAGAAGCAGTAGGGAAGACATTAAGCCGCCGACACGAACGCGACGCGGCTCACCAGCGGTAAGCCATCTCCAGAGCGTTCCACAAATCCGCTTCGTATCAGGGCACTACTTCGGTCGTGCCGAAAAGGGCTGGAAAGGGAAGGGGTTTTACCGGCTGCGAAAAACTCAATGACGTCAGCGCTCGAAGGCCCTGTAACCAGGGCCTGACTTTAGTCGGGCCGATAACGCCAGTTAAATCGATGTCGGGCTTTACACGCTGCGGAAAAACTCAATGACGTCAGCGCTCGAAGGCTTTGTAACCAGGGCCTGACTTTAGTCGGGCCGATAAAGCCAGTTAGATCAATGTCGGGCTTTACACGCTGCGGAAAAACTCAATGACGTCAGCGCTCGAAGGCTTTGTAACCAGGGCCTGACTTTAGTCGGGCCGATAACGCCAGTTAAATCGATGTCGGGCTTTAGCCCCTGCAAGAGTCGGGGGCGGCATTCATCCCAAGTTGGACCTTTTTCCGCGGCCTATTTAACCCCTGAGGAAGCTCGGCGCGTCGCGTCGAAGGATGCGCTACGCATCGGAGCCGGACGGTGTCTGATCGTTTGCAGAAAATTATGGACCCGCCACGCATAATGTGAATTAACCAACGTAGGCAAGCCCGGCGCCAAAGGCTGAGGCTCCACGAAACCAGCCAAAGGTCAGGAAACTGCGCACAGATTGGCATTGAAGGGAGAAGGCTTTGGCTCCAGAAAAGTGGGTCAAACCACCGCCCCGGCGCCGAAAAAGAGGCCTAACTCCTTTCCTGCCACGAATCTGCAAGTAACTCGTTTTAGATCACGAACCTGGAGCGTACCCTGCCCGCTAACACGCTGAAAATAACCAGGTTCTTTGCAGAGATGGGGTGGGGGTACCCCCCAGGGCAAACCGGCCGGGCCCCCTGAAGTGCGGCCGCTTCTCCTCACGGCAGCTTTTCAACCATCCCTGCGCGATCGAGCACCGCCAGCAGTGCGTAGTAGTTGTCCACCAGAAATCCTTCATACCCGTGTGCGCCGCCCTGCCAGTCCTTCCAGTCGTATGTCATGCCGTTCGCGGCGCGGCCTGAGAATCCCTGCTTCTCAAAGGCGTCGATCATGGGCATCAGAATCTTGTCGCCCTCTTTCTTTTCGCTCAACTGGTAGAGGGCCGCCAAGGTGAAATAGGCGTAGCATGCCGTGGCCCCGCCGTTCTCGTACACTTCGAAACCATCGCTGCCGTCTTCGCGCTTTGAGCCGCCGTAGCGCGGGTCGTTGTCCACATAATCGGCGCGCCGAACAGGTACAAGGTTGCCGGGAAGGCCGAGCGTGAAGTTCCGGTAGCCCACGCTGTCCATCTTGGCCAAAATTCCGCTCATCGCCTGCCGCGCCTGCTCTCTGTCAATCAATCCATAGCGCGCCGCGATGCCGTTCACGAAGGTGAAGTAATAGTTGTGCAGTTGGCCGTCGCTGCTTCGCCATCCGGCCACCACTCCCGTTGACGGATCGATAAATGCGCTCGCGTACGCGTGGTGAATCTCCTCTGCGCGTTTGCGATAGCGCGCAGCATCAGCCGTCTCTCCGACGCGGTCGGCCAGCGCGGCCATCGAGCGCAGTGCGCGGTAGCCGAGCGCGTTGGAGTAAGCGTCCTGGTGGCCAAATCCAATCGTGTCCCACCAGTTCGACGGGCGCACGGTAAACGGATCGCCCCATGAGCCCGAGTTGCCGCTTGCCGGATATTCGAGCAGCGGACTGCCGTCCGCATTGGCCGCCGTCATGGCCTCGGCCCAAACGCGCAGACCCTTGTAATTCTTCCGCAGCCACAGCTCATCGCTGCTGCCATCTGCATAGTCGTAGGCAGAAATCAGCAGCGACGGATACACGTCGAGGAAGACATAGGGAACTCGCGGATCAACTCGCTCGGTCTTTCCATCGAACTCCTTGAAGCCCGGCATGCCATACGACTTATACCCGCCCAGATAACGGTCCAGCGATTCGCGCACAATGTCCAGCGCCGACAGCCCCTTCGCCAGTTCCGGCGTGTAGCGTGCGATATCGCTGTAGAAATAGAGAACAAAGGCGCATGGATCGCTGGCGGCATTATTGGCCAGAATGTGCAGCTCGGCATTCAGCTGGAGCGCGTCCAGCCATTCGCGGCGAAAGCCGTCAAACCGTGTATCGCCGGGATCCATGCCCGGGATCGACGGGAAGATCGTCGCAGTTTCCAGCGTGTATTCCATCTGCGGGTGCTCGGCGTTTGCGGCCGGAAAGGTAACCGCGACAAACAAGTCGGGCCGTCGATGGGCCACGTAGCCTAGCGCCGCGGCGCTGCTTCCTTTCGCATAAATCCGCATTGAGCCCATGCCGGGCAGGTGCAGAACTGCCGGCAGCGCAACGTTTCCTTCCCGCGTCACGCGGCCCAGAAGCGTGGCGTGTGTTACATCCGGATCGAATCTCCATGTCAGGTCGCGCGAAACCCCATTCGGCCGGAACAGGCTGCGCAGCCGCATCGTGTCGCCATCGCACTGCATCTCCCAAACCGGGTGCTCAGGGTCGGAACTGACCGCGTACCGCACCCAACCGTCGCGTACATTCACCGAATACTCGACCGGCGAGCTTCCCGGCCTGACAATCGGGCTGGCGCGAAAGTTGCCGCGCTTCAGCGAGTCGAAACTCAGCGCATCCAGGCCCGGCTGCTGCGCGTCGAAGGCAACCTGAATCCACGGAGTCTCCCGCTTGAGCGAGCCGTCGCTGGTTTGTCCCGCCGCCGGCGCAGCCATCGCGAACCCGACCACCAGCCACAGCACACAAGTGCCGACAAATCCCGCGCGCAAAACGCGAATTGTCTTCATTCTCAGACGTCCAATCGCCATCGCCCCTCGCTTTCAGCTACCCATCATAGACCGGCTCAGGCCGTCAGCGGGGCGCTACCAGGCTTTGGGCCAGCGCTTCCCTTTTTTGCTTGCTCACTAATTCACTTTTCCACTGATACACTGCTTCATCAGTAATAATCGGCGCAGCTCAAGTAATATCCACACTGCGTGCACACCAGCTTGCAATGGTGGCCTGTGAGCCGCTGGCCGCAGTTGGGGCACACTTGGCAGTGATGCTCCACCTGCGGCTTCTCCGATTCGGCCGCCTCCATCGAACCGGGACGTGAAACTTCCTTCAGGAAATCATCGTCGAAAGCACTGGGACGCTGCAGCAACATGCCCGACAGATTAGCATAGGAGTAAGGGCATTTGCGCCGCGGCCATCTTCGCCGGCGCCTGATGCATCAACCCCATAGACTTCCGGCAGCGCCTGTGGACTTCCCCGCTCGTGGCGCACCGGACAAAACCATCGGATTTTGAATCCCCCAAGGAGGGACAATGGCAAGCAAGGCAAGTGCGGTTTGGACAGGCTCACTGAAGGAAGGCAAAGGCACCATTTCCACGGCGACAGGCGTGCTCAACAACGCGAACTACTCTTTCGCCACTCGATTTGAAGGCGCCGACTCCGGCACCACTCCCGAAGAACTCATCGCGGCGGCCCACGCAAGCTGCTTCTCCATGGCACTCGGCGCGCAGCTGGGCGGCGCAGGCCTGACTCCGGAAAAGATCGAAACCCACGCGGCCGTCACCCTGGCCAAGACCGACGGGGGGTTCGCCATTACCAAGATTGCGCTCACCACCACCGCAACCGTTCCTGGCGCCACCAAGGAAGCCTTTGACAAGGCCGCGGCCGACGCCAAGGCCGGCTGCCCCATCTCCAAACTCTTCGCCAACAACACCGAAGTCACCCTCGACGCAAAACTGGTTTAAGGCGAGGATTCCAATGCCGCGGCCGGAGCCTGTGGGTTCCGGCCGTTCCGGCTATCCTCAGGAAGTTTGACACTACGTCCCGCATTTGCGAGACTCAAAGATGCTGCCGGTTCAGATGAAACTGCTGAACTTGTGTACCGTGCCGAAGTGGCGGAATTGGCAGACGCGCGTGGTTCAGGTCCACGTACTCGCAAGGGTGTGGGGGTTCGAGTCCCTTCTTCGGCACCAGAAGTCCATACTGACGGTCATAAATAAAAGGAACTCCGCCTTTTTGTTCCCGTAGCCCGATTTATTGAGGCCCCACACGGAACTGGGTAAGGTAGTGATAAAGCCCAAAGATATTCAGCAGCCACAAAACCACCGCAATCGTCACGACGGCGTTCAGGATTCCCTTGATGGTTCCCTGCATGGGTATGAAGCGGTTTATGAGCCACAGCAAAACTCCAACTACAATCAACACCAAAACAACATTGACAAGCGGCATGTCTCAATCTCCCGTTGAGCTTCCGAAAGTTACCGGAGCTTTTATACAGCACTTGCGGTAGAGATGAGCCTATTTCACCTTTTGTTGCCTCCTGCATTCGAAACGCAAACAGCAACTCGCTCTACCGGAAGGACATTGATTGATATAACCCGCTTATTCCGGGCAGGTTATGCATTGTATAAGTGAGGATTCGTTTGTCGCAGGATCCTGTCCGGATCTGGCCACTCCCGACTTCTCAGGTGGCTCGCATTGCCGTGCTGCTGATTCGCAATGGTCTACGATTGGTTCATGCCACCGCTACTCGACATTCGAGATTTGCAGGTTCGCTTTGGAGCGGCGGAGGCGGTGCGCGGCGTGAGTCTCGAGCTTGCTGAGGGCGAGGTGCTCGGCCTGGTGGGCGAGTCAGGCTCGGGCAAGAGCGTGACGGCGTTGGCAATCATGCGGTTGCTTGGGCCGGCGGCGCAGGTCACAGGAGAGATTCTATGGCAGCCCGCAGGAGCGGGCGCAATTGACCTGCTGCGCCAGCCGGACGGAGTTCTGCGGCGCATTCGCGGCCATGAAATCGCCATGATCTTTCAGGAGCCGATGACTGCGCTGAATCCGGTGATGACCATTGGTCGCCAGGTTGCCGAGGCTGCTTCCGCGCATTTTCCTTCCTGGACTGGACGCGAGGCGCGGCGCCAGGCAATTGCCGCGCTCCAGGAGGTCGATTTGCCCGATGCTGCAAGCCGCTACGGCGACTATCCTCACCAGTTTTCGGGCGGTCAGCGTCAACGCATCCTTATCGCCATGGCGCTCATCAACCGGCCCCGTTTACTCATCGCCGACGAGCCCACCACCGCTCTCGATGTCACCGTGCAGGCGCAGGTGCTGGCTCTGCTGCGCGACCTGCAGCGTCAGTATGGGTTGGCCATGCTCTTCATCTCGCACGATCTGGCCGTGGTGGGCCAGGTGGCGAGCCGGGTTGCCGTCATGCACGCAGGCCAGGTGGTGGAAACGGGACCAAGTGCGCGGCTGCTCACCGCGCCGGAGCATCCCTACACGCGCAGCCTGCTGGCTGCGGTGCCTACCCTGCGCACAGATCGAAGCCGACCGTTGGCGATGGTCGGATAGAAATCTATTTTATGTTTGCGAGAGGGATCGCCGCCTGCGCTCGCCTCGTCCCCGCAGCGAGCTGGGAGGCGAGGCGAGTGCAGGCGGGTCGGGGCTACTCCGCCGCAGCTACTTCTGCCACAGGCTCGGTGGCCGGAGCGTCGGCAGGCGCTTCCTGGGCAGCATCAGCCAGAACCTTCACCTTCACATGCGCTGTGACTTCACGGTGCAGCTTGATGGCTACGCTAAACTCGCCAAGACTCTTCAGGGGTTCGCTCAATTGAATCTTGCGGCGATCGACCTCAAAGCCCTTGCTCTCCAGATCGCCGGCGATATCCGCCGATGTAACCGAACCAAAAAGTTGGCCGGCCTCGCCTGACTTGCGGGTGAAGCTCAGCACCAGCCGCTCGAGCTTAACAACCAGCTCCTCGGCCTGCGCCTTTTCAGTGGCGGAGCGTCGTGCAGCAGCAGTCTTCATCTGCTCGATAACCGCCCGGTTGGCCAGCGTAGCTTGCATCGCAAGCTTGCGCGGCAAAAGGAAATTGCGTCCGTATCCGTCTGCGACCTTTACCACGTCTCCGCGTTGGCCCAAATTGACTACGTCTTCTTTCAGAATTACTTCCATGGGAAATTCTCCAGTGTTACGGGCGGCGTCTGGTACGGGCGTGCCTGTCTCTTCAAAGACAGACGCGGGCCGTCATTGCGCCGCGCATCATTTTCGGCCCGCATCCGGGCAGGATGCGGCTTAGTGCCGCGTTGCAAACGGCAGCAGGGCGATATTCCGGGCCTGCTTGATGGCGCGGGTCAGGCGGCGCTGGTGCGTGGTGCAAACGCCCGTGAGCCTGCGAGGCACAATCTTGCCGCGTTCGGCCACGAACCCTTGCAGCAACCGCACGTCGCGGTAGGGGATCGCGTCAATTTTTTCGGTGCAGAACTTGCACACTTTCTTGCGGCGGAAAAACTTTCCCCGTCCGCCCGGTCCACCTGAGGGCCGTCCGCCTGGTCCGCCCGGTGGACGGCTGCTTGAGCGTGGTCCCGAATTCGAACTGTGTCCGGAACCCGTGGACGGGGCGGAGTCCGAGCCGGATGTGGCTTGGGGTGATGCTGCGCCTGTTTCCGGCGCCTTTGATTCAGTTTCATTCGACATGCTGTTTCCTCTTCACTCTCATTTTTCCGGCAGCCCGATTGCAGGCCGCCGGCTTTGGATCTGGCTGAAGCCGGTCGCAAATACAAAAAACGGCTTCGGCAATTCTGTTAGGCGCTGGCCTGAACCGGCTCCGCAACTTCCGCCGCGGGTGCAGCTTCAACGGGCGCCGCTGCAACGGGAGCCGAAACGGCCGGGGTCGCGGTGCGGCGTACGCCACGCAGCGCCTTTACCTTGGCCAGCCGCTTGTCTTCCTCGTCAATGCGCACGGTGATGAACTTGATCACCGGCTCGGTGACGCGCAGACGGCGCTCCAGTTCCAGCACCACCGCTCCATTGGCTTCAATGGTGAGCAAAACGTAGTTGCCGTCGTTGAACTTGCGCACCGTGTAGGCGAGCTTGCGGCGACCCATCTTCTCGACAGACTTGATGACTCCACCGCCGGCGGTCACGGTAGTGCTAAAGCCGGCAATCAGCTTGTCGGCATCCTCTTCGGCCACATCGGGCCGGACAATGAACATCACTTCATACACACGCGACATCAGTATTCCTTTTCCGCGGGAGCAGTTGCTTCCGCTTACAGCTTTCAGCTTTCAGTTCACAGTTCATAGTTCTCAGTTCACAGTCCTCTGTAAATGTTCCCTGTTCGCTGGCGCCTATTCCCTGCTCCCTGTTCATTCTTCCTTGTCTTTCCTGTTGAACTCGTTCATCGCGGCTGCCGGCCCATCCTGGACAATGCGCCTGACGGCCATTGCCACCCTGTCCAGCACTTCGTCCAGCACCGCTAAATCCGCTTTCCGCATCGGCGACAGCAGATAATCCCTGCCTGGCCGCCGCCCGCCCGCCGCAATCGCTTCAGGTGGTAGACCGGGGCCCCCGCGGACAGGTCCTGGTCCGTGGGGTGATAACTCCAACCCCACGCCAATCCGCAGGCGCAGCCACTCCTGTGTTCCCAGGGCATCGGTCACGCTGCGGGCCCCGTTGTGCCCCGCCGGCGAACCGCGCTCCTTGATCTTGAAGGTTCCCAGCGTCAGGTCCAGCTCGTCTTGAATCACGAGCAGATCCCTGGCTGGGTCCGCCTCAAACTCCTTAACCAGAGCAGCCACTGCCAGCCCGCTCAGGTTCATAAATGTCTCCGGCTTTGCCAGCACCACCACGCGCCCCGCTATGCGGCAGGTTGCTGTGACGGCCCGGCAGCGCCGGTTCTGGACCACAACCCCTTCTTGCTGGGCGATGCGGTCGATGGCCATGAATCCCGCGTTATGCGGCGTCCACAAATACTCAAGGCCAGGATTGCCCAGCCCCACCACCAGGAAGGGGCTGCGCTGGCCGCCGGTTTCACTTCCAGTGCCCAAAGGTTACTTCTTCGCCCCTGCGTCGGACTTCTTGCCGCCGGCCGCATCGGCCTTCTTGCCGCCAGCCGCGTCGGCCTCCGGCTTGCCCTTCTTGGCCACTTCGGGTTCGGCTGCTGACGCGGCAGCGGCTTCGGCTGCTGCTGCAGCCTCGGTCTCCGCCGGTGTCGGCGCCTCTTCGCGAATCGAGACCACATGGGCCACGGTCGCATCTTCGGCATTCAGAATCTTGATGGCGTCCGAGTGCGGCAGGTCGCTCACCCGCAATGACGCGAAAAGCTCGAGGTTGCTCACGTCCACGGCAATGTTGGCCGGGATATTCGCGGGCAGGCACTCGATTTCTACTTCACGCAACACCTGGTCCAGGATGCCGCCGGAAGCCTTCACTCCCACCGGTACGCCCAGCAACTTCACCCTCACCTTCACGCGCAGCGCCTTGTCCAGCGCAATCCGCTTCAGGTCGATGTGGATCAGCCGGTCGTTAATCGGCTCGCGCTGCCAGTCGACGATCATGGCCTTGGCTGCAGGCTGATCTGCGACTTCAACATCGAAAATCGTGTTGTGTCCGGTCTCTGAAAACAGAATTCGGGAAATCTGCTTGGGATCCACTTCGACGGCCACGGGCTGGTGCCCGGAGCCATACAGCACGGCGGGAATTTTGCCCGCGACGCGTACACGGCGTGCAGCGTTCTTGTTGAATTTGCCCTCACGGGGCTTTGCTACGACTAATTCCGGCATTTCGTCTCTCGTTTCCTTCGATCGGGCACGGCCCGCTTGGGGTCCGCTCCCTTTGTTGAAGCCAGTGGCCAGTGAACAGTGGACAGCGGCCAATAAATTTTGCCTGCCTGTCGCCCATTACCTAATACCAGCTATTGGTTAACGGTTCTGATCACTGAACACTGTCCACTGATCACTGCTCTCAGGAAAACAGCGAACTGACGCTGGTTTCCATGTGGATGCTCTCGATGGCCGCGCCCAGCAGGCCGGCGATGGAGAGCACCTTGATCTTGGGTAACTTTTGTGCCGCCTCGCGCAAGGGGACAGTATTGGTCACAACCAGCTGTTCCAAACGTGAATTGGCGATGCGGTCAATGGCCGGTCCCGAAAGCACGGCGTGGCTGGCGCAGGCATACACAGTGGCAGCCCCGGCAGCGTAAAGGGCGTCGACGGTCTTCACCAGCGTTCCCGCGGTGTCCACGATGTCGTCAATGATGAGGCAAGTCTTGCCTGTCACGTCGCCTACCACGTGCATTACTTCGGCCACGTTCATGTCGGTGCGGCGCTTGTCGACGATGGCCAGTGGCGCCTCCACCTTCTGCGCGAAGAACCGTGCCCGCTCCACACCGCCCGCGTCCGGCGAAACCACCGTCAGGCTGGGCAGTTTGAGGTCACGAAAATAGCTCACTAGCACAGGACTCGCGAAGAGGTGGTCGACAGGGATATTGAAAAAACCTTGAATCTGCGCGGCATGAAGATCCACGAACAAAGCCCGGTTGGCTCCGGCAGTGGTCAGCAGGTCCGCAATGAGCTTGGCGCTGATGGCTACGCGGGGACGGTCTTTGCGATCCTGGCGGGCGTAGCCGTAGTAGGGCACCACCACCGTGATCCTGGCCGCCGAGGCCCGCTTGAGCGCGTCAATCATTACCAATAGCTCCACTAGATGCTGGTCCACCGGATAGCAGGTGGGCTGCACCACAAAAACATCGACGCCGCGTACGTTCTCCAGCAGCTGGAAGTAGACCTCGCCGTCGGCGAAGCGCTGGATTTTGGCTTCGCCCACCTTGACGCCAATGTGGGTGCCGATCTCCTCAGCCAAGGGCCGGTTTGCCGTTCCGCTGAAGAGCTTAAAGCGCTTATCCTCGCTCAGGTTGCGGGTCCGCTTGCGCTCAGGCGCCGTTTTGGCTTCCTTCGCCTTGGCAGCCGCTTCCTGCGACTGACCTTTTTCGGGCTCTTTCTGAGCCCCATCCCGCGATTCGCTTCCGGCTTGCTTATCTTCCAGCGACACGGTCAACGTTCCTGCTTCCATCACCGAGAACCTCCAAGCTGGTTTGCTTTGGCTGCTTCTCACAGTGTGCAGTGCGCAGTGGACAGTGGCCAGTAATTGCTGCCTGCCGAATTACTGTCAGCTGCTTCTGAAATCTGTTCACTGCACGCTGTTCACTAACCACTGAATCTTGGCTGGGCGACCAGGATTCGAACCTGGACAAGTGCCTCCAAAGGGCACTGTCCTACCATTAGACGATCGCCCAACTATCGGCAGCCGAACTGAGTCTCTTTCCCGTAATGCTCGACTGTCAACCTGTAACGTCAAAAAAACATTTCGCGCCAGTAAGCGCTGCGCGGCATGGTGCGGGTCAAGGTGCTCCGTATTTCTGGAACCTGTTCCTTCAGCCGGCCTCGTGACGCTTCCGCATCTTCGGGGGTCCTGTACAACCCGAAGAGCGCCGAACCGGACCCTGACAGAGAAGCATGGAGGGCTGCCTCCGGAGTGCCGAAGCCCGCAAGGATGCGCTTGATTTCTGCAAGGGAGGGATGCTGGGGAAAGACGACACGTTCAAAGTCGTTTTCCAACCAGCTACTGATCCCGGTGCGGACAAGCGCGGACTCTACGGGTCCCGCCCGGTCCTCTCCCAAAGAGAGGACACCGGAGGAGCCTGCTCCCGGCCCGCCTTCGGGGATTTCTCCCGAAAAGGCGCTGGCATAGGCGCGGCTCAACTGTTCCAGTCTATCGTTACTCGACTGTTCGGTCAAACCTTGGGCAGCGCAGAGGCTGTCCCAGTCGCGAAAGGCCTGCGGCGTGGAGACGCCGGCTTCAGGCACGGCAACCACGCACCAGGTCGGCTCAATGTCGGGAAGTGGAAAAACGCTCTGGCCGTGGTCCCGCCCCAGGACTGCTCCGCCGACGAGGAACAGCGGAACATCGGAGCCAACCTTCGCCGCAAGGGCCAACTGCCAGCCAGGCCAGTTTGCACTGTCGGAGAACCCTGTGAATTCATTCAATGGGTCGGACTGCGGGACCCCGAGACTAGCCCCCCACCTCTTCAGCATTTTGGGCTCGATGGGTGCGGCAAACCCCCACTCCCGCCCCAACCCCAACTCTTTCACCAACCCCAGGAGCGCCGCCGCGGCGTTGGCCGACCCTGCGCCCAGCCCGCCCTGCACCGGCAGGCGCTTATCGATATGAATTTCGACTTCGGCGGAGATCCCGAGGGATTCAAGCGCCAGCGTAGTCATCTTCCAGGCCGTGTTGCGCTCGTCTGTGGGCACGCGGACGTCATTCGACGTGATTCGCAACGCAGTTGCCTGCGCCGGCCGGGCCGTCACAGTGACCACGTCGTGCAGCTCTAGCGTCTGATAGACGGTGGCCAGCTCATGGAAGCCGTCGGAACGCGGCGCGCCGATGTGGAGGCCGAGATTGATCTTGGCGCGGGAGCGGACGGCGGTAGACATACCGGTTCATTGTAGAGCGGAGCAGGCGCGCAAAAAGAACTGCCGGAAATGCGGATCAGGGAACTGAGATTAGCGTGACTGGCGAGATTGGCGCATCTGTTCCAGGTCCTTTTCGGTTTGGTCGGCGTAGAGGGCGCCGAAGTTGGCCAGGGCTTCTGCAAAGCCTTCGCCGGAACCGAGGTAACCGGTGATCATCAGGGGGTCGCCGGAGCGTGCGTGGCCGCGGGCGAGCAGTTCGCCGCAGACTTCAGCGTAGGCTTCAAGTGCGCCGCCTGCCAGGTCGTCCAATTCGATAGACCCCTTGTGATCGCAGAGCTGGCGCACCAGGAACTGGCGGCCCTCGAACTGCGTCCAGCCGAGAAACGGGTCGGATTGCAGTTGCATGGCTTTTTGCCCCTCGGCCACGCGCTGGCCGTTGTGGCGCGGAGGGCGCGCGTCGGGCAGATAGGGCGCGTAGGCCGATGCCGGCTCCTCTTTAATCTGCAGGAAGAGCGGATCCTCGGGTCCGTTGCCCTCAAGGTAGATGCAATAGTCGCGCAGGCCCACCGATCCTGTGCCCACCACTTTAAAGGCCACGTCTACGGGCCGGTAGAAAGACAAAAGGTGCTGCCGTTGCGGCTCCAGCATCTCTCGATAAGGACCGAGCGAAGCGCGGATGGCCGCGGCTGGAGGGCCCACGATGCGGGCGAGCATGGGTTTGGCTTCCTTGAATCGGCGAGGGGCCTCAGGTTTTTCAGAGGAGGGTTCGGTAAGCTGGGCCAGCGTACGTTGCGGCGTGGCCCGCTCGGCCATGAGCAGCGCGTCGTGCACCGCCGCCGCCTGGCCCATCCTGTGCACCTGATAGCGGCCAATCTCGATGCAGGGCATCTCGGCAAAGGCACGCATCTGGGTGGCATAGCGCTCAATGCATTTTTCCACGGCCTGGCGGCTGGCAGAGTCTTTATGGCCCGAACCGCGGCCGGCCAAAGTAATGGACGCAGCCATGCGCTTGAGATCCCATTCAAATGGGCCGCGGATGGTTTCATCGAAGTCGTTGATGTCGAAGACCAGCCGTCCGTCCGGCGCGGCATAGGCGCCGAGGTTGCGCACATGCGCGTCGCCGCAGAGTTGCGCAATAATGCCGGTGTTGGGCAGCCCGGCCAGGTCTGAGGCCATCACCGGCACCGCGCCGCGGAAGAAGCCGAACGGCGATTGCTCCATGAGCTGGTACTTGAGCTTGATGAGGGCGGGGATGCGGCCCTGCATTGACCGCCCAAGAAGCGCCAGCGGGGTTGCCTTGCGGGCTTTGGGGTTGAATACCCCATGTTGTTGGCGAGCCACCTGCTTGCGCCGCGCCTGGCCAAGGCCGATGCGCTCTTCGGGAGTTGTCCACTGCATTACCCTGACCATAGAACTCTCCGAGATTCCGCGCAACCCGGAGTATCTGTTGAGTTACACTTCTGGCAAGAAGATCCGCGCCTTCCAATCCCAGCCTGAAGACCGGGGCCGGTCTTCGTTTCCCGAGGAGTCTCCATTGAATCGCATTGCCACCCTCTCGCTATCGGCCGCTGTTGCCTTGTCTCCGACAGCCCCTCTGCTCCACGCGCAGGTTCCTCCAAAGCCAATCACCGTGGAGGCGATCTTCGCGCATGGTTCTCTGGCCGGGCATCCGCCCGAGGGACTTACCTGGTCTCCGGATGGGAAACACCTGAGCTATCTGGACGGGGGTGAGCTGGTTGACCTGGACCTGGCCACGGCGAGGCCGCATGTGCTGGTGAACCGTGACAAGCTGGCCTCGCTGGCCGGTGCTGCAGCGTCTGAGACTGACCGCGACCATCGCGCGCGCTACAACATGGCCAGCTACATTTGGTCGCCGGACTCGGCGCACCTGCTTTTCGACTCGAACGGGCGGCTCTGGTACTACGATCTGCATAACGGCACGGGATTGGAGATCGGTTTTACGGGATCAGCCTCAGGCGACGACCCCAAGTTTTCACCCGACGGCAACTTTATATCGTTCCTCCATGCGCATGGTCTTTCTGTGGTGCGGCTCAAGGATGCCGGCACGCCAACAAGCGTGGTGGCGGCAGCGCCCAATCCGGAGACGTTGAATGGCGAGGTGGATTGGGTTTACCTGGAAGAGCTGGAAACGCGCAGCAACTACTTCTGGTCGCCGGATTCGAAGAGCCTGGCCTATTTGCAGATGAACGAAACCGATGTGCCGCAGTATCCCATCACGGATTGGATTCCGACCCACGCCAGCGTGGACATGCAGCGTTTTCCGCAGCCTGGCGATCCCAACCCCGGCGTGCGCGTGGGCGTGGCGAGGGCAGGCGGCGGTAAGACGGCGTGGATCAAGCTACCGATCCGGGCAGGGCAGGATTATATTCCGCGCTTCGGCTGGGTCGACGGGAAGACGCTGTGGATTGAGACGCTCACGCGCGATCACAAGCATAGGGATTTGTATTTTGCGAATGCCGCTACGGGCAGCGCGCATGCAGTGCTGCAATTGACGGACGATAAGTTTTTCGACGATAAGTACGACGTTTTTGTGGGCAAAGGCAACATTGTGCTGGGCAACTGGAGCGACGGCCACACGCACTTGTATCTCTACAGCTACGACGAAGCGAATCCTGACGGGGCAACGGCAAAGCTGGAGCGGCAACTGACTTCTGGCGATTTTGAGGTGGGCGAGATTCTAGACGTGAACTACGCGGATAAGCTGATCCGCTACGCGTCCAATGAAAATAACCCTTTGGAACAGCAGTTGTGGCAGGTTGACTTTGCGGGCCAGCGCAAGCAGCTGAGCGCCGGCGCGGGCTTCCATAACGGCAATTTCGCTCCCATGGGCGGCGCGTTTGTCGACAGCCAGTCCACGCGGCTGGAACCGCCTACGGTGCGGCTTTGCGAGACGGCGGGTAAGTGCAACGCGTTTTGGCAGACGCATGCGCTGGAGCCTTACCACTTGAAGGCTCCCGAACAGCTTGAGGTGAAGGCGCACGACGGCACCACACTTTATGGCACGCTGTTGCTGCCGGAAGGCGCGGAGCCTGGGAGCGTTCCCCTGATTGTGAATCCATATGGCGGGCCAGGCGCGCAGCTGGTGGTGAACCGCTGGGGCGATGCGCTGCTGTTCGACGAGCTGCTCGCGCAGCATGGGTTTGCCGTGCTGCACGCTGACAATCGAGGCATGAGCGGGCGTGGGCGCGCCTTTGAGCAGGCGGCCTATCATAACTTCGGCCCGGTGCAGCTGGAGGATCAGTTGACAGTTGTGGACGCGGCGCTGGCCGAGTATCCGCAACTGGACAAGAAACACCTCGGCTGGTGGGGATGGAGCTGGGGCGGGACGTTTACGCTTTACGCGCTCAGCCACTCCGATCGTTTCCGCGCCGGGGTTGCCGTGGCTCCAGTGACCGACTGGCGCGATTACGACTCCATTTATACCGAGCGCTATATGAGCCGGCCGGCGGAGTTTACCTCCGGCTACAAAGACTTCTCGGTGGTGAACTCGGCGGCCAATCTGAAGGGGCGGCTGTTGCTGGTGCACGGAACCGGCGACGACAATGTGCATCTGGAGAACACCGTCCAGTTTGTGCAGAAGCTGATCGAAGACGAGATTCCCTACGACTTGCAGATCTACCCGCGCAAGACTCACTCCATTGCCGGCCCGGATGTGCGCACGCATCTGTACAATCGCATCCTGGCACACTTTGAGACGTATTTAAAGCCGCAAGCGCCGGCGGATGCCGTGGCAATGAAAGGACACGCGGAATGAGCGAGCACGTGAGCGGGACGGGCTCCGCGGAGCCAAGGACCGGCAGCCTGACCGAGGAGCAACTGGCAGAGCTGCTGCGGGGCCGCGAGGAGTCGTTGCTAGACCCGGCGGTGCGGCGCGACCGCGCGCGGGTTGCGGCGCTGCTGGCTGACGACTTTCAGGAGTCCGGCGCCTCAGGCAGAGTGTGGACGCGGGAGCAGGTTCTGGACCTGCTGGGGAAAGAAGGGTTCCAGCGGCCGGTGATGGAGAACTTTGAATGCCGGCAGATTTCCGCGGGGGTCGCGCTGATCGGGTACCTGTGCGTGCGCACCGATCCCAAGACAGGTGAACGCTCCGCGACCTTGCGTAGCTCTCTTTGGACAGAAGAATCGGGAGAGTGGAAGATGAGGTTTCATCAGGGAACCCGGGCGCTGTAACCGGCTCTAGGGGTTACGGCGGCGGAAAAGCTCGTCCTTGTCGCGGCTGGGGCAGTTCGAGCATCCCAGGCAGCAAACAAGCAGCACGGCTACGCCCGCTGTCACCAGGATGGCAAGCAAGCTTTCGTGCGTCACAAACCATTGCCCTACGCTATGCATATTCAATAACCCTATACACAAGGAACCCGGTAAGCTGCCCTGAAATGGACAGGACTTGAAGTCAATGTCCTTTTTGCTCTGTTAGACGTGAGTTCCTGGAAAACAAGTGTAGCATCGGCGAATTTTCCCCGCCACGCAATAGTTTTGCCTTGCCATGAAGGGAATAGAAGGCGAAAATGATTTGATATGGCGACCGCTCCAAATCCAGCGCTTGCTTCCGCCAGCGAAGAGTGGCCGGAGGAGCTTGAGGCTCTGAAGCCCGATACGCTGGATATGCCGCATAAGCCGGAGAATGCTTCTGCCCACGGCTCGGCGCTGAATTGGCTGTTCGTTGATTTGAACTCCTACTTCGCGTCGGTGGAGCAGGATGCGCGCCCGGAGCTGCGCAGCTGCCCGGTGGCCGTGGTGCCCATGATGGCCGATACGACGGTTTGCATTGCCGCCAGCTATGAGGCCAAGGCACACGGCGTGAAGACCGGAACCAACGTCGGCGAGGCCAAAAAAATGTGTCCCGGCCTGGTGCTGCTGGAGGCGCGCCACGAGCTTTATGTGGACTACCATCACCGCATCGTCGAAGCCGTGGAAAGCTGCCTGCCGGTGACGGCGGTGCTCTCGATCGACGAGATGGCCTGCCGGCTGATGGGGCGCGAGCGGCCGTTGCTGGCGGCCATGGAACTGGGCCGGAAGGTGAAGGCGGCGATACGAGAGAAGGTTGGGCCCATGCTGCGCAGCTCTGTGGGGCTGGCGACGAATCGCTATCTGGCTAAGGTGGCCAGCGACATGGAAAAGCCCGACGGCCTGGTGGCGCTGCCGCTGGATATTCTGCCCGAGGCTCTGTGCCGCCTGATGCTGCGCGACTTGCCGGGCATTGGCGCGCGCACGGAGTTGCGGCTGAACGAGAAGGGAATCCACACCATGGACGAGTTGCTGGCGCTCGATTGCGAAAAGGCCGGCGAGCTATGGGGATCGGTGTGGGGCGAGCGGCTGTGGCATTGGCTGCGGGGCCAGGACTTCGATATGTCGGAGACCGAGCATCTGAAGTCCATCAGCCACTCGCACGTGCTGGCGCCCGAGATGCGCTCGGTGGAGCAGGCGTGGGCTGTCGCGCACAAGCTGCTGCACAAGGCGGCCATGCGGCTGCGCGCGGGTGGTTTGTGGGCCAGCAGCATTGGGCTGGTGATCGGCTTTATGGGGCCGAAGGGCGACCGTGGGCCGGTGAGCACATTTGGCGTGCCCAAAAATGGATGGAAGAGCGACGTTAAGCTCAGTGAGTGCCAGGACAACCAGACGCTGATTGCCGCGCTGAGCCGCCTGTGGGCGAGCCGGCCAGTGGGGGCCGAGTTTGAGCATCCGTACTTCATCGGCGTGCGTCTGGGCGAGCTGGTGCCCGATCGGCTGCACTCGCTGAATCTGTTTGAGGGAACGGAAGATGCGCAGAGCCGCACACGGCTGCTCGAAACCATGGATCAGCTGAACAATAAATATGGAATGAGCGCTCTGGCGCCGGCAACGATGCTGACGGCATTCAAAGCCGCGCCGACGCGGATTGCGTTTCATAGTATTCCGGATTTGTTTTAGAGGCAGAGAACAGGGACCGGGGGCTTGGCGGCTTGAGGTTGCTTTTGGATTGCGGGTGAATCGGCCAGAGCACGATTTCCTATGCACTCTGCATGCCCGCCGGAATCGTCGCGTCGTATGATTTCACCATGCTTCCCCGCATGCCAGGACTCCTGGTCCTGTTCACAGTTTTCTGGTCAAGTCTGGCTGGGCCGTTCTGTTTGGCGCAGCAGTGCGGCGGGGCGGAGGTGCGCTTTCACTTTGGCGACGATCCGCGCTGGGCAGCACCCAACTACGACGACCGCTCATGGCCGGCCGCAACGCAGGGCCGCTGGCCGTTGCCTGCCTTTCATTCGGATGGCTTTATTTGGTTGCGCGTGCGGGTCACGGTTCCGAAAGATGCGGCTGGTTCCCTGGCGTTCCGCGAAACGAGAAGTCTTATCATCTTCAACATCTTCACTTATGCCAGCGAGATGTTTGTGAATGGCCGCCTGGTTGGTCAACAAGGCGCTTTGCCGCCTCATGTCGAACTCAAGGTGATCCACCCGTACAACGTTTTTGAGTTGCCGACTGGTCTCACATCTGCCGGGGAGTCGGCGGTGGTTGCGCTTCGAATCTGGTATCCGCCCATGGTGCGCGAGCAGGGCGGATACACTAGCGGCGGATTTGAGATCGATCAAAGCCGGAACCTGCATCTTGCCAGTCGTGCCGACTTCTTTTCCGACCTTGTTTCAGCCGGTCCCAACCTGGCGTTGAACGCTTTAATCACCATGCTGGGAATCGGCCTGCTGATTTTATGGCGCTGGGCCGGCGGGCACGATGTGCTCCTGTGCGGCGCATTGCTTGCAGTGAATCCGCTGTTTAATCTCCTCCTGATTTTCTCTGACGGAGGACTTGCCTCCTGGTCGTGGACGATCGATTGCCTGCTTTGGGCGTCGGCGCGAACGGTGGCCATGTGGGTGATGCTCGAGTTCGTTTGGGCCATTCACGATTTCGGAGGCATCGCCTTCAAGCGTCTGGCGCTGGCTTACATTCTGATCTTCAACGGGTACTTCCTGTATGCCGAATTAGCAGTCACTCCTTCGCCGGTCGTCTACTGGTCTGCTCTGTTTGTGGCCCCGGCAAGTGAGCTCTTCCTTCTAGTGCTCATCGGCGCCAACCTTTGGGCGTTCTTCACCCGGAGACGCAACCGGATGATCGCCGCTGTGCTCGTCCTGTACAACGCTACGCTGCTGTCCGGTTGGCTGGGAGTTCATGCGGACTTCGGATTGGCAGGTTTCAGTTCGACACCTTCAGCGACGCATTCTATATAACCGCGATTGCGCTCTTCATGATGCTGGGGCAGCGTACCTGGCAGGCGTGGCGCATAAGGGATGAGTCGCGCGTGGAACTGGAGGCGGCACGCGAAGTGCAGCAACAGTTGGTGGTTCCCGCCGTGAATTTACCGGGATTCCAAATCGAAAGCGCGTATCTTCCGGCCAGGCAGGTGGGCGGAGACTTTTTCCGCGTTCTTCCCGAAGGTGCGGGTGGGGTACTGATTGTGGTGGGCGACGTGAGCGGAAAAGGGCTGAAAGCGGCCATGACGGTGAGCGCGATTATGGGTTCTTTGCACGACTACTCCTCAAACAGGCCGGCCGAAGTGCTGGCGCACCTGAACCGGGTACTGCACGGGCGAGTGAGCGGTTTTGTCACGTGCAGCGTTGCACTGATCGCGATCGATGGCTCGATGATGCTTGCAAATGCCGGCAATCCAGCGCCCTATCGGAACGGCGAGGAGATGGCGGTGGAACCCGGCTTGCCGTTGGGCATGATTGCTGAAGTCAGTTATGCAGAGACGCGCTGCCAAATTGCTGCCGGCGACCGACTGACGTTTGTGTCGGATGGCGTGGTGGAAGCAACCAACCCGCAAGGGGAGCTGTATGGGTTTGAGCGTACGCAGGCTGTCAGCAGCAAGCCCGCGAACGCGATTGCGGAGGCAGCTGCGCAATTTGGCCAGGAGGACGATATTACAGTCTTGACGTTTACGAGGTTGAGCGTTGAGAGATCGGGCTGAGCCGACGCCGATTGGGTTTCGTGGAATTCAGGATTATTTGTGGCGGTTTTCAGGGGTACGAACGCCCCTGCTTTCTGGGGTTTTGGGGCTTGAATTGTCCGCTAACTCACTGCGAGGGAGTGGAGGTCGATTAGTTCGATGCGGTCGCGGCCATTGCGCTTGGCGGCGTACAGGGCGCGGTCAGCGGCGCTGATCAACTGATTCTGGCTGGCGTCTCCCTCTGCGTTCCAGGTGCAGACGCCGATGCTGAGAGTGGTAGGGACAGGCGCCTTGGCGTCGTTGGCGATGGCTGAGCGCATGCGGGCAGCGACAGTGGATGCGCCCAGCGGGCCGGTTTCAGCCAGCAGAATGGCGAACTCATCTCCGCCATAACGTGCGATGAGGTCGGCAGGGCGGTCGAGAGTCGCGCTTAGTACGCGCGCGGTGTTGCGAAGGCATTCGTCGCCGGCCTGGTGTCCGTAGGTGTCGTTGATGCGCTTGAAATGGTCTACGTCGATAAGCAGCATTGAGAGCGGCTGGCGGGTGCGCTGGGCGCGTCCCCACTCGATGGCAAAAAGCTGATCGAAACCACGACGGTTGGGGACCCCGGTAAGGCTGTCGAGGTGGGCGATTTCTGATAGGCGGGTGTTGGATTGCTGCAGGGCAGCCTGGGCGTGTTGCAGCTTGCTTTGCAGCAGGCTGGCGCGGAGGCTGTAGAGGATGAAGGCAAGAACGATGAAGCCGAAGGCAACGGCAAAGTGGCGGACGGCAACAATGGCGCTAAGGCCGATCAGCGCGAGCGAAAGGAAAACCGGGCGCGCATTGTCAATGAGGCGAACCAGCTTAGGCCGCCCGACGGCGGATGCCAGGCCAGAATCGGCGAGGGGGGCGGCAGCGGGCGCGAAGAGGGCCGCGAGAGCGAGCGCGGCGGAGGGGATGTCGTTGAGCGCGTCAAGGCCATTCGTAAGGCTGTACTTGCCCACGTAATGGTTATAGATGCCAGAGCAGAAGGCGTAGAGCGAGGTATAGAGCAGGAGACTGCGAAAGAAATAGCGGTCTGGCTTGTGTCGCGTGCCAAGGAATAAACGCAAAGCGGCGAGCAGGACTACGGCCAGATACTCTGCGTCATAGACATACTCAAGGGGCGCATAGGGCATGGCGCTGGCGGGCTGGCCGATGAATGGGAACGCTCCGAAGAGTGCTGTGTAGGCCAGGCAGGTGCAGGCCGCCGCCTGGAAACTGTCGAGCAGGAACGGGGAGCGGTCAAGGGCGCCCTCGTCAGGCAGGGTAATGGAAAGCAGGATGGGAACGAACGAGGCAAAAAAGAAAAAGTCGCCGATAGAGGCCACGGTGGGCACGGCCCTAAAAAAGATTTCCGCAGGCGCTTCAACGGCTGCGGCGATATAGATGAAGAAGAGAGAAGCGGCGGCGAGCCGCCAATGCGCGCGGATGGAAAGAGGGCAGTGAAAAGCTCGCCATAGGCAGGCTAAAGCGGCCAGCAGAGCCCAAACTGTCCAGAGCAGGTAGGAGATGGCGAAGCCGTGACTTTGAAACACCGTGTTGAGCACGGCATGGGCACAAATAATCCCCGCGCTTGTCGCAATGACCGCATAGGTCTCTTTAAGCCGTGAGCGTTTCAAGCGAGGAACTCCGGGGAAAAATCGAGCCAGGCCCTGCACGTTCAATGCGGGTGGAGCTAGAGTACCAAATTCGGAATTGCGGGGGAAGCTCACAAAAGTGTCATCTTGAGATGCTGCTTTCAGGGGCATGCCTACCCCGCTCCTCCCGAATTGAGTTTGTTCGTGCGCGCGGCTTCGGTTGGTTCGGGCTATGCGGAGCGCGTTCTGGCGCGGGTTTTGGCGGCTTTCTTTGCCGCCCCTGCAATTCTGATTCTCCTTTGGTTTCGACTGCCTTTCTGGCGGCCTGACGGCGATTTTGCGCGCTCCGCTGATGAGAAGCCGCTTTGGCCTGGCGCGACAGCGCCCGATGCGATGCGGTGGTGTGCGGCTCCCGCTGCAAGACGCGTTCTCGTGCACGGGAAGCGCGGGGAGATGGCGAGTGAGCCGCTCCCGACCGTCCCGCTTCATATTCGCGCTGGGCGCTCTTGCGAGTGCTCTCCTTGGTTTTGCCACGCTTGGGCGGGGGTAAGGGAACGCCTGCTCGACGGGCCTTGCTGAGGCCGATGGCGATTGCCTGTTGTGGAGAACGGGCGCCGTGCTTGCCCTGACGAACATGCTCAATTTCTTCATGGACGAACTCGCCGGCTGCGGTTGACGGAGACTTTCCCTCTGCAAGGTCGCGCTTGGCATGTCTAAAGGATTGCTGCTCTGGCATCGAAACGATCCTCCTTGCATTGCAAGGATGCGGGTTTTGAACCATGCGATGCCAGGGCCGGAGAATCACATTTGGGGCCGCGGCGCAACGGTCCCTTTGGGCTCATCCCACCCATTCCGCGGAGAAGCTGCGGAATAGACGGGGTAAAGGGCTTTCATCTCCCAAGCGAACTTTTTTCTCCGAATCGCGTACTCTCTGCATCCCCGCGTGAGGATTCCTGCGGATAAGGGAGTAGCAGCGAGATTTATGGCCCACGAATGGCAGCCGGATTTTGAACAACTCGTGGACGAACACCAGTCGATGGTCTTCTCGCTGGCACTGCGGATGACCGGCGACCGCGGACTGGCGGAAGAGATCGCGCAGGATGTTTTTCTGGAGTTGGACAGGAATATGGGTAAGTTGGAATCTGCAGCCCACGTGCTTTTCTGGTTGCGGCGGGTGGCAATGAGCCGGTCGGCGGATGCGTTGCGGCGGCGCAAGGTGCGCTGCGTGGATTTGTGGGTGGAGATGAACGAGAATCACGGCGCCCATGCTGAGGTTCGCTCGTCTCCGCTGGGAACCCGGTTGGAACAATTGCTGGCCACGCTGCCTGAGCCGCAGCGCGCGGCTCTGGTGCTTCGCTACCAGGAGGACATGACGCCGGAGGAGATTGCGGCCACGCTGGAGACGCCGCTGGCCACCGTAAAGAGCCACTTGCAGCGGGGATTGAAGCTGATGCGCGCCAAGGCGGCAATGCATTTAAAGGAGTACGTTCGTGCCAAGGAGTGTACTGGTGGAATTTGAACCCATGGACGAATTTGAACGCGAAATGCGACACGCGCTTGAACGCAGGCCTGCGCCGCCGGGGCTGAAGCGCAGGTTGATGAAGCGGCGGGGCGCGCAACGAACGCATCGTCCAAGCGGGCTTTGGCGGCGGCTGGCAGCTTGCTTGGCGCTGGTCTCCGTGGCGGCAGGCGGCGCATTGTGGCGCAACGCAGAGCAACGGCGCAAGGGAGAAGCAGCCAGGCAGCAGGTGATGACCGCGTTGCGCATTACCGGCCACGCGCTGGGCGAAATGAACAAGCAAATGGCGGCGCATGGCCGCGATGAATAGGCACGCGGGCGGCACACAGCGGAGCGAGTCAGGATTGGGGAGACTTTCATGCGGAATCGAGTGATGAGTTTGATTTTGGCAGCAGCAGTGCTTGGCGCCACGGCGTTGGCGCAGAACTCGGCGTTGCCGGCGCCTCCGCCGGTGGAAAAGGAATTGGCAGCCCGCGCCGCCAACGTGACTGAAGTTACGCTGGGCAAGAACATGCTGGCGTTTGCGGCCAAATTCATGGACGGCAAAGACAAAGACGACGCGGCCGCCAGGCAACTGATTGACGGGCTTGACGGCATCTACGTGCGGTCATACGAATTCGACAAGGAAGGTGAGTATTCGGCGGAGCAGGTGGAGCAGCTGCGCAAATACTTCGAGACCAGCGACTGGTCGCCGATGGTACGCGAGCGGGAGCGGAAGACCGGCGAGACCACCGACGTGATGGTGAAGCTGGTGAACGGCGAGACGCACGGGATGTTCATTTTGACCGTGGAGCCGAAGGAGTTGACGGTGGTGCTGATTCTGGGGCCCATTCGCCTTGACCAACTCGGCGCGCTGAAAGATTTGGGCGGGTTGGGATCGCTAAGCGAAGTGACAAAGATGCCGGGCGTGAAAGACAAGGAAAAAACAAAGGCTACGACGAAGGTAAAGTCCGGAGGCGAGGAATGAGGCGATTCTGGCTGATTGGTATTGCGGTGGTTGCTCTGGCGGTTCCGGTGGTGGTGCTGGCCGGCAGCGGCGAGGGCGGATTCGATAGCGTGGTGAGCTCAATTGAAAGCCGCTACCACGTGCGGGCAACGCGCGTGCCCTTCCTCGGACTAGCCAGCCTGGTGGCTCGCGGAGCCACGCATGGCGGCGTGGGCAGCCTGCACGTGGCAGAGATTGAAAACTTTTCGGAGGCCGTTGACGGGGATGAGTTAAACCGGCTGGTGGAGGAGGAGCTCGGCGCGGGCTGGGAACGGATGGTTCGCGAGACGAGTCGTGAAGGGAAAGAGCAGACGCTGATCTTTAGTCATCCCGAAGGCGACCGGATGGGGCTGTTCGTGGTGGATCTGGATCAGCACGAGATGGACGTGGTGCAGGTGTCGGTGGATCCGAAGCATCTGAACGACGACATTGGACAGTACAAGCATCAGCATCGGGACGGCAACAAGGATAAAGAGCAGACGGACTAGGGGTGACGACCGGCAGCTTCGCTACGGCCGGACACTCTTTACTTAAAAAAACGCGTGAGCAATAAGACACTGCGCGGCGAAACGCAGCACGAGCAGCCTTCAGCGCCGACGTTGATCAAAGGAGCACCGTTGACTCTTTCTGATCCTGGATTCGCAGCAGTTCTTCAGAGTAATATGCCAATGGATTGATAGCTGCGGCGCGAAGGGATTTCGCTCTCTTCAGCATGACGTATTTATCCGTACAGAAACAGTTTTTTGCCGGGCAGGAAACTGGGCCCGCCGGCTGTTTCGGAAGCTTAACGTCAAAAAATGATCCGGACACCGATGGAAAACAGGCAACGCTAACATTTCCTTCATAGTCCATATCGTATGCAATCGCAGGGTAAAGGCATTGCTCGCCGTCAGTGGGAATTTGTAGAACTTTTTGACTAAATTCAAGTGCCGGTATCTCTCTAACCAGGAGCTCCCTTTCTTCCTTCGTCCGGCGCGAATGGAATTCGGAGTTTGGGTTGATCGGGATCCCTAGTTTCCTGAGCCGTGACTTGTGTTCGCCATATCGAATAGCGCGGTCCCCGTAAAAGACATAGTTCACCATTCCGATATGAAACCCCGAGGCAACGATTCGCCGCATCCTATCAAAATAGGCATCTTCGTTGGTCTGTTCCGGGTGGTAGGAACAATTCATAATTACCTTGGAACGATCAAGGTCCCGGTACCGCTCAGGCTCCCAATAGGCATTGGTGTCGATGCGAATGCACTCAACCGTACTCATGGCGGTGAGACCATTCACCAGAGCGACGATTGAGTTACGATCGGCCATCGGCTCGCCACCGGTAATGGTCAGCGACAATCTGTTTACGCTGAAGTGCCGCTGGAACGAGCCTAGCCACTCGTCAACGGAATAGTTGCGAAAAGAATGGTTGCTTTTGCCATTTGTCACCGCAAGCTTATGTTGTTGAGTACAGTAACTGCATTTATACGGACACAACGATGTTACAAGCCAGCGCATGGCGAAGACCTGTGGATGGTCCGCAGGTCTCCACGACGCCAATGGAGCGGCAAAAGCCTCTCGGTTGAGCGGGGACCTACTGCAGTGAATGGTTGCAAAAATGGACCATTTCGCGTGGGTCCACACGCTCCGAGCTCTTCGGGCCCAGGCAGAGCGCCAGAGAAGGCGTATGCGCCCTTTTATCAGTCCCTTTGTGCGTGCAAGAACGCTCTGCATGTCTCCTCCGAAGAAATCATTTTGCTGCCCATTACCTTCCTTGCGGCAGGGGCGGATCGACGGAAGTTAAGGACAGGCAGGCAAAAAGTTCCAAACCGCGGAACGGCGCACATCAAGAACCTTTTGCGATTTCCCGATGATACATCAAAAAGTGCGTCCGAGCATGTCACCCTCTTTAGCGGGGCTTCAAGGAAACAGTTGACGTGGTTTTGAATAAAGGGTAGCCGGCCTGGGGCCGGCTTGGCCAGATGAACCTACAACTGTACGACGGGGACGCCGCTGCTTACACTTGTAGCCAGCGTGACCAGCTTGTTTCCATCGCCGGTATCGAGCTATCGCGGGCGGCTTGCGCCCTCGCCCACGGGCTATCTGCACGTGGGCCACGCGCGGACTTTCTGGAAGGCATTCGAGCGGGCGCGCGAGGCCGGCGGTACGCTGGCAATGCGTATGGAGGATCTGGATCGGGAGCGGAGCCGCGCGGCGTATGCCGAAGCGGCAATCGAAGACCTGCACTGGCTGGGCATTACCTGGCAGGAGGGTCCGGATGTGGGAGGGCCTTTTGCGCCGTACGCGCAGAGCGGGCGCGGAGCAATTTATCTTGACGCGTGGCAGAAGTTGCTGCGGGGCGGCTGGCTCTACCCATGCCGCTGTTCGCGCAAGGATCTTGAAACCGCGCTGGCCGCGCCGCACGAGAACGCGGCGGCGAACGGCTCACAAAGCGGCAAAGAGCCGGGAGCGAGAGATTTGGATCCGCTGGACGATGAGCCGGTTTATCCGGGGACGTGCCGGCCTTTGGGAAATACAGCGGAGTTGCGCGGCGGCGCGGCGGAAATCGAATTGCCGGAGGGGGCTAATTGGCGATTCCGCGTGCTTGACGGCGAGGCGATTGAGTTTGAGGATTTGAATCTGGGTCCGCAGCGCTTTGTGGCCGGGCGGGACTTTGGCGATTTTGTGGTGTGGCGGCGCGATGGGGCTCCGAGTTATCAGCTAGCCTGCGTGGCCGATGACGCGTCGATGGAGATCACGGAAGTGGTGCGCGGCGCTGACCTGCTGAAGTCCACCGCGCGCCAGATTCTGCTGAACCGGGCGCTGGGGTTTGAGAATCCTGCGTGGTTCCATTGCAGCCTGGTGGCCGACCGCAATGGGCGACGGCTTGCCAAGCGGCACGACTCGCTCAGCTTGCGCGTTTTGCGGGAACGGCGGGGTACGCCGGCCGATATTCTGGCGGGGGAAATGCTGGCGGTGGCGCTACTGAAACAGTAGCTGCCGGTTGCCCGGTGAAACGGCCGGAAGGTGGAATCCGCTGCATGATCGTGCCCGACAAGGGTGGTGCGAGCGCCGATGACTTTGTCCTAAAATTGGGCTGCGAGGTTTGTTATGTCGGTTGTCATGCTCTCTGGCCCCGTCGGGGCAGGCAAAACTACGATCGCGCGTGAACTGGTGGCCATTTCTACCGCACCGCTCTGTTTTATCGAGGGGGACACGTTTTGGCCGATCTTCACGAAGTCAGACACAAGACCAGTAAGAGAACGGTTCCGACTGCTCATGCGTTCCATGACGGCGGCCGCCATCCCGCTGGCCCGCGGCGGTTACGAGGTGCTGCTGGACTTTTCCTTTCCTTTGGACTTCCTCGACACCGCGCGCAAGATTCTCAAGGAGATTCCGCTGGACTTCATTGTGCTGAGGCCGAGCCTCGCCGTGTGTGAACAGCGGGCTGCTGCGCGGCCCGAAGGGGCGATTGCCGATTACGGCGTGTATCGCGACTTCTACACGATGTTTGAAGGCCTGCCCAAACACGAAATTTGTGACGACGAGGCAGACGCAGCGTCCATCGCCCAGCGGATTCGCGCGGGGCTCGACAACGGGATCTACCGGCTGGACTGAGCATCTCTGGCGCGCTCCGGCGGCAACTTTCGGATTGAGCCGCAGAGCTACCAATTGGTGATCGATCCGTCGGGCCGAAAGTAGGTTTGTGCACGCGCTGTCACCCGGTCGGTAATCTCCGCAATTTGCGTAAGGGGCTTGAAATCCAGCTCCACACCCAGACCGGGTCGCTCGTTGGGATACAGTTTTCCGTTGCGAAAATCGAGACAAACCGGCAGATAGTCGAATGTTCTTCCTTGATAGTTGTATTCCATCAGAAGCGGGCCGGGAAAAGTGCTGAGGCAGTTGACCAGCGCCGCCGTCGCGATGGGGCCGGTAAAGTGGGGGATGATGCCGACGAAGTGCGTTTCGCATAAAGCGGCAATCTTCATCATCTCCGTAATGCCCCCGACATTGGGCAGGGTCGCGCGCACGAAATCGATGGAATGCTCTTCGACGAGCCGGTTAAAGTCCCAGCGGTTGCCCCACTCCTCACCCGCAGCCAAAGGCACATTTACTTTCTGGCGAAGGATGGGCAGGTCTTGCTGAAAGGCCTCGGCGCGGACCGGGTCTTCGACAAAAAGGGGCGCCAGGCTCTCGATTTCGTTGCAGCCGCGAATTGCATCCGCCAGGTCAAATCGCTGGTGAAAGTCGATTGCCCAGTTGCCATCCGCTCCAACTCCTTCCCTTGCCTCGGCGCACTCTTCGCGCAAATGATTAATCCGCTCCCTGGTGTCGTAGGTGGTGTTGGGCGGCGCGTCCATGGCGCCGAAGCGAAAGGCCCGATAGCCGGCTTCCATGGTGAGCCTGGCGCGCTCCCTGATCGGCGTATCCGGAGTAACGCCGGGAATGTTGCCGGCCGTGTTGTAGAGCTCGCAGTAAGTGCGAACGGCGCCGCCGAGAAGTTGATGTACGGGGCAGTTCAACACTTTGCCCCGAATGTCCCAGAGAGCCAGATCGAGCGCACCGATTGCGTCAGTCCGCTCGCGCCCGGCGGGGTAGAAGAAGGCGCGATTCATATCCTGCCACAGCGCTTCAATGTGTTGAGGATCTTCGCCGATGAGGCGCCCAGCGGACTGCGAAAGCATATCTTTGCCGCCGCCCTCGCCGATGCCGGTGATGCCCGCGTCGGTCTCCACCGTAACCACAACGTCGCTTTGATTAAAGAGCGGGTTGGGTTTGGGAGGAAGATAGGCTCTTACGCGCTTGATTTTCATCTTCGGGATGGCCGCAAATGCGCGCCGCCGGGTTGCCGGTAAAGCAACTGCAGCCGCTCCCAGGCCGCGCAGAAACGATCTTCGATTCATGGTGATTCCTTTGCCCCCCCAACAGTCGCCGGCTTGAGTAGTTATGCCTTTTGCAGGCTGGTGGCGCTGTGGTCTTCTCTGGCGTCGAGGAAATCGGCGTCGTCACTTGCCGCGCCAAAGCGGCGGCTGCCTACTTCGAGAATGGCGGAGTCGGGAACCTTGATGAGAGGCGTATAGCGGGGATGGTGCGACTCCTTGTAGGGATTATTGCGGGCCGCGTTGTAGCAGACGATCATGGACCAGCGGGGATGGTCGGAATGGTTCTGATCGGAGCGGTGAAGCAGGTTGGCGTGGAAGAAGAGCGTATCGCCCGGCTCCATTTCTACATGGACCAGTTCCTGGCGCTCAAGAAGTTTTTCCACGCGCTCCATGTCGGCGCCGGCCTGGTCGCCGGTGAGAACGTGCTCAACGCGGCCGGCATGATGGGAGCCGCGAATGACCTGCATGCAGCCGTTCTGCCTGGTGGCGCGGTCGATGGCGATGAAGGCGCTGGTGAGCAGCGGAAATAGGACGCCGTTTTGATACCAGTAGCCGTAGTCCTGATGCCATGCCCACGCGCCGCCCACTTTGGCGTCTTTCATCACCATCTTGGAGTGGTAGTGATAGACCTCGCCCTCGAGGATTTGCTCCGCGAAGCCGACCATCGACTCCGAGCGGGCGACCGCTCCGTAAATGGTGTCGGTGGGGTGGTTCCACAGCGAAAGACGAACCGTTCCCCCCTCGCCATCAGCGCGGCCCAGGGCATGCTGATCGAGAACGCGATCCTGCCGCGCCGTACGGCCGAGCAGGTCGATTTGTTCGCCGCTCAACATGCCGCGAACAAGCAGGTAGCCGTCCTCGTGGTATTGCTTCAATTCATCCTGGGTTAAGAGCTTTGCCGCCATCGTCTCCTCCGTTTTCTTTGGACGCTACTCCAGACGCAGACCTCCGTCAAGATGCTCGCCTGATTGGGGAATGCGCTTCACAAGGCCGCGGCCTTATCCTCAAGAGTAGTCCTCCCATGTCCGACTTTGCCCAAATCGTGAAGCAGCAGGCCGACATCGTCAAGGTGATCGAGGGGTACATACGGCTGCGCAAGGCGGGAGCGCAGAACTACTCCGGGCTGTGCCCATTTCATAAAGAGAAATCGCCGTCGTTCTCGGTGCATGCGGTGCGGCAGTTTTACCATTGCTTTGGCTGCCAGGCTTCGGGGGATGTGTTCAGCTTTGTGGGCAAGATTGAAAACGTCACCTTCCCGGAAGCGGTGCGGATCGTCGCGCAGAAGTGCGGCATTCCACTGCCCAAGCGTGAGTTTTCTTCGCCGGAAGAAGCTGCTGGCGCGCGTATGCGCACACGGTTGCTGGAGCTGCACGAGACGGCAACGGCTTGGTTCGAGGAGCAGTTGCGCTCGCCCGAGGGAGCGGTGGCGCGGGAATATCTGGCCGGGCGCGGGCTGACCCCTGAGGGTATCAAGGCCTTCAAGATTGGGTATGCGCCAGACAGCTTTGGCGCGCTGCGCGACCGGCTGAGCGGCATGGCCGATGAGGAGACGTTGCGGGCTTCCGGGCTGTTCAGCGCGAAGGAGCAGGGAGACGGGACGCTGGGGCACATTTATGACCGGTTCCGCAAGCGGGTGATGTTTCCCATTGCCAACGAGAGCGGGCGAGTGATTGCGTTCACAGCGCGGACGCTTGAGACGGGCGACAAGGCCGGAGCGAAGTACATCAACTCGCCTGAGACGCCGCTCTACTCGAAAGGGATGGTGCTGTTCAACCTGGACAAGGCGAAGGCGTCGATTCGCCAGCATGAGTTTGCCGTGCTGGTGGAGGGGCAGATGGACTGCATCTCCGTTTTCCTGCGCGGGATTCAGAACGTCATCGCTACCAGCGGGACGGCCTTTACCGAGCAGCAGGTAGGCCTGTTGCGCCGGCACACGTCGCAGGTGGTGGTCAACTTCGATCCGGATGCGGCCGGGGCCAATGCGGCGGAGAAATCGATCGCCCTGCTCACCGAGGAGGGTTTCACCATCAAGATTGTGACCCTCGACGATGGGCTGGACCCCGACCGATTTATCCGCGAGCGGGGTGTGGAGGCCTACACGAAGGCGCTGATGGGCGCGCGGCGCCAGTCCGATTACCTTATTGAGCGGGCCCGGCAGATGTTTCCGGGGGCCAGTTCGGAGCAGAAGGTGAAGGCAATGAACTTCCTGCTGCCGCACATTCGCCGGATGCCGGAAAAGCTGGCCCGGGAACAGTTTTCCGCCGACGCGGCGCAAAAGCTGGGCATTGACTCCGCAGTCTTGCGCGAGGAGTTGCGCCAGGCCGCGCTCCGGAGACGCGACCGCGTGGAGCTGCGCCCCGTGGCGCTGACCGAGGTGGAGCGGGTGCTGCTGCGGGCGCTGGCCATCACCGATCCTGAAAACGAGCCGGCGCGGCGGCTGGCCATGCGGGCGCTCGCGGAGCAACCGGCGTGGTTTGAGCATCTTGGCGCTTTCATTGCGTTGCAAGCTCTGGCCGGGAGGCAGGCTCGGGACCCCATGGATGTGGTGGAGGACCCGGCGCAACAAGCGTTGCTGGCTGAGGCGCTGCTGGCTGAAAAGAAGCCGCCGGAAGAGACCGAGGTGCAGAGCGCCATTCAGGAGATTCAGGAGCGGGCTATTGAAAGCCGGCAGCGGGATCTGCGCGCGCAAATTGCCGAGGCGGAGCGGCGAGGTGATTTTGCCGAGCTGGCGCTGCTGACGCAGCAAAAGCTAGAACTGGACCGGGCGCTGCAAAAGCTGCGGCGACATCGGGATGAGGGATAATCCGGGCAGCGGAACTTTGATGCCCAGGCTCAAACCGCTACGGGTTGTCGCGGTGCTCCATGGAAAGAGGCACATAATGTGCATCCACGCCTTGCTCCTGGACAATCGGCGTCTTTACTTTTGTCAGATCACTGTTGGCCAGGACGATGCCGCTGGAGGCGCCTTCCACCTTCAGCAAGACCGGTGTTTCGCGGCTCGGCTGCAGATCGGTGATCAGCGCCTCGTTCACTTCCTTGAGCGAGATCAGCGCTGGCTGAGCCGCCGTCGCGGGAGCGTCAAAATCGTGAATCGCTACTCCGCGCACGTCGTCGAAGACCAGTGCCGGGCGGTCGTCGGGTGATTCGGCTTCGAAGCGGACGTTATGCAGGTTCACGCCAGACGCGTGCCGGACGTAGAGCCCATAGGCAGGTAGTTGCGCGGTATGAGGATAATCGTCCCATTTGACGCCGGCGGGTGCGAACATATCGTGCGACGGATACCGCTCGGGATATTCCGGAATCTGGCGGCGAGCCTGTTCCAGCGTGCCACCGCCGGGCACCACGATACGGATGTTGTTGAGCGTGACGTCTTCCACCGGGTGTCCCGGCAGACCGGTGATCGAGGAGCCGATCGTATCGGTACCGTTGGCGATGACATTGCTGATCACAATGCGCCTCATCTTGCCCGGCACGGGTGTGGCTTGGCTGCGCCCGCGATTGCCCAGTCGCAGAAAAATGGGCGCGCCCACGCCTTCCATCGTGATGTTATCCACCACCACATCTTCCACCAGCCCTCCGTCCACGCAGGCTATTTCAATGCCCGACCGGGTCGTGTCGTAAATGGCGCAGTTGTTGATGGCAATGTTGCGGAAGCCGCCGTGCGAATCGGTGCCGAATTTAATTGCGGAAGCGCGACTGCTCGCCACGCAATTGGAGATCACTACATCGCGACATCCGCGCGAAGTGGTGCTCTTCAGGCAGATTGCATCATCGGCGCTGTAAAAATGCGAGTTGACGATACGAACCCGCCAGGAATCGACGATATCGATTCCATCCTGGTTCCAATTCTCATCCGGCCGGTTATAAACCGAAATGCCATCGATAGAAACGTCCTCGCAGGCCAGGTAGCTCTCCATCCAGCAGGCCGAGCGGCGCAGCGTTATTCCCGACACGCGTACTCGCTTGCACTCGCTGAACAAAATGACCAGGGGGCGGAACTTCTCAAGCTTCAGATGTGGCTGGCGGAAATTGGCGGAGGGCACATCGTAGCCCTGGCCGTCAATTACGCCTTCACCGGTGATGGAGATGTTCTCAGCCTTTTCAGCAAATAACAGAGCTCTGCGGCAGTCTTCGGTAGCGGTTCGCGAGACATAGGATGGTGGCCGGTCTGGGTAGTCTTCCACATGCGGACTGCCCAATAGCACGGCGTTGGCTTCAATGCGGAAGTTAATATTGCTGGCCAGCGTGAGCGGTGCACTAAGGAAATGGCCGCCTTGAAGGCGCACGGTGCCGCCGCCTGCCTGGACGCAGGTATCAATGGCTTTCTGGATGGCTGTCGTATCAAAGCTCGCGCCGTCACCTTTGGCGCCGAAGTGCCGCACGTCGAAATCGAATTCCTGCGACTGCACTCCGAAGGCGCTGCCCAGCGCGAACAATGGCGCGCAGGCAAGGACGCGACGCCGGGTAAGGATTCGACTGTGTTCTGGCACACTCTTCTCCTCGACCGTAATTTTCGTTTTGACCTTCAAATACAAGCCAATATATCCCAGGGTGCGTCCATTCGGACACCACCCGGTCTGCCCCGGGCTGCGGCACTTCCCGAGTGTGAATCGTTTTAGGCTCGAATTGCGTCTAACTGACAGATATGAAGGCGGGTAGGAAGGAAAGCTACCCGGTTCCGTTGCGCGGCGGGCTGCAAGGACGTGGAATTCGCCTCGAAATTTTTGTGGCGGGGCCGGGCTGCGCCGTGGTAATCTGTTGATCTCTGTGAGGATGCGCGCCCCTCTGCCCCAACCATGAGCTTCGGCTCGCGGGCGAACCAGGCGAAACCTGAAGCGCTTGTCATCCTGTTCCGAGAAATTTCCTGAAACCGCTTTTTTCTTGCGGGCGACCGCAGGATTGCGTCCATGCGCATCGAATTCATCATGGATTTCCTCAGTGAAATCCACTGATTTTCGCGCGCATTGGGCTGGACCCCCGCACCGGCGCGCAACCGGTGTTGAATCTCGATTGCGCTGAGAGCAGGTAACATTGGCCACCGACGAAAAATTTGAGCACGAGATAGACAGCCTAATCGAAGTGGGCAAAGAGAAGGGCTATCTCACTTACGGCGATGTGAACGAGATTTTGCCCGATGAGATTGGCACGGCCGACGATCTGGACGATCTGATCACCACCATCGGCACCCAGGGCATCGATCTGCTTGACGGCCCCAAGTTTCCCGGCGACAAGGAATTCGAGCTGGAAGAGGGCGAAGACGTCGAGCTCGACCTGACCCCTGGAACACTGGAAAAAACCAACGACCCGGTGCGCATGTACCTGCGCGAAATGGGCACCGTTCCGCTGCTTACGCGCGAAGGCGAAGTTGAAATCGCCAAGCGCATTGAGCGCGGCCAACTGCGCGTGCTCAAGGCCATTTCGCGCTCGCCCATCGTGATTCGCGAGATTGTTGCGCTGGGTGAAGACCTGAAGCGCGGCGTGCGCAACGTAAAAGAAGTGGTGATCTTCGACGAAGAAGAGCTCACCGAGGAAGTGGTGCAGACGCGGGTGCGCGCCACGGTTGCGCGCATCGACGCGCTGATCAAGCACCAGAAGCGCATTGCGCAGCTTGAAGAGAAGCAGGAAGCGGGCGGCGCCAAGATCAAGGCCTCAGTGGTGCGCCACACGCGCTGGCTCATTGCGCGCGAAAAGGTGCTCATCTCGCGGATTGTGCGGGAGCTGAAATACACGCCCCTGGAGCGCAAGCGGCTGCTGGACAAGGTCAACAAGACCGTGGACACCATGCGCACGCTGGAGCGGCAGATTCGCTCGCTGGACCAGAAGTTTGATGCGTCGAAGAGCGAGGAACTGAAGAAGGAGTACCGCAGGCAGCAGAAAAATTGCAGGGCCGATCTCGAAAAAATCGAGGGCGATGCAGGCGTACTGATCGCGGAGCTCAAGCGTACGCAGCGCGAAATGATCCAGGGCGATATGGACGCCGAGCAGGCCAAGCGCGAGCTGATCGAGGCCAACCTTCGGCTGGTCGTTTCCATTGCCAAAAAGTACACCAACCGCGGATTGCAGTTTCTCGACCTGATTCAGGAAGGCAACATCGGCCTGATGAAGGCGGTGGACAAGTTCGAGTACCGGCGCGGCTACAAGTTTTCGACGTATGCCACGTGGTGGATTCGCCAGGCGATTACGCGCGCCATTGCGGACCAGGCGCGGACGATCCGCATTCCGGTGCACATGATCGAGACCATCAACAAACTCATCCGCACCAGCCGCCAGCTGGTGCAGGAACTGGGCCGCGAGCCGAGCAGCGAAGAGATTGCGCGGCGCATGGATATTCCTGTGGCCAAGGTGCGCAAGGTGCTGAAGATTGCGCAGGAGCCTATCTCGCTGGAGACGCCGATCGGCGAAGAGGAAGACTCGCACCTGGGCGACTTCATTGAAGACCGCCAGGCGGTGTCGCCGTCGGAAGCGGTAATCAGCGTGAACCTGAAGGAATACACGTCTCAGGTTCTGCGCACGCTGACGCCGCGCGAAGAGCGGGTGATCAAGATGCGGTTTGGCCTTGAAGACGGCTCCGAGCACACGCTGGAAGAGGTGGGACAGAGCTTCCAGGTGACGCGCGAGCGGATCCGGCAGATTGAAGCCAAGGCGCTGCGCAAACTGCGACACCCCAGCCGCAGCCGCAAGCTGAAGGCGTTTGTCGAGGGCGTGAAAGAGATGTAAGTTCGGCTGAAGTATTAGCCGCAAAGAGCCGCAGCCTTGGAAGGGGCTGCGGCTCTTTGTAAACTGGGGGACAGATGGAAGGAAATCGAAGAAATCTGACTCGAAGTTCCGCGGAGCTGGAGTCGGACGGCATGGTAGGGGAGCATTTTGATTGGGAGCTGGCCTCCGCCTATGCAGCTAACTCGGAATGAGTTTGGAGATCATTGAAGAAATTGCAGCCGTGGACCGGGAAGGATTCTAGCGGAGACCGAGCCTTGCTGGATCGCTGCATCGGGAGGCGGTCCACGGAATCCCAGATCCCAACATCGAGACCTTGGGCACCTGGCCCAAACCAGTCTTGGTCTGCCTATAATCAGGTTGCCTTTCTGGGGAGCTGAGATGAAACGACTGATCGCGGCACTACTTTGCCCGCTTGTCTACGTCGTTCTGCCTGTCGGAACACTAAGCGCGGGCCAAGCCGCGGGCGGAAGCCTGAAGACAGCGAACGCTGTGAACTTCAAGGTTGAGCCGATAAAAAGGATACGTAAGGGCGTGGATTTGTGGCCGCTGATTGTGAACCCCTCCACTCCCGCCGAGAAACGCGTAAATGCGACTCTGACGCAGTTGAACACACGGATGGCGCGAGCTCTGCGCGATTGCGATGCGGGATACCTACAGTCGTTGCATGAGATGGGCGCCGATGCGAAAGGCCAGGCCCCGGTCTCGGATGACTGGTCGCGGACGGTCAAGGTAACGATGG
>JBEKEQ010000005.1:0-69818 GCA_050013735.1 Occallatibacter sp.
CCGATAAAACGCGGCGCGGTAATACATGTTTTTCGGTTCCTTGGCGCAGGCTTTCTGATAGTCCGTGAAGGCGGTGTCAAAGTCTTCGCGCGCCTCGGCGGCCACGCCGCGCTTATACAAGGAGCTGGCGGAATCCTTGGCGTATAGGAGCGCGCTCGAAAGGAAGAAAACGGCCAGAACAGCGAAGAGCGCCACGCGGAGTGCGGCTGGCAGGAAACCCGATCGGGAAGCAACCGGAGGTTGAGCGCTAAGATTCATCGAACTCCCACCAGGCGTTTGAGTTAGCCCGCATTCCACCGCGGGCGCCTGCGGGCTGCCTTGGCCGCCACGGACACAATTCCAGGCAAATTGCCATAACCTGCGATGCCTCATTTTAGCAAAGCCCCATTGAAGCCGGATTGAAAGATGCGCCGATGCTAGGATGAAGATTTGAGGATGCTTCCCAATGGCCCGCCAGACCAGCCACGTAATTGTTGCCAAGGACGCGACCGCCCCCCAGAAGGCGGCGCGGCCGCGCGACCCGGTGGCCAGCGGCGAACGGGATGCCGCGCGCAATCGCGTTGCCAGCCACAATTACTTCCTGCAGGAGAAATTCGAGGCCGGCGTGGCCCTGCGCGGGACCGAGGTCAAGTCCATCCGCGAGGGCAAGGCGAACCTCAAGGACTCCTACGGCCTCATCCAGAATGGCGAGGCGTTTTTGCTGAACGTGCATATCGGACCTTACTCCCACGGCAACCTGGCCAACCACGACTCGACCCGGACGCGCAAACTGCTGCTGCACAGGGACGAGGTTCGCAAGCTACTCTCCAAGACGCAGATCAAGGGCCACACGCTCATCCCCACCCGGCTTTACTTCAGGAATGGGAAGGTAAAGTGCGAATTGGCCGTGGCCAAGGGCAAGCAGGACTGGGATAAGCGCGAGACGGAAAAACGCCGGGAAGCCGACCGGGAAGCCCGGGCAGCGGTGAATGCGAGCAAGCACAGGATGGGGCGGTAGCGACGGAACCATATTGGAAAGTTACAAGCCTTGCCGGTATTTTCCTGACCTGTCCGCGGCAATGAAATAATGAAAGACATGCTCACTGAACTTTGTTTTGACAATCTGGCTGGAATTGAAACCGAACTTCTGGTAGTTTTGGCCGCCGACTCGCAAACGTCCAAAGAGCCCGGCTCGATGCCAGAGCCCGTGTTGCTGACGAGCGACGAGGCGGTGAATGCCGCGGTTGCCGCAGTGCTAGACAGCGGCGAATACAAGGCCGGCGCCAACGAGACCTTGCTGATCCACGCCCCGACGGGCCTCAAAGCCAGGCGGCTGCTGATTATCGGCTTGGGCAAGCTGGCGGCTATTTCGGTCCACGGGGTGCGCAACGCCTCCGGAACTGGCGTCCGCTTCACCAAGCCGCGCGCTATCCGGGGACTGGTGCTGGCGCTTCCGGAATCGGAACTGCTGCCGCCCGGACCGTGCACGCGCGCAATCGTCGAGGGGGCGTTTGTGGGCGACTTTGACCCGGACACCTATCGCAGCGACCGCAAAGACCTGAGCATACAGTCGTTTACGCTTGCCGCACCGGGCGACTCCGACAAGGCTGCGCTCGAAGCCGCATTTGCAGAGGGCGTAATTGTGGGCGAGAGCCAGAACTTCGCGCGTTCGTTGGTAAACGAGCCGGGCAACAAGCTTACGCCGACGATTCTGGGCCAACGTGCGGCGGAGATGGCCGCGGAAGTGGGCCTGCAGGCAGAGGTCTATTCCACCGATAAGCTGCACGAACTGAAGATGGGGGCGTTCTGGAGCGTCTCTAAGGGATCGGAGGAGCCGCCGGCGCTGATTGTGCTGCGCTACGAGCCCGAAGGCGAGCGCGGCGACCTGGATGGCCCGGTACTGGGCCTGGTGGGCAAGGGGATTACGTTCGACACCGGCGGCATTTCCATTAAGCCCTCTGACAAGATGGATCTGATGAAGTACGACATGGCCGGCGGCGCGGCCATGATCGGGGCAATGCGCGCCATTGCCCTGCTCAAGCCCGCGGTGCGGGTGATTGCAGTTGTCTGCGCCGCGGAGAACATGCCCGACGGCAAGGCTTATAAGCCCGGCGATGTGGTGACGGCCATGTCTGGCAAGACCATCGAAATTATTAACACCGATGCCGAAGGCCGATTGGTGCTGGCCGATGGGCTGACGTACGCGCGCCAGCTGGGCGCCACGCACCTGATTGACGCGGCCACGTTGACCGGCGCCTGCGTGGTGGCGCTGGGCACGATCAACGGCGGTGGTTTCTCAAACGACGACGCCACCTATGACAAATTCGACGATGCACTGGAAACTTCGGGGGAAAGGTTCTGGCGCCTGCCGCTGGCCGAGGAGTACGAAGAGATGATCAAGAGCGACATCGGCGACATCAAGAACACCGGCGGCCGCCATGCCGGCGCGGTCACGGCTGCGGAATTCCTGCATGTGTTTGCGGAGGATACACCGTGGATTCACCTGGATATCGCGGGACTGGCGTGGGTGGAAGATTCGAAGCCTTACATCGCCAAGGGACCGAGCGGAGTTGGGGTCAGGTCGATTCTGGAGTGGGTGCGGGGTTACTAACTCGAATTGTGCCTCAACTGATGAGATAGACGTACTTCAGATACAGGAAAAAGAAGGCCATTGACAGGACCAGAATGATCACGCCCAGATAGGCTGACCGGATGACTACGCCGTCTTTGCCAAAGGTGAGTTCGTCCTGGGTTGGCGCGGGGGCAGCCGCCGATGCGGTAGCGGATGCCTGGGCTTCGGCGGCGGAAGCGTTGGGATCTGGCGGAGCGGATGAAAGAGTCGCGGGTAGGGCGGCTGTCTGGATAGCTGCGCTGCTTTGAACCACTTGCCTCAGAAGAAATGCGTGCTGAAACTGGAGCCAGGAAAAGAACAGACCTGCGCCAACCAGCAGCAAAACCAACAGGAAGATGACCCACGACTGGATGAGTTGGTTCTCATATAACCGTTGCAGGTAACCGTTGCGCCAAACCGTATACGCATCGTTGGATTGATTGACTAGTGATGAGTCGTTTTCCTTGGTGCTTGCGGTGGGCGGCGCGGGCTTGGTTTGGAAAGTGGATGCGGAAGCAACCGCCACTGGAACCGCAATTGCTTGTTTCGTTTCGGGGGGCGCCTGGGCCTCGACCACGGGAATCGGAGCCTGCGCCTGGACCGGGAGCAACGGAATCGAAACCGGCGTACTGATAAGATTCACAACCTTTGGTTCCGGAGGCACCGAGACCTTTTTCTGTGTTGGAGTCGCAGCCTGGCTTTGTGACTGCGGCGGACTCTGTGCCTGCGCGCTCGCCGAATTGAGCTGGGCGGTCGCCAGCACAATGGCGCAAAACAGGAGACTGCTAAAAAGAGCAAACTTGCTTCTCATGAGGGAAGGCCTCGGGGATGAGGAGTCTGTATCGTGCCATTCTGCATTCTCGACGATTGGGTGTCAAGAAAAACCGGTGCGCTTCTGTCGAGGTGTGATCCGGCCTCGTTTGCAAGCCGTGGTCGAGACATGCATCGACTACATCGCTTCCGGGCTTTCAATCCCTAGCCATCCGAGTACGATAACTAACTCGCGCAGCACGATGGCAGCGGTGGCCAGCAGGAAGGTTTTCCGCGCTGGATCTTCTTCGCTGAGGATGTGGTGACGGTGATAGAAGTTATTGAACTCCTGCGCCAGCTGAAAGGCATGCTTGGCGAGATATGCCGGCTCGGAGGTTGCGATGCACTGCTCCAGCACCTGGGTGCGACGGGCGGCGCTAAGCCACAGCGACCAGATATCCTTGTTGGCTTCGCCTTCGAGATAGGCGTCGATGCCGCCTAACTCCGCAAACTCAGCTAACACAGCTTCGGGAGTGGTTTCCGCTTTGCGGAAGATATTGCGCGCGCGAACCACGGCGTATTGGATATATGGGCCGGTTTCCCCCTCAAAGCTCAAAGCATCCTTGAAGTCGAAGGCGATGACCGAGTTACGCGTGAATTTGAGCATGAAGTAGCGCAGCGCTCCGATGGCGATTTGCACGGCGATGCGCTGACGCTCGTCTTCGTCGCGGCCGGTCTGGCGAGCGTCGACTTCGGCGCGCGTGGCGGCGATGAGTTTGTCGATGAGATCGTCTGCCTTGACGCCGAAACCCTTGCGGCCGCTGACTTCGATGTAAGGGCGAGCGAGATCTTCCGCGGAGACGTCGTAGCCAAGCTCAACGGCGCAGCGTGGAGTGAGCGCGACCATCTCATAACTGAAGTGAATGTAACGGTCGGCCTGCTCGGCATGGCCCATGCCGCGCAGCGCCTGAATAACATTTGCTTGCGGGTCGCTTTGCCGCGCGTCGATGACATTGTAGATAGCTTGGGCTCCGCCAAAGCGCGGATGAGGTTCAATGCCATACTCGGCCGAGATCCAGCACTCATGATCAGGGTAAGTGTAGAAAGGCTGATAACCGAAGTCTTTGCCCAGAAGGCCAAACTTCCATAAGTGATAAGCGATATCTTTGCCGACATACGTTACTGTGCCGTTGGAGCGGACGATGACTTTCGCGTCTTCATCCAGAGCTCCCTCGGCTACCTCGGCGCCGGGACGCTGCATCACCCAGCAACCCTTGTTCTTGCCTGCGGTTTCAAAGTAGAGCACGCCTGTTTTCTTCATCTGCGCGAAGGCCGCATCCCAGAATTTGAGGCGCAAAATTTCGCTCTCGCGGGGCAGGAAGTCGTACTCAATGTCCAGCCGCAGCATGGTTTCAAGATGGCGGCGGAGGACCGCGGTGGAGATCAGCTCGGCAACTTCAGCGGTTTGATTGTTGCCGCGTTCAATCTCATGCAGGGTTTCATAGCGCAGCTTTTTGCGGGAGGCTATTTCTGCTTCATTGCCTTCGTCGTACCAAAGGGAGGTGTTGGCATAGAGGTCCCAGCAGTAATAGTCGATGCGCCGGCCCTTGCGCTTGAGCTCATCGAGCAACTGCCGCACCTGGGCCAGGGAGAGACCGGCAAGTTGGAGAAATCCCACGACCACGTCGGCCACTTGCACGCCGGTGTTGTCAATGTAGTTCTGCACATCCACCTTGTGGCCGGCGGCGCGCAACAGGCGGACAAACGTGTCGCCAAGTATGGCGTTGCGCAGATGGCCTACGTGCGCGGCCTTGTTGGGATTGATGCTGGTGTGCTCGACCAGGGCATGGCCGCCGTGCGCGTGCGACGACGAGCTTGCGGCGCCGGCGGTGCTGCGCACTGCGGCGGCGCGGTCGAGATGCGCATTGATATAACCCGCTCCGGCAACTTCAAAACTGGAGAAGCCCTCGAGCGGCGGGAGCGCGGCGACGATTTCCTGTGCAATGATTTTTGGGGCTTTGCGCAGCTTGCGGGCCAGTTCGAAGGCGATGGGCGTGGCCAATTCGCCGAACTGGAGGTCAGGTGGGGTTTCGAGAGGGATGGTCTCAAGCTGCAAGCCGTACTTTTCATCGAGCAGACTGCGAAGACGAGCGCCCAGCCTTTTCTGTAATTCCAGATACACGTGTGGAGGCCTCAGAAATCCTTGATTTTCAAGGGCGATTCTAACAGAGCGGTCGGGCGGTCCCATTCCTTGCGATGCTTGCTGATTGGATTCCCACCCATTCCGCATAATGCGCGGAATGGATGGGGCACAGGGCCGTATGGTCCTCAATGCCGTAAGATAGTGAGTGGATTGCATCGAAATTCCCGCTTGGCGATGGGGAAACTATTCAAGCCAATAACCCTCCCATGACCGATTCCGCGCCCATCCCAGCCCACTATTACCTGACCACGCCGATCTATTACGTGAATGCGCGGCCGCACCTGGGGCATGCCTACTCGACCATCGTTTGCGATGCCGTTGCGCGGAGAAAACGGGCGCTGGGCATCGATACCTGGTTCCTGACAGGCACGGACGAGCACGGGCAGAAGATTGAGCGCTCTGCCGCTCTGGCCGGATGCAAACCTGAAGAGTTTGCCGCGGCAATCTCAGCGGAGTTTCGCGGGTTGTGGGATCGGCTGGGACTGACTTACGATGACTTTATCCGCACCACCGAAGAGCGGCACAAACGGGGTGTGCAGAAACTGTTCGCCACGCTGAGGGATAAAGGATTCATCTACAAGGGCTCGTACACGGGGCAGTACTGCGTTTCAGACGAGGCGTATGTGGACGGGCCTCCGGGGACGGTTTGCCCGGACTGTGGGCGGCTGACGGAGACAGTGAGCGAAGAGAATTATTTCTTCAAGCTGTCGGCCTTCGAGCGCAAGCTGCTGGAGTTTTACGAGGCGAATCCGGGATTCATGGGGCCAGAGTCAACTCGGCGCGAGGTGATCAGCTTTGTGCGCGGTGGGCTGAAGGACCTGTCAGTAAGCCGGACAAGTTTTTCGTGGGGAATTCCGGTGCCCGGCGATGAAAAGCACGTGATTTATGTTTGGCTGGACGCGCTGGCCAACTATATTACGGCGCCGGGGTACGGGTCAGACGAAGCAGCGGATCAGGCGCGGTTCGCGAAGTTCTGGCCGGCGGATATGCACCTGATCGGCAAGGAGATCAGCAGGTTTCACTGCGTGTACTGGCCGGCGTTTTTGATGGCGGCGGGAATTGCAACGCCAAGATCGGTGCGAGCGAATGGATGGCTGCTCTTCGACCAGGGAAAGATGTCAAAGTCGCGCGGAAACATTGTGCGCGCGGAAACCGTTCAGGAGGTTCTGGGTTCCGATGCCTTGAGGTACTTCTTACTGCGCGAGATTCCTTTCGGGCAGGATGGGAGCTTCAGCTTCGATGCGCTGGTGCAGCGGTACAACGGCGACCTGGCCAACGGCTACGGCAATCTGGTTAGCCGTGTAGTGAACATGGTGCATAAGTACTTTGGCGGAATTTTGCCGGAGGCGGGCGCGGACACCGAAGCGGAGATTGTTTTGCGCTCGACGGCGACGGACGTGATTGCTGCGTTTGGTCCCGACTTCGACGAGCTGAATTTTTCTGAAGCGCTAAAGGCGCTGTGGCTGCTGGTGGCGGAGACCGACGGCTACTTGACCGCGAATGCACCATGGAAGAAGCCGGCAGAGCGATCGGAGGGGGAGCATTTGGCGTTGCAGGCGCGGGTGTTGGCAACGGCTGCCGATGCCATTCGCATCATAACCGCACTGGTTTACCCCATCCTGCCGGATGCAGCCGCCAAGGTCTGGCGGCAGCTTGGGCTGGGCGAGATTGCAGACGCGGCAAAGAAGGCATTTTTGACCGAACTGGCCTGGGGTGGATCGAAGACCGGGACGGAATTTGGAGAGCCCGCGCCGCTGTTTCCCCGCGCGGAGAAGGACGCAGTGGATCGTATGCAGAATCTTGAAGACGAGAATAATCGCAGCGCAGTTGAGGCCGCCAGTGCGCAGGAAAGTGCAGCCAAGTCAGCGCCGGAAGCGCCGGCCGCGGCCCTGGCCGTGTCACCTGTGCCAGCGGCGCCAGAGCCAAAGGTGTCTCCAGCTCCCGCCGAGCCGTCAGCAGTCCCGCCTACGTTGCTTGCGGCGGACGCTCCGGCCGCGTCAACTCCTGCGCCACAACAGCCAGCTCCGGCAATCGGCTCCGTGGAGCAGCCGGCTGCACCGCAGCACATCGCCATTGACGACTTCGCCAAGGTGGATTTGCGTGTGGCGCAGATTCTGGCGGCCGAACGGATTCCCAAGGCCGACAAGCTGCTGCGGCTTGAGGTGGATCTGGGCTATGAGAAGCGGCAGATTCTGGCCGGCATAGCGCAGTATTACGAGCCGGAAAAGCTGATTGGGCGGAAGATCGTGATCGTGGCCAACCTGGCTCCTCGCAAGATGCGGGGACTGGAGTCAAACGGGATGCTGCTGGCGGCTTCGCTGCCTGACGGCGCGCCGGTGCTGGCTGGATTCCTGGAGGAAGTCCCTTTGGGGGCGCGGCTGAAGTAGACCCCTGCGGTGGGGCATGCGTCTCCGGCTGGCTGAATGGAATGCGTGGAACGCCGGCCTCTGGCTCCAGATCTCGGGGCAGACGGCGTGAAGCTTTAGAATTGCCGAGTCCGTCCTTGCAGAATCCAAAGGGATTCTGCAATGCATTTTGGAGGCCTCTTTTGCTGATCGATTCCCACGCACATTTGGACAGCGAACGCTACGCGGAGGACCGCGCGGCGATGCTGGGGCGCGCGTGGAAAGCGGGGGTTGGTACGGTGCTGGCCATCGGCATTGGCGAGCACGCGGAGGGGATGCACCGGGCGCTGGATGTTTGTCGTGAATTCAATTCCCTGCCCCAAAGCGGCGCTGGGTTGCCCCGGCTTTATGCCAGCGCGGGCGTCTATCCGCACAACACGCACGAAGCTGACGACGTGGTGATGGCCAAGCTGGACAGCCTGCTAAGCGAGCCGGAGGTGATTGCCTGCGGAGAGGTTGGGGGGGATTACTACCATGGGGGCACGGCGCATGCGGTGCAGCGCGAGGGGCTGACGCGCCAACTGGAGATTGCAGCCGCGCGCAAGCGGCCAATTCTGATTCATTGCAGGCCGAAAGACGGCGCGACTGACGCATGGGACGATCTGTTCGAAGTTCTTGAAGCGCACTGGCGAGCGACCGGGCTGGGCGGCGTGATGCACTGCTTCGGAGGCGGATGGGAGCAGGCGCGGCGGTCGCTGGACCTGGGATTTCTGATTTCGTTTGCCGGAAACCTGACTTATCCCAAGGCCCAGACGCTGCGCGATGTGGCCGCGCGGCTGCCGCTGAATGGGATTCTGGTGGAAACGGACGCACCCTGGCTGGCTCCGACGCCCGATCGCGGCAAGCGCAATGAGCCTGCATGGGTTGTTCGAACCGCGGAGGCCCTGGCTGAACTCTTGCGGGTTGACAAGCAAGAAATCGCCGCAGCAACCACGAAAAACTTCTTCAGGCTGTTTCACCTTCAGCCAGACGTGGGAAACTGTTAGAGGCAATCGACAAGGCAGCCCTTCGGGGGCTGAGGGAAGAGTATATGGCACAGGACAATTCGTTTGACATTGTGAGCAAGGTGGATCTTCAAGAGGTTCGAAACGCCATCGACCAGGCGTTGAAGGAAGTCCGGCAGCGTTTCGACCTGAAGGATTCCAATTCGGAGATCACGCTTGAGGGCAGCGACGCCATCCAACTGGCCTCGGCCGGGGAGTACAAGCTTGAGGCGGTGCGAGAGATTCTGGGGCAAAAGCTGGTGAAGCGCGGCGTGTCTCTGAAGAATCTAACGTACGAGAAGGTAGAAGAGGCTTCGGGCAAGAGTGTGCGGCAGAAGATCAAGCTGCAACAGGGCATTCCCGCGGAAAAGGCGAAGGAGATTGTGCGCCTGGTGAAGGACGCAAAAAAGAAAGCGCAAGTGAGCATTCAGGGCGATACAGTGAGAGTCAGCAGCAAGGACCGCGACGAGTTGCAGTCGATTATCGCGCTGCTACGGGGCAAGGATCTGGGATTGGAGTTGCAGTTCACCAATTACCGCACCAACTGACCTGGGTGGTGGGGCAGTTCTTCCCTGGGCCAACGAGACCTTCGCAGCTGCCGTACGGTACGATCAAGCACGAGAACCGGAGAACTTTGAGCACACTGGCGATAGCGACGGCGAGAGAAGTTTTCGATCTGCTGCGGGACGACCTTGTGGCGATCGAGCAGGAGTTGGGCCGCGACGCCGCATCGAGCGTCAGCACCATCACCGAGATCGCCGAGTACCTGCGGGAGGGCGGCGGTAAGCGCATCCGGCCCACGCTGCTGCTGCTGTCAGCGCACTCGCTGGGGTTCTCGGGCTTCGGGGCGATCCGGCTGGGCGCGGTGGTGGAGATGTTGCACACCGCGACACTGGTCCACGACGACATTATCGACGGCGCTGACACGCGGCGCGGACGCCCCTCTGCCAACACCACGTGGGGCAACGAGAAATGCGTGCTGGCCGGCGACTGGCTTTATATGCAGGCCTTCCGCGTGGCGCTGGAAGAGAGAAACCTGCGCGTGCTCGACCTGCTGATTGGCCTGACCCAGCAGATGGTCGAAGGCGAGCTGCTGCAGATTCAGAAGCTGGGCAAGGCAGTGAGCGAAGCAGAGTACTACGACCTGATCTTCCGCAAGACCGCGTGTTTGTTTTCCGTTTCGATGAGGCTGGGCGCGGTGCTGGCCGCAGCCAGCGAACCGGTGGAAAACAGCCTGGGCGCATACGGCCGTGCGGTGGGTCTGGCTTTTCAGATAGTGGACGACGTGCTCGACCTGACGGCGACCGAAGAGGTTCTGGGCAAGCCGGTGGCCAGCGATTTGCGCGAGGGCAAGGCCACGCTCGCGGTGATCCACTCCTTCGACCACGGAACGGCGGCAGACAGGCAGACCATCCAGCGGGTGCTGGATGACCGGAGCTTTGAGAACTCAAGCCGCGAGCAGATTCAGAAGATTCTAGTACGCAACGGCTCGGTGGAGTATGCCATGAGCGTGGCCGACCGCTACGCTGAGCAGAGCCGGCAGGCACTGGCTTCGCTGCCCGACTCCGAATTCAAGCGCGCCCTGCTCTGGGTGCCTGATTTCGTGGTGGCGCGGGACAAGTAGCCGGCTTCAAAAACAAGGAGTGAGATATGCAGAACCTGTGGGCGCAGGTGGACGAGTATTTTTGCGACCTGCTGATTGCAGGCGATGAAAAGCTGGATGCGGCGCTCGAAGTGAACCGGAAGGCCGGCCTTCCGGCCATCGACGTTTCAAGGCTGCAGGGAAAATTTCTGCACCTGCTGGCGCGCATCGGCGGAGCGCGGCGCATTTTGGAGATCGGCACGCTGGGCGGTTACAGCACCATTTGGCTGGCGCGAGCGTTGCCTGGGGGCGGCCGCGTTGTGACGCTGGAATACGACCCGCACCACGCTGAGGTGGCACGCGAGAACCTTCGCAACGCGGGGGTGCTGGATCGCGTGGATCTGCGCGTGGGACGGGCGCTCGATAGCCTGCAATCGCTGGAAAAGAGCGGCGCTGCGCCTTTCGATTTGATCTTTATCGATGCCGACAAGGGAGGCTACCCGAACTACCTGGAGTGGGCGTTGAGGCTGTCGCGGGTTGGAACGGTGATTGTTGCCGACAACGTGGTGCGCGAGGGAGAGGTGATTGACGCCAAAAGCCGAGATCCGTTGGTGCAAGGGGTGAGGCGCTTTACGGAGCTGATGGCCGCGGAGGCGCGGTTGAGCGCTACAGTGTTGCAAACGGTCGGCGCGAAGGGCTATGACGGGTTTGCGATTGCGGTTGTGACACGCTAAGCGGGCAGCCCGTTTACTCCTCTGCCATCATGGCTCGCAAAGCCGCGGCGTAGTGCTCGGGGAGTGGCTTCTTCTTCAACTGGTCGTCGCAGACAACATGCACCGTTTCTCCCTCAGCAAGGAGCGTGGGCTCTTCGCCTTCGGGAGCCTTGCGCAGGATGCGATAAGCGAACTTGAGCACGGAGTTGCGCAGGAGCGCGGGACGGGTTTCGATGAGAATCCGATCGTCGTAGCGAGCCGGGGCGCGATAGCGGCAAGTAGCTTCGACCACCGGCAAAATGCACTGATGATCGATTTCCAGCTGGCTGTAGGCAAGGCCGAGGGAGCGCAACAGCTCCACGCGGCCAATCTCAAACCAGACCAGGTAGTTGGCATAGTAGACAATGCCCATCTGGTCGGTTTCAGCGTAGCGGACGCGGACTTCGGTGGTGACAGGCATAAAGACAGTGGTTAGTGGTAAGTGGTTAGTGGTGGCGCATTTAGGGACTGGAGAATCGCGTTGATCATTTTGCCTGCCTCAAGGGAAAGCCCTTCGGCCTCAGCTATCATCTTCTCTTCGCTCTAACCAAGGCCGCGAGTTATTTCAAGTTGCGTTTGCAATTCGGCGTTAGAGCCGCGCGCGATTCCCAGGAATTGGCGGAACTCGCCGGTGCCCAGTCTTGCCTGCCCTTCTGCGATATTGCTGGGAATGGAGACGGCCGAGCGTCTTAGCTGACCGCAAAGCCTATAAGCTTCCTCACGCGGAAAGCCCTGCGTGAGCCTGTAGATCGTGAGCGTCAATTGCATTGCCCGTTGCCAAACCATCAGATCGCGAAAGGACTTTACCATCTTTCCACTTCCGTTCTTACCACCAACCACTGTCCACTAACCACTGCTTTTACGGTTTCACGTGCGTAAAGATGGGCAGTTTGGTTACGTCGTTGAAGATGATGAAAGCGAAAAAGGCGATGATGACCACAAATGCGGCCTGGTAGATGCGCTCTTTGACGTTGATGCTGATGTCGTGGCGCAACAGGCTCTCAATGAGCAGCAGGAAGATCATGCCGCCGTCGAGGATTGGGAATGGCAGCAGGTTGAGAATGCCCAGGTTGAGGCTGATTTCGCTGGCCAGAATGAACTTTGGTGACCAACCCTTCATCTCCGCAGCTTCGCCGGCCATGCGGGCAATCCCGACCGGACCGGAGAGCTGAGTTGCCGAAACCTGGCGAGTAAAGAGCCTTCGCAGCACTTCCACGATGAGCGTGGAGTTGTCGGCACAGAAGGCTGTGGATTTGGCTGCCGCCTTGTTGAGCGGGAGCGGATCATCGCGGTAGGGTGGGGGACGGTTGATGAATCCCAGCTTGTAGCCGGCGCCGTCAAGCTTGGCCGGCTGCGCGGTCATAGACAGCGTGGAACCGTTGCGAAGCACCTGCAACGAGACGGGTTTGCCTTCGCCGCTTTGCATGTATGCAAGCAGTGTGGTGACGGTATGGAAGGCGTGACCATCCACGGACTGGATTGCATCACCGGCGCGAAGGCCGGCCTGGTCAGCCGGAGTACCGGACTGCACCTGCTCTACGCCGATGGGCCCCAGAAGAAACTGGGGCAGCATTCCAGCCAGATCGTCTCCCTTCAATTCGGAGGGAATATGAAGAGAGAGCGCGACCGGATTGCCGCCGCGCAACACTGAAACGGGCACGGTTTGATTGAGGTTGATATTGGCGCGCTCGGCGACCACTTCCCAGGAGGGGTTGTCCTGGTTGTCGAAACGGCGGATGACGTCGCCGGGCTGGAGGCCAGCCTGGGCGGCCTGCGAGCCGGGGATCACCCATTCGATGGTGGTGGCAGTGACCTCAACGGAGGGGACTTCGTTGATGGCGGCGAAGTAAAAAAACATGAGCACGAAGGCCAGAATGAAGTTGGCCGTGGGTCCGGCAAGGCCGATTAGCATGCGCTGCCAACGGGGATGGGAGGTGAGGGCTCCGGGATCGTCTGCCAGAACTTCAGGCTGCTTGCCCGGCGCTTCAAGATTTTGCTCCGGCGCTTCGCCGGTCATCCTGACAAAGCCGCCCAGGGGAAGAAGGCAGACCTTGTATTCAGTTTCTCCGAATGTGACGCCGAAGAGGCGCGGCCCAAAGCCGACGGAGAACGACTCGACGCGAACGCCGAAGAGCTTGGCGATGGCGAAATGGCCAAATTCATGGACCACCACCATGACGCCGACGAGGACGATAAAAGAAGCGACTGAAACTAGGAATTCATGCATAGATGTCTGGCTATTTCCTCAGCAATGCTCGACGCCGGCCTCAAATCAAAAGCTCGTGGGCTGTTTGACGTGCCTCCCGGTCGGCGGCTAGCACTTCCGCAATGGTGGCCGGATGCGCCTCAGGCGTGGATGCAAGCACCTTTTCAATTGTACGCGGAATGCCCATGAACGGGATGCGCCGGTCGAGGAATGCCTCGACGGCCACCTCGTCAGCCGCATTCAGGGCGATGGAGTGGGCACCGCCCTTTTCTGCGGCTTCGTACGCCAGCCGCAAACAGGGAAAGCGCTCAAAGTCGGGCGGCTCGAAGTCCAGATGGCGCAGGGCGGCAAGGTCAAACGTGAGGGTGGAGGCAGGACGCTCCGGCCAGGCCAGCGCATAGAGGATGGGCAGGCGCATATCGGTGACGGAAATCTGCGCCAAGATGGAGCCGTCCACGTACTCTACGAGCGAGTGAACCGTGGACTGAGGGTGAACGGTGACGCGGACCTGGCTGGGCGGTACGTCGAAGAGCCGGCAAGCCTCGATGATTTCAAGGCCCTTGTTGAGCATGGTGGCCGAATCGATGGTGATGCGGCGGCCCATGACCCAGGTGGGATGCTTGAGCGCCTGCTCGGGGGTTATGTTGGCAAATTGATTGAGCGGAAGCTGGCGGAATGGACCGCCTGAGGCGGTGAGCCAGATGGTCTTGACTTCAGCGTGCGTGCCGACGCGAAGACATTGATGGACGGCATTATGTTCGCTGTCAATGGGCAGGATGGGGACGTTGCGCTGACGCGCGGCCGCGGTGAGGATTTCTCCGGCGGCGACCATGCACTCTTTGTTGGCCAGGCCGACGGGTTTGCCGGCCACGATGCCCGCGTGGGTCGCCTCCAGGCCGGCTACGCCGACGATGGCCGAAACCACAAAGTCCGCTTCGGGAAGCGTGGAGCAGGCGACAGTGCCCGCGGTGCCGTGAACCACTTCCACGCCGGTGACGCCGGCCTGTCGGAGGCGGGAGGCCAACTGCGCGGCGAACTCTTCAGTGGCCAGAGAGACAATCTGTGGGCGCCAGCGGACGGTTTGTTCGAAGGCCTGGTCGAGGTTGCGCCCGGCGGCGAGCGCGGCGACCGAGTAACGGTCGGGGAACTGCTCAACGATGGAGAGGGTGCTTTGGCCGATGGAGCCGGTGGAACCGAGAATGGCGAGCTTTTTCAAGTTGATACAGGTGCTCCCGTCATGTTCATGGTAAATCCCAGCGGCGTGTCGCGTTTGAACGGGGTATGGCTACGATTGAAGTGGGCGAATGCTTAGAATCGCTGGTGAATGAGCTGGACGAACCACAGAACCGGGGCCGCCAGGAGCAGGGCGTCGGTGCGGTCGAGAACTCCGCCATGGCCGGGCAGCAGGGTGCCAGAGTCTTTGACCCCGGCCGAACGCTTGAGCGCGGACTCTGCCAAATCTCCCACCTGCGCAGCCGCGTTGACTACGGCAGCCAACACCAGCCAATACCAAATGTCCTCGGGGTAGGAGAGCCGGGCGGAATCCCACTGGCCAAGCCAGGCAGCCAGTGCAAATAAACCGCCGGCGACCAGCAGGCTACCGGCGACCGAACCCGCGGCGCCCTCCCAGCTCTTGTTGGGGCTCAGCGAAGGCGTCATCTTGTGCCGGCCCCATGCGCTGCCAACGTAAAGCGCGACAATGTCTCCTGCCCATACGACGCACATTAAAAAGACCAGCAGCGAAGGCCCGTTGGGCTCCGCGCGCAGGGCGGGCAAGGCGGTCAGGGTAAATCCGGCATAGAACAGGCAGAAGATCGAAGACGATGCATCGGCCATCACCCGTTCAACGGGAGAACTGAAGGTGCAATACACCAGCAGAGCAAGGCACAGGAAGCCGAGTGCTGCAGCGACTTGATCTGGCCACTCGTATACGGAGGCAAAGAGCGCCAGAATGGCCACCAGGACGGCGATGCGCGGCGGCCTGGCCCCGTTCAGTTGTGCCAGGCCTAGAAACTCCCAGCCAGCCGCAACAGCCACCGCCGCTGAAGCCAACGCGACCAGCCAAAGCGGCCCTAAGAACAGCAGCGCGAGGGCCAGCGGAATGAGCACGAGGGCGGTCAGAATTCGTTTCATGAATGGCTTGAGAATACACTGCGGGGGCGGGGGCTGTGCATGCGGAGTGATCTTCGCGGCGGGAATTGAACCGTCGATTCAGTCGTATTTCCTTTGAATTCCGGTGCATTTCGCAAGAGCGCGGAAAGTCGAACTGCCCCGGCGCTCAGCTGGCCGCGATTCTGATCTGTTCCGCATCCTCTTCCACTTCGCCGGAGCCATCGCTCAGCCCGCCGTAGCGGCGCTCGCGGCGTTGGAAGTCGGCAATGGCTTCAAGCAGGTGGATTCCGCGGAAGTCCGGCCAAAGGCGCTCAGTAACCAGCAGCTCGGTATAGGCGATTTGCCAGAGGAGGTAGTTTGAAAGGCGCATCTCGCCCGAGGTGCGAATGAGCAGGTCGGGGTCGGGCATGTGGGCCGTGTAGAGATGACGGTGAATGTCCTCCTCGGTAATGCGGCCGGGGCCGGTCTGCTTAAGCTTTATCTCGGCGGCCAGGGCGCGGAAGGCGTCCACCAGCTCCGAGCGTCCGCCGTAGTTCAGGGCCAGGGTGAGCGTGGTGCCGGTGTTGCGCGCCGTGGCCTCCGCGGCCCAGGCCATCTTGTCCTGAACCTCGGGGGGCAGCTCCTGGGTGCGGCCGATGTAGCGGATGCGCACGTTGTTGTCCATCATGCGCTGGAGGTTGCTCTCCAGATAGCTCCTGAGCAGGCGCATGAGGAAGCTGACCTCGGCGCGGGGGCGGCGCAGGTTGTTTTCCAACGAAAAGGCGTAGAGGGTGAGCCAGGGCAATCCGATGCGAGAGGCGGTTTCAGTGACCAGTTGCACGCTTCGGGCGCCCTGCTGGTGCCCCAGGAAGCGCTTGAGCGAACGGCGGCCTGCCCAGCGGCCGTTGCCGTCCATGATGATGGCCACATGCTGGGGAAGGCTTTCGGGCTTCAGCGTCGCATACACGGCGCGCTCTTCCGCCGACAGCTCATCAATGCGCAGGGTGCCAGATGGATACAAGACTCGCCTCTTGATTGCATTCGGGCTCTCAACTCAGCGCCCAGGGAGCATTCAATGTTCGATGCCGGCGGTTGAGATTCCGGTTGTGGCAGTCCGGCCCGGGTGGAATGAGAGCGGCATCGCCCCTCAACTCAGCAGAACCGCGGCGCGGAACCGTTCCCCGCCAGTAGCGAAGGTGCCGCACCATCGACCCTAGCACAAGCGCCGGTGCTCCGCAATCACACCGCCGTAATGACTGCTGACTGTAACATTTCATCAGCAGATCTGACGATTCCTGACGGCTCTTGCGCAGATTTGGATTAGAATTCGCCCATGATTCATGGCGCGCATCTTCTGCTCTACAGCCGCGACCCGGAAGCCGACCGGGCGTTCCTGCGCGACGTGCTGGAATGGCCCTTTGTGGATGCCGGACACGGCTGGCTCATCTTCGCCCTCCCACCCACGGAGCTTGCCGTACATCCTGCGGACAAGGAACCTGTGCAGCCAGCGGCCGGGCATGGGCTTCTGTCGGCCGTGGTCTACCTGCTGTGCGACGAACTTCACTCGACCGTTGAGGCATTGGCGGCAAATGGGGTTGTCTGCACCGCGTTTCAGGAGGCCCGGTGGGGCGTGACCACTACCCTTCCCCTACCCGGTGGTGGCAGCCTGGGGCTCTATGAGCCCCACCATCCGTTGGCGATCATGCCGAGGACAACCTGACGCCCGAAGCCAGGCGATACTATGCAGTGCGCCGACGCCCCAGAGCTGCGTCGCGCACCGCGCCATAAATCAGTGTGCGCTTGAGCTGGTCCAGTTGGGGGAGCAGGGCCGCAATCTCGGCCAGGAAGGAATCGGCGAGGAGGGAGGCGACTTCCTCATCGCGCCGACTGCGGGAGTCGCGGATGAGCTGGCGAACGTCCACTTGCAGTGCTTTGGCCAGCCGCTCCAACGAGCCCAATGTCGGGATCGCTTTGCCGTTTTCAATCTTGGAAATATACGTTCGGGGCACCTGCATGCGCCCCGCCAGTTGACGCTGGCTCATGTGGCGCGCGCGGCGAACCTCGCGCACCAGTGCGGCGACCTGCAACCCGGCCTCAGCCGAAGCCGGAACGGACTGGGTTTCCACCAACTGAGGGGCCAGTTGCACAGGTTCCTCGATATCGAGGGGCCTGTGGCATCGTCTGCACAGGGAGTTGGCAGTTCTATACTGCATCAACCTGCAGTGCTCACACCGAACGACCTCGCGTGTCTCCACGCATTCGAGAGTGTTAGCCATGGGATGTGTGCGGAGAGCCAGAGCAGGTTCTCTGCGATGCTCTTCAGCACCACAATTACCGCGATATGGGTTACTTTGGGGGAAGTGAACCATAATTGTCAAGTACAAACTTAGGGTCAAACCTAAGATTCAACCATCATATCCCAAAATAACCGAAGAAAACCGAACCAAATTGATCAACACGGAGAAAAAAGAAAAAAGATGAGCGACGGAACAAACTTTGGCCGCGCCGAGGCGTGGCAACTGTTGACGGAGTGGACCCAGGGCGAGAGCCTGCGCAAACATGCCCTGGCCGTGGAGGCATGCGTAACCGCCTGTGGCGAGGCGGAGGCCGACCGGCTGGGATTGACTGGGCCGGACCGTGACGCGCTGGTGGAGCGTTACTCGACCACTGCCCTGCTGCACGACTTCGACTACGAGCGCCACCCGTCACTGGAAGAACATCCGTTTGTCGGCGTGCGGGAGCTGGAGCGGCTGGGCTGGCCTGCGGAATTGCGCACCGCCATCCTAGGACACGCGCAATACTCCGGCGTGCCGCGGGAGACGCATTTGGCCAAGGCTCTGTTTGCCTGCGACGAGCTGGCCGGCTTCCTGACCGCGTGCGCGTTGGTCAAGCCCACCAAGGCGATTGCCGATGTGGAAGTTGCCAGCGTGCGCAAAAAGATGAAGGACAAGGCATTTGCCCGTGGCGTGAACCGGGCGGACGTGATTCAGGGCGCGGCGGAACTGGGAGTGGAGTTGGACGCGCACATTGGTTTCTGCATTGAGGCAATGAAGAAGCGGGCGGGGGAGCTGGGGCTGTGAAGAGGCAGCTTTGGGCCATCAGTTTTCAGCCTTTAGCTCAGACATTGCGAGCTCAGTGACCCATAAGACCATTCTGAAGAAAGATCATCGTCTTCTTGAACCATGTGTGCGCCTTGGACTGAGAAACGCCTCGAAGATAAAACTGATCTGCACTTGCCGGGTTGTAGCGAATAGTGACCCTCTGCCCGTCGTACATCTGGAACAGCGGGGAGTCCTCATCTACGGAGTACGCAGCTTCCTGCGTTTTGCCGGACAGGTCGGTCCACGAAAGTACGGAAGTGGATCTCCATTCGTCAACGGGTTGGCCGTCCATCTGGCGGGTATTACGAACCTTACCGATTTCCGCTTCCGCGAGGCTGGATGATTTGATCGTCGCCTCCGTTTGAATCCACTTGTCGTAACCCTGCAGGTGTTCCCATATCTCGACGAACATGATGCCGCCAGTATGCCACACGTAGGCGGAGAGTGACTTGGATGGTCTACCGTCCAGTGGACGGTCTGGGTTAGGATAGATTCTTCCCCCGCGAGAAGGATTGCGCGGCCGTTTGCTCAAGGAGAAGTTCATGTCCCGCTTCCAGCACATCCTTACCGAATCCAGAAACGGAGTGAAGACGATTACCCTGAACCGGCCCGAGAAGCGCAACGCGCTGAGTCCGGCGCTGATTGAAGAGCTGACCGCGGCCCTGCACGAGGCCGAGAAATGCGACTGCGGCGTGGTGATATTGACCGGAGCTGGGCCGGCCTTCTGCTCCGGTCTGGACATGGAGCATCTGGAGACCATTAACGCCAGCACGCCATTGGAGAATCGACGCGACTCGGAAAACATGGCCCATGTGCTGCGCACGCTTTACGACTTCCCCAAGCCGATTATTTCGGCAGTGAACGGCCCGGCGATCGCCGGCGGCATGGCGCTGGCCACCATCCCCGACTTCACGCTGGCAGCGCCTGAAGCCAAATTCGGTTATACCGAGGTGCGGGTGGGATTCGTACCGGCCATCGTGGCTTCGTTCCTGATTCGCCAGGTGGGCGAGCTGCGCACACGCGAGCTGTTGCTCTCAGGAAAGATCCTGAAGGCCCAGGAAGCCATGCAACTAGGGCTGGTAACCCAGATTGTGGAACACGACGACCTGATGCCCTCAGCCCATGCGCTGGCCCAGACGCTGCTGCTGAACAGCCCTCAGGCGATGCAGGCAGTGAAGCGGCTGCTCTCAAAGCATGCCAAGCGCAGGCTGGACGAGGAGATTGAGGACGCCATTGAGGTGAACGCGCAGCAGCGTTCCACTGAGGACTTCAAGGAAGGCGTACAGGCGTTCAGGGAGCACCGCCGCGCCGACTGGCCCAGCATGCACGCAAAGGTGTAATTACGTCAGGCGCGAGGGCGGGCTACAGGTCCTGAACTATCGGCCAAGCAGCCGGTATGCAATGCCGACGTGAAAGCCGCTGGGCGTGAGCTCGTGGCTCGGCTCGTTGGCGACGCCGGGCGAATTGAGCCACATCTGGTACTCGTATTCACCACGCACAATCCATTTGCGACTGAGGCGGTAGTTTGCGCCTCCGCCCGGAGCAAGGGTCAGGTAGCTTCCGGTGCCGATCTGGAACGGATATTGAATTTTGCCTTCGCCTACCAGGCACTGAGCATACGGCTGCAGTTTGTGGAAGGTTCTGATCATGTAACGCGGGCCGGCCAGGTAATTGTCCTCGGTTTCGCCGTAGAAGCTGTTAAAGCGCAGAAAGCGCGCTTCCCCCTCGACGGCGATATGGCCGGTGAAATGATAGTCCGCAAAGCCGCCGATTCCCCAGAGCCGCTGATTGCTTTGATAGGGAAAACTCGCATTGATATTGGAGTATTCCGCTCCCAGCCATAGTGAGCGCCCAGGACCTATGGCCGATGGAACCACCTGCGCTTGCGCTGCGCAGGCAAGCAGACCTGTCGCCAGTATTGCCATTTGGCGGGTTAGCCGTCTGGCATTCGATCGTATGGAAATGAGCATCGGTTTGCCTCGTAACATTGTATAGCTTCCAGTTAGAAGAGCGAGTTAACGTTCAAAGTCACAGTCGTTGCGTGTGTGAGTGTCTGGGATCCGTTGGTCGCGGTGCCGTTGACTGTGATGGTTTGTGCGCCAACGGGCGTACCAAGCGATAGCAGTTTGGGCGCGCCGCATCCGGCGATTGCCGCCCCGGCCGCAAGGGCCGCGAGGAGCATCAAGAGCAAGGGCCAGCCGGTGCGGCGCCGCGGGCGGCGGGGGATAAACATCAGAATGAGGCCTGCTACAAGGGCAAATGGAGTTCTCAGGGACAAGGCAGACGTCGCTGCGGAGGGGCTGGGCGCGCTGGTGTGCACAACCAAGATCGCAGTTCCGCTGCCGCCGGTGACGCCGGCCGGCGAGAAGCTGCAGGTAGTATTTGCCGGCAATTGCGAGCAACTGAGAGCGACCGGCAGGTTGAAATCCGCGCTGGGCGTGACGGTTACGGTGTAGGATGCCGAAAGCCCCGTATAGACGGTTTGCGAAGCCGGCGCGGCGGAGATGGTGAAGTCCGCGGTGATGATGGCCGCAGAGGCTGTAGAGCCGGCGAAATTGGTGTCGCCTGGATAGACGGCAGTAACGCTGTTCGCTCCCGGAGGCAGACTGCTGACAGTCAGCGTGGCCACACCGTTTGAAATCGTGCTTGATCCCAGATTGGTGTTGCCGCTTGAGAAGTTTATGGTCCCAGTGGGAGTGTGACCCTGTGCCGACGAGGGACTGACCGTGGCCGTCAAAAGCAACTGGCCGCCAGTCAAAGTCGCGGTCACAGCCAGCGTCGTGGCTACCCGTTCCGCCTCCAGCGGTGTAGTGCCGGAGAGGCTGCCGCTATAGACGCTGTTGCCGGCATAGCTGGCATCAACGAGGTGGATGCCGGTGCCCACTGGCGAGATGCCGGTAACCGTGGCGGTCGACATGAACCCGTTGAACTGGTCGATAAGAACGTCAACGTCCGCGGGCGAGGCTTGATTGCCTACAACTTCCCCAACAGCCCAATCAGACAAGCCGTTTCCGGTGAAGTCGCCGACATCGATAGAGACGGGAGACACGCCCGCCTGAACATCAGGCAACACGCCGAAGGTGCCATCGCCGTTGCCCAGAAGCACGGACGCCGAATTTTGAAAATTTGCGACTGCCAGATCGGCCGTGCCGTACTTGCTAAAGTTGCCTACGGCAATGGAGACGGGAACCGGGCCCGTGGGTGGGCTCACCGGCGCCGCGGTAAATGTTCCGTCTCCCTTGCCCAGCAGGACGGTGACGGTGTTGTCGTTTGAATTTGCGGTAGCCAGATCGGGAATGCCGTCCTCATTGAAATCCGCGACGGCCAATGCCAACGGACCGTTGCCTGTTGCGGGAGCCTGGGAAAGTTGCTTGAAAGTTCCATCCCCATTTCCTTGCATCACAATCACGGTGTCGTAATCGTTCGCCATGGCAATATCGAGGTTGCCGTCCCCGTTGAAGTCGGCTATTGCGAAATTGGAAATGCTGATATCGACATCCGAAAGCAGCAGGGGGCTCGTCCAGGGCGGCTGGAAGGTCCCATCTCCGTTGCCCAGGTAAGTAACGATATACAGGTCGTTGTTTATTGCTCCCTGAGAGTTCGGGCCCAAGTCAACGTCGAGCGCAATCGCCAGGTCCGGTTTGCCGTCGCCGTTAAAGTCACCCGTCCCCAGTAGAGTTCCATAAGTGCTTCCTGGGGTCGGAAAGGACGGCAGCGAAGTGAACGTGCCGTCTCCATTGCCCAGCAGCACCTGGAACGATATGGGAGGTGTGATATCGCTGTTCGGATTGCCGAGCTGGAGGGCGAGGTCCTGCTTGCCGTCGCCATTGAAATCCCCTGCCACCACAGTGTCGACAAAGATGCCTTTGTTAAGCGGCACGGCTGGCGGCGCAGCGGTGAATGTGCCGTCGCCGTTACCGAGAAGAATATCCAACTCGCTTTCCGCGGGACATTCGTTAGCGTTGCAATTGACGTAAAGGACCCAAAGAACAGCCATGTCCAGTTTGCCGTCACCATTGAAGTCTCCGGTGACCACACTGACCCTAATGTCGCCGGTGGGAAAGTTCTTCCACAAAGTGGTGTCCGAGGTCAGGTTCCAGGAATTGAGTAAATTGATTCCGGAGGGGCCTGTTTCAGGAGTCAGTTCCGCCGTCGCCAGCGGATAGTTCGCGTTGGTGGTATCAAGAAACGAGACCGCACCGGAAGGAGGTAGATCGTTTTGCCCGGTGACCGTGGCCGTGAGCGTATAGTCGCCAGGGCCTCCGCTTTGCGCGATGGTGGTCGTCGTGGGATAGTTCCCGATTACGGTTAGGGGAATGGGGCTTGAGGAACTGCCAGCATACGTAGTGGTTCCCAGAAAGACTGCCTTGTAGCTGTGAACTCCCGCGACGGGATAGAAGGTCAATGTCGCAGTTCCCTCACCCGGGCCGGACTGGATCAACTGAGCCATCCCCAGAAGATGAATATCGGTGCAGTATTTGGCTGCGGCGTCGCAGAAGTTTACCTGTCCCGGCGTAACTGCCGTGTTCCCGGCCAGGACCGTTGCTGTCAACGTGATCGGGGTTCCAGGCGCGACCGAGGTCGCCGGGTTGCCGCTCGAAGTCACGGCCAGCGTTGTCGTGGTGGCAGTACGCTGAGCGCACGCAATTGAAGCCGAAAGAAACAGGCTCAGGGCAGCGACATGGATTGCGTTCTTCAATGAACTACCCTGCATTTTTAAGAAGAAACAGGCCCGGCGTCACCAAAGCTTCCGCGCCCTCATTCTACTCTGGGGATTTTGCAGGTGCCAGTGATTCCAAGAGGCAATCGGCAATGCGGAACAACCAAATTGGGCGAGAAAATTTCTCGGCTCTTGATTCGGTCAATCTCGCCCACGCTTATTGCCCAGAATTGGAGCCGAATTGCTTTAGAAGAGCGAATTCACGTTCAAAGTAACTGTTGTTGCATGGGTGAGTGTTTGCGATCCGCTGGTTGCTGTCGCAGTGATGGTAATGGATTGAGCGCCAATCGGTGTGCCTGCGGTTAAAGGGCCGGGCGCGCCACATCCGGCGATTGCCGCTCCGGCAGCGAGGGCCGCGAAGATGGTCAGAAACAGAGGCCAGCCGGTGAGGCGGCGAAGGCGGCGGGGGATGAAGAGCAGCAAAAGGCCTGCAAGCGCCACAAATGGGGCTCTCCTAGAGAAAGTGGATGCCGCTGCGGATGGACTGGGCGCGCTGGTCTGCACAACCAGGGTCGAACTCCACGGGGCGCCGTTGACGCTGACCGGCGAGAAGGTGCAGACGGTATTAGCAGGCGCCTGGGAGCAAGTGAGCGCCACCGGCAAATTGAAGCCTGTACCGGGCGTGATGGTCACTGTGTAGGTTGCGGCTTCGCCGGTGTAGACGGTAAACGAAGGAGGCGCGGCAGAGATGGTGAAGTCAACCAGGATGATGTTCTCAGCGACAACATTTGATGTGCTCGCGGCGAACCCACCGCCGCCGGCGTAAACCGCAGTGATGTTATGCGGCCCAACGCTCAAGGAACTGGTGGAATAGCTGGCTGCGCCGGATGCAAGGGCTGCCAACTCAAGCAGATTCGTGCCGTCATAAAAGGAGACAGTTCCCGTTAAAGTACTCACAGAACCGGCCACCGCGGCTGTGAATGTGACATTTGATCCGAAGATCGATGGGTCAGAAGATGAGGTGAGAGTGGTTGTTGTTGCCGCGCCAAGATAGACCGGCTTCTGACCCACAATCCGGACGCGATTACTCGTATTGGCGTCTGCGATGTACAGGTTGTTTTCAGCATCCACCAATAACCCTGATGGGCCTGAGAGTTCGGCCAGGTTCGCTGGCCCTCCATCCCCGCTAAAGCCCAGGGTTCCGTTGCCGGCATAGGTGGTAATAATGCCCGTTACCGCATCCACTCGCCGGACGCGCGAGCCGTCGGGAACTCGCCATGTCGATACGCATGAGACAAAGAGATTTCCGTCTGCGTCTACTGCCACGCCCGCGGGGTCGGATATTTCCGCACTCGTTGCCGGCCCTCCATCTCCACTGTATCCACCGTCCGGCCCTCCGCCGCCATCACCTGCCACGGTGGTAATGATGCCGGTACCAGCATCGACTCTCCGTACACGCTCATTAATTGTGTCCGCGATAAAGATGTTTCCTGAAGCGTCCAAGTATATTGCTTGGGGAAAGTTAAGCTCCGCGCTGGTCGCCAGTATTCCGTCGCCGTTGTATCCGAAGCCGTCCGCCGCATTGCCCGCAACTCTGGAGATCATTCCTGTTGCGGCTTCCACCTTGCAAATGACACTGCCCAGCACAAAATAAATGTTTCCGGCAGCATCCGAGACGATCGCTCCTGGACTGTCAATTTCAACGCTGGTCGCCAAGCCGCTTCCGCAAATTTCATTTCCTTGATATTGGATTCCGGTACCAACGATAGTGGAGATCGTGCCTGTGGCGGCGTCCACCTTCCGGATGGTGAAGGTTTCGGTGTCTGAGATATAAAGATTCCCGGCAACATCGACTGCAATTCCGTATGGATTGATCAGTTCGGCATCGGTTGCCGGCCCTCCGTCACCGCTATACCCCGATGTGCCATTGCCTGCGACCGTGGCGATGGTGCCCGTGGAAGCAAACACTTTGCGGATACGATGATTGCTTGAGTCTGCGAGATAAACATTTCCGGCGGTATCCATCGCCATCTGCACGGATCCATTCAGTTCGGCGCTGGTCGCCAGCTCTCCGTCGCCGTTGTAACCCATGACGCCATCGCCGGCAAAGGTATAAATATCAGGGGAATTTGGCGGCGGGCTGGTGACCGTTACTTCGAGCGGCGGCGAGGAAACCGAAGAACTATCCGTTGCGCTGCCGCCATAGTTGGCGGTAATGGAATAGGCGCCCACGGCTGGCGTTAGCGTCAATGTGGCCACACTGTTGGTAGTCAGCGATCCAGTGCCAAGAGAGGCTGTGCCGTTCAAGAAGGTAACGGTTCCGGTGGGCGCAGCGCCGCTGGCCGCGGTCACAGTGGCAGTGAGCGTCAGCGTCTGGCCGGCGGTCAATGTTGATGCCGAGGCGGTGAGTGTTGTGGTCGTCGAGGCGGCGCTCACGGTTACCGATAAAGGCGGCGAAGAGACCGAGGATTCGTCGCCGGCTGTCGCGCCATAGCCGGCGGTGATGGAGTAGCTGCCAACGGCAGGCGTCAGCGTGAGGGTTGCCACGCCGCTGCTATTGAGCAATCCGCTGCCCAGCGAAGTTGTGCCGTTTAAGAAAGTGACCGTCCCGGTTGGTGTGGCGCCGCTCACCGCCGTAACAGTGGCAGTAAGCGTCAGCGTCTGGCCGACAGTTAGCGAAGTTGCCGAGGCCGTGAGAGTGGTGGTCGTGGCCACCGAGGAGAAATTCGGTGGAGGGCCTACGAAGCGAATGCGTTGGTTATCGTTGTCGGCGATATAGAAGTTTCCCGCCGGATCGATCGATACACCGGAGGGGAAGCTCAATTGGGCGCTTGTCGCTGGTCCTCCATCGCCGCTGAAACCGGCAGTGCCATCCCCCGCAACGGTGGTAATGATTCCGGTTGCAGCATTCACGGTGCGGATGCGACTGTTGTTCGCATCCGCGATATACAGGTCTCCAGCGGCGTCGAAAGCTATCCCGGTAACCGAATAAAACTCTGCATCGGCTGCCAGCCCTCCATCCCCGCTGTAACCCTGGATACCGTTTCCGGCTACGGTGGTGATGATACTCGTGGACGCGGCAATCTTCCGGATGCGGTTGTTGGAGGTGTCGGCGATATAGAGGTCTCCAGAGGCGTCCATCGCCATCCCATAGGGAAAATTCAACAAGGCGTCAACCGCGGGGCCTCCATCGCCGCCATATCCCGCGGTTACGTTTGCATTTCCAGCAATGGTGGAGATGATGCCTGTTGCGGCAGTTACCTTCCGGATACAACTGTCGAAAGAAGCATCGATATAGAAATCGCCTGTCGCATCGAACACGACGATGTATGGGCCGTTGATGCCGGCGCCGGTCGCCGGTCCTCCATCCCCGCCGAAGGTTGAGCTTCCATTGCCGGCGACGGTGGTGATAGCTCCTGTGGCAGCATTCACCTCCCGAACGCGATTGTTGCCGAAGTCCGCTATGTAGAGATTTCCCGCCGAGTCGAAGGTGACAGTCATCGGGCTGTAGAGTTCAGCGCTTGTTGCCGGCCCGCCATCCCCGCCATAGCCTGCGACGCCATTGCCCGCGACGGTGGTGATGATTCCCGTCACGGCGTCTACCCTGCGGACTCGATTGTTCATCGTGTCGGCGATATACAGGTTTCCGGCTGCGTCCAGAATGGCATCGTTTGGATTGAACAATCCAGCGCTGGTCGCCAATCCACCATCGCCACCGTAGGTGTTGAGGTCGTCGCCGGCCACCGTATAGATGTTCGGAGAAGTTGTTGTGCCACTGGTTACGGTTACGGTAATCGCCGAAGAGACTGACGCGTCGTCCGTAAGGCTGCCGCTATAACTTGCGGTGATGGAATATGTGCCCGCGGCAGGCGTCAGCACCAGCATCGCAACGCCGGTGCCGCTCAGGGACCCATTCCCCAGCAAAGCTGTGCCATTGAAGAACGCGACCGGCCCGGTGGGCGTAGCGCCGCTGATAGCGGTCACCGTAGCAGTGAGCGTCAGTGTCTGGCCGGCGGTCAGGCTCGTTGCGGAAGTGGTGAGTGAGGTGGTGGTTGCGATGCCTTCTACCGTGACAATGACGGGAGGGTCGGATTGCGAGGGCGCATCGGTTGTGGAACCGCTGTAGCTTGCGGTGATGGAGTAACTTCCCTGCCCCAGCGTCAACGTTGTCGACGCCTCTCCGCTGTCGCTCAAGGTTGCGGTCCCGAGGAGGTAGGTTCCGTTGTAGAAAGTGACGGTTCCTGCCGGTGTGCCTCCGCTGGCCGCGGTTACGGTTGCGGTGAGCGTCACGGACTGGCCGACGGGCAGGGTTGTTGGTATTGCGGTGAGCGTCGTTATGGTCGCGATCACCGCATGCGGCCGCACGATGCGAACGCGGCTGTTCTGGGTATCCGCGATATATAGATTTCCTAAAGCATCCAGCGCCAATCCTGATGGATCATTGAGATCGGCATTGACCGCCGGGCCTCCGTCTCCGCTATAGCCTGGGATTCCATCGCCGGCAACTGTGGTGATGATCCCGGTTCCAGCATCAACCCTCCTTATGTGTTCATCGGCGGCATCTGCAACGTAGAGATTGCCGTCAACATCCAGTGCAACTGCCCAAGGCCAGTAGAACTCTGCGGCGGTCGCCGGACCGTCGTCGCCGCTATAACCCGGGGTCCCGTCCCCTGCGACCGTCGTGATGATGCCGGTAGAGGCCTCCACTTTTCGAACCCGGTCATTCAGAACGTCGGCGATATAGAGGTTGCCGGCCGTATCCAGTGTCACGTTCCCTAGCCCGCTAAGCTGAGCCAGAGTAGCTTGCCCCCCGTCGCCGGAATATCCTCGTACGCCGTCCCCGGCCACCGTGGTGATGATGCCTGTGACAGCGTCTATCTCTCGAACGCGATACTGGACTTCGTCTGCAAAATAAAGGTCTCCGGAGGCATCCAGCGCCAGCCCGATCGGAGCGTCAACTTCAGCGTCTGTCGCCAGTCCTCCATCGCCCGTTGCCCCTGCAAGTCCATTTCCCGCAATCGTAGTAATCGTCCCTGTGGCGGCGTTTACCATGCGGATTCGGCAATTGGTTACATCTCCTATGTAGAGATTTCCGGCAGCATCCGATATGAGTCCATAAGGATAGAAAAGCTCAGCTTCGGTCGCCGGCCCTCCGTCACCGCCGAACCCCCCGACGCCATTTCCGGCGACCGTGGTGATTATGCCGGTGGCAGCATTAACTTTGCGAATGCGGTTATTCAGTGTATCCGCAATGTAGAGGTTCCCCGCAGCATCGAAGCTGACTGCATAGGGCCAGTTCAGTTCCGCGCTCGTTGCCGGTCCGCCATCTCCGCTGAAGCCGGCGGTGCCGTTCCCCGCGTAGGTGTAAATGTACCCATTCGAGAGTGGACCGTTTTGGGCGCAGGCCATGGAAGCCGCGAGAAGCAGACTCAACGCCGAAACTCGAATCAGGTTTTTCAGCGGCTCACCCCGCGTACTGAAGTGGGAACAGGGCTGGCAAGCCCGTCGCCATTCGCGCACATTTTACTCTGGCGCTGGCGAAGGCACCTGTGATCTGGCTCATTCTTCCTTCAAGGTTAGCAGCCGGCTCAGGCGAAGGGATCGTTTGCTCTCAGCTCGGCCACAATCTCTGACGCGGCGGCGCGTGCGCGGTCGGTCTGGTCAGGCGGGAAGCTGATGGCGCCCACGCGGGCATGGCCTCCGCCGCCATATCGCTCGCAGATCTGCGCCAGATTCACCATCTCCTCCGGATCGGCCTTGGCCCAAGGGTTGGAGCCCACGGCGACCTTGGTGCGGAAGCTGGATTTTGACAGGCCGATGGAGTAAGTGGCTTCAGGGTACAGGTAGTAAGGAATGAACTTGTTGAAGCCCTCAAGCGGGTGGTCGGTAATGTCAAAGAAGATGGTTCCGTCGCGCTCTTCCGCGCGGCTGCGAATCAGCTCCAGCGCCTGGCGGTGACGCTCGAGCAGGGCGGGAAGCAGCTCGGCCACGAAAGGCTGGCTGAGCACTTCGGCCAACGGCATTTCGGTGAGCAGCGGGATGAGGCGTGGAATGAAGTTGGGGTCCTGGGTGGACTCGAGGATCAGGGTCAGCTTCATGGCCGGCGCGGCCATTTCGACGGCGGCTTCGGGGCTGTCATATTGCGCGCCGTCAACAATATCAGCCCAGTGGATGAGCTCGGCCAGCGGCGCCGTGTCAAAGCCGAACCGCTTGGCGGCGATGTGCGCCAGAAAGCTGGTGCAGGAAGTGTAGTTTGGATCGAAGAACTTGCGGGCGCCGCAGATGGGGTCCAGCTTGCAGTCAAGAAAATTCTGATGGTCCTCGGCAGTCAGGAACGCCGAGAGGTGGTGATCAAACCACCACGTGATGCGCGGCGAGGACGAGTATTTGAAGTCGACAATGGCGTTCTCGTTGCCGGTGAACTCGCTCTCGTCAAAGAGCGCTCCCGCGCGGTGGACCAGGCCACGGTATTCGTAGCTGGCCCCAGGGGCGATGCACTCGCGGTGGAAGCGAGTAAAGAGCGAGGCCGAACAGGCTCCGTCAAAGCATTTGTCGTGATAGAAGACGCGAACCCGCAAGACGTGCACCTCTCCAGCAATAAGAAGATGAATAACCGAACTGTTAAGCATCAAGGCATTGGCTGGTTGTGTCAAGGCGCGAACGGAGCGGTTTTGGCAATAAACATGCCAAAAGCGGACTTTCGCCGATCAAATCCCAGTCTTTCAGCGATTGTGGCAGGGTGGATAAGACCGTGTGTTTTGTTTTATTTTGAGTCTCGGCGCAACTTGAACTTTCGTATCCGCGCCGGAAAAGGTATCTTTCCTCTAGCACAATTTCACCTTTGCGGTTTGCGTCAAATTGCAGGAGGCTCAATGGAACCAGAGATTCGGCACCACGAGACGGCCGAGGCCGCGGAAGGTCTTCCGCACGCCGAAACGACCCTTACGCCGGAACCGCCTGCTGCCCCCGAGCCATGGGAAACTCGTGCGGTGCGGCGGGTTTTCCTCGGCAACCGGGGATTGCGCACAGGATGGGCCGCGGCGCTGTTCATCGTCCTGTTTCTCATTCTCATGGGCGTTGTTGGATTTTTGTTTTATCAGCTCCACCTTGTGAGCCAAAAGAGCGACTTCAGCGCCCAAGCGGCGTTTTTTTCTGAGTTGATGCTCTTCCTGGCACTGGTGGGAGCGGGCGCGGCGGTTGCGCTGGCTGAGCGCCGAAGCTTTTGGGATTACAACTTGCGCGGCCCCAACCCCACGCTCCATTTCGTTTCCGGCCTGGTTGCGGGATTCGTGGCGCTTTCCGCTCTGATTGGAGTGCTGGCGTGGGGCGGATGGATGCGCTTTGGGCCAATTGCGCTGACCGGAATGGCGATTTTGAAGTTTGGCGCGCTGTGGGGCGCGGCGTTTCTGCTGGTGGGCTGCGTTGAAGAGGGGACCTGCCGGTGCTTCCTGCTGTCGATTCTGACCCGCGGCATCAATTTCTGGTGGGCGCTGGGGACGGTGGGTGCGATCTGCCTCGAACTGCTGCTCACGGCCAAAGGCAACGGAATCTGGGGGGTTTATGGCGTGGCCCTGCTGGGGCTGGGACCGTGCCTGGCGCTGCACGTGAAAAAGGCGGAAGGCTCCGGCTTTTGGCAGGCGTCCTGGGTTACTTCCACGCTCTTCGGCTTCGTCCACACCGGAAACGGCGGCGAAAACTGGATTGGCATCTTTGCCGCGGCGGCCATAGGCTTTGTGTTCTGCGTGAGCGTGCGCGTGACCGGCTCGGCGTGGTGGGCCATTGGCTGCCACGCCTCGTGGGACTGGGCTGAGACCTACTTTTACGGCGCGGCCGACAGCGGAAACGTAGCCACCGGCCACTACATGACTACCAGCCCGGTGGGGAACGTCTTCTGGAGCGGCGGAAGCGACGGGCCAGAGGGCAGCGTGCTGGTGCTGGCGGTGATCGTGGCGTTGATGGCGGTGGTGGTGGCTGTTTACGGCCGGGGAAAGACCGAGCCGGCAGTCGCTGCCGTGGGACAGCTGGCGGGATAGTTCCGTGCATCGTCGTTACCACAGGGTTATCCTGAAGTGGACCGATGCCCACTGACGACGCCCAATACCAAACGCCTATATTTTCGAGTGAATCCGCCCCGCGCAGACGCAAGCGCCGCTGGGTGCGGATACTGTTGTGGTCCGCGGTTGGCCTGGTGATTCTGGTCTCGCTGGCAGCTTGCGCGGGCGTCGTTTGGCTGCGCGCGGCAGAGAAGACTGCGCTGCCGGTGCTGGATGGCGAAGTACACCTTGCCGGGCTCTCTGCGCCGGTGACGGTGGAGCGCGATGCCCATGGTGTGCCGCATATTGCAGCAGCCAACCAGGACGACCTGTTTGTGGCGCAGGGGTATGTAACCGCACAAGACCGCCTGTGGCAGATGGACGTCTTCCGCCGCAACGCCCAGGGCACCCTGGCGGAGATCATGGGCGCATCGATGGTGCGGCACGATAAGTTCAAGCGCAATCTGAAGTTTCTTCTGACGGCCCAGCGCATCTACGCTAACCTGCCGCCGGCCGATCGCGCGCGGCTGGACGACTACGCGCGCGGCGTCAACCTGTTCATCGCCCAGCACGGTGATTCGCTTCCGGCTGAGTTCAGGCTGCTTTCGTATCGGCCTGAGCCATGGAGCGGCGTGGATTCCATCTCCATCGGGCTGATGATGGTGGACATGCTGGATACGCATTGGTACGTGAAGCTCTTTCGCGAGCGGATCACATCCAGACTCAATAACCCGAAGCTCGAGGCCGATCTGTATCCGGTGGGGTCGTGGCGCGATCATCCGCCCACCGGCGAGGTGATCGATTTGACGCAGCCGCATCCAGCGCCGCCGGTGAGCGAGGATGAGGATGACGACCGCACACAGGCGGGGGCAGGGGCGTTTGAGTTCAACGGGCGACAAGTGGCTTTGAAAGAGCAGAGCTCCAACCGCCATGCCAAGTCGGCCGTTTTGAAAGGGCACGGCTTTAGCCGTGCCGTAAGCGGATTGGAAGAGAATGTGGGCTTTAGCCCCCGAGGGGGCGTCTATCATTCAAAGGACCTTCCCTCAGGGGCTAAAGCCCAAGTCGATTTTGCTGCCGCTACGGCACGACTAAAGTCGTGCCTCTTCAAAGCAACTGCGGTTCCTATGGCGCGGCCGAAGTCAGGATCTTTCAAGGAATCTGCAGCTTCTTCCACACTTCTAAAATCGAGGCCTTTCAAAACAGATGATCGCGTTAGTTCTGAAGAATTACGCGAATTCCGTTACCTGCTGGGCATCCCGGATTGCGCGGAATGCGACCCCGGCTCCAATAACTGGGTGATCGCAGGACGGCACACTGCAAGCGGCAAGCCTCTGCTCTCAAACGATATGCACCTGGGCCTCACAGAGCCCAATGTATGGTTCATGGCCGACCTGCGAGCGCCCGGCTTTCACGCTGCCGGAGTCACGCTGCCGGGCATGCCTTTTGTGATTGCCGGGCACAACGAGCATGTGGCCTGGGGCATTACTGCTCTTTATGCCGACGTGCAGGACCTGTATGTGGAGAAGCTGGACGGGAAGGGCAACTACCGGTCGATTGACACGAGTTGGAAGCCGCTCGAAGTGGACCACGAAACGATCCATGTGCGTCTGGGCAAGGACGTAACCTTCGACGTGCAGTCGACCGAGCATGGGCCGCTGATTGACCCGATCTTTACCAAGGGTGCGCCTCCCACGGCGCTTAAGTGGACGCTTTACGACACCACGCTCAACGCCCTTCCGCTCTACGAAATGAACACCGCTTCTAACTGGGCCGAGTTTTCGTCGGCACTGAACAAGTGGAACTGGCCGACGCAGAATGTGGTCTACTCTGACGACCAGGGCCACATCGGCTATCACGCCGTGGGTCGGATCCCGCAGCGGCCTGCGGGGCTTCAGGTTACGCCTATTCGGGATGCAACTCACGAGTGGCAGGGCTATATCCCTTTCGACCAGATGCCCAACGCATTCGATCCGCCCTCAGGATTTTTGGCCACTGCCAACTCGCGTGTGACCAGCGACAAGTTCCCTGCCCTGCTGACGCTCGAGTGGGCCGATCCTTACCGCATCGAGCGCATCTACAAGCAGTTGGACGGCCGCGACGGGCTGACACCCGGCGATATGCTGGCCCTCCAGACCGACGTTTACAGCGAAGTGAACCAGGAGCTGGGCCATCGCTTCGCTTACGCCATCGACCACACCCCGGACGCGGACGCGCAGCTCAAGAAGGCTGCCGACCTGATGCGCAGCTGGGACGGGCGACTGACCACCGACTCCGCAGCCGCTTCCATCGTGACCCAGGCCAGAGATGCTCTTTGGCCCCTGATCCTGAAACCCAAAGTTGGCGAGAATGCCGATTTTTACCAATGGGCCGAGTCCAACTTTGCCGAGGAAGAGATCATCATGCATGCCAACCCCGACTGGCTTCCGGCGGGCTACAAGAACTGGGACGCGCTGCTGACCGAGGCCGTCCGCCAGGGCATGAAACACGGCAAGGCTCCCGCCGATGGGTCTCAGTGGAGCTACGGAAGCTGGCATGTGGTGGATATCCAGCATCCGCTGGCTGATTTTCTCCCCTTTATTGGCCGGGTGGCCGGAACCGGTGAACAGCCGCTGAGTGGCGACACCACCACCGTGAAGCAGGTGGGCCGCGACTTTGGCCCGTCGCAGCGATTCACCATGGACTGGAGCAACATTGACGGCTCGACGGAAAACATCGTTCTCGGCGAAAGCTCCAACCCCTACAGCCCGTACTTCCGTGACCAGTGGAACGACTATTACAACGGGACGACATTTGCGCTGCCGTTCAGCCCCGCAGCGGTGTCCGCGCAGACCAGGCACACGCTGCGCCTGCTGCCATGAACTTCTGCGGTGTTTTCAAGGCACCCAATGCAGGCCACAACCCAGGAAGTAGAATGATTTCCATGCGCAATCATGTTGGAATTCTTTTGGCGGTCTGCGTGGCTCTTGTTTGTCCCGCCGCGTCGCCAGCCGATTCGCAATCGTCGACTTATATCTATACCGGCCAGATCTCCTTCGATATTGCCAAAGTTCCGTTCAGCCGCAACGGTTCTTACGTGGCTATCTCACAAATGAGCGGCGATGCTTCGTCCAAGACTCCATCCGGACTTTATTTGCGAAGCATGCGCCATGGCCAACGCCGCATTTTTCTGGTTGAACTATTGGCCGATGGATTGCCTGTTCCCTTTCAGGCGAATGCGAGCCCGACCCTTCTGCATTTGCAGTCGGAGGCTGGAAGCGCGGATATCTGTCTGCCGCGCGAGGATCAGATGCGCCTGCGCGGCGAAGGAGTTTCGCTGCGGCTCACGGCAGAAAACGGTGCCCTGGCTATTCCAAACGGAGGTCACCAATGGGAGATCAACAGTCCACCCAACGGCAGGTTCAGACTCTTGCCTATTGATGGATCTCTCGACGTTGACGCGCCGTGGAGCGGCACCCGCAACAGCCATGTGGTGGCGATGTTTGTTCCTGATCCTGGCACGCACCGCTTCGCCGGGGAAATCGACGACTACGAGAGCGTCTGGGATCCTCATCCGGTTGAAGGAGATTTTGACGCCGGCGAGACCGCCCTCAAACGCGAATATCACGACTGGCTTGAGCGCATGCCCGAAGTCTTACCCGAGTACGGCCCCGGCGCGGAATTGGCTGCCTATGTGAATTGGGCCAGTGTGGTGGCGCCAAGCGGTTTTTTCACCCGTCCCGCGATGCTGATGTCGAAGAATTGGATGGCAAACGTCTGGTCCTGGGATCACTGTTTCAACGCCATGGCGCTGGCATACAAGGCGCCCGAGCTTGCGTGGCAGCAGTTTGAGTTGCCTTTTGATAACCAGGATGCGCATGGCGCGTTGCCCGATAGGATGGGCGATTCGTCCCTGTCATTCGACTTCTTCAAGCCGCCTGTTCACGGCTGGGCGCTGCTGTGGATGATGCAGAACGGCGGTTATCGCGACCCAAACCACCAGGCAGAGATCTACGGGCCGCTGGCTCGATGGACGGAATGGTATTTCAAATATCGTGACTCCAACAGAAATGGCTTTCCTGAATACATCCACGGCAATGACTCGGGTTGGGATAACTCGACAGTTATGCTAGCGGGGGTTCCGGTCGAGACTCCCGATTTGGACAGCTTCTTGATTCTGCAAATGCAGGCGCTCTCTTCGGTGGCGCAAACTTTGGGCAAAGATCAGGAAGCTCGCGCGTGGAAAACTCGTTCCGATCAACTGCTGGCTGGGATGCTCGCCAAGTTTTGGAAGGGCGACCATTTCGTCGCCTTCCGGGCAGAGGATGGAGCCGAGGTCGATTCCGACAGCCTCATCCTCTATCTTCCGTTGATCCTCGGAAGGCAGTTACCGCCTGAGGTGAGGGACCGACTGGTTTCCGGCCTCATGAAACAAGGCAGATTCCGAACCTCTCATGGATTTGCAAGCGAGGCGCTTACCAGCAAGCATTACTCGCCAGATGGCTATTGGCTTGGGCCCATCTGGGCTCCTCCTACATTGATGCTGGCCGAGGGTCTCGACGGCGTGGGCGAGCATCAACTGGCAAAGAATCTAAGAGAAGATTTCTGCAAGATGGCGCAACAGAGCGGCATGTCAGAAAACTACGACGCCGTCACAGGCGCGGGATTGCGCGACCCGGCCTATACCTGGACCTCCAGCGTGTATCTGATTCTCGCTCATCAGTTGTGGGAGGGGGAGCATGGCAAGAATCCCTGATCTCTCACCAGCCTTCCGGGTTGTTGCATCGTCCTCATCGAAACCTTCAACGGCAACCGCGGCGTGCCGCTGCGCTTTGCGGCTGCTGCCATGAAGAGACAGAGAACAGGGATCAGGGATCAGGGATCAGGGGCTGGCGGTGGGCCCCTGCCCCATTCCTGGGGGACTGAGAGGCCATCGGGCTGGCGTCGCATCATTGGGCCGGCCGTCGTCCTTCTTGCAGCCGGCGCGGCCATTGCACCGCAGATTGCGCACGGGAATTCATGCGGCCACGATTTTGATTTTCACCTGGTTTCATGGTTCGATTGCCTGAACAGTTGGCGGCACGGAATCGTGTATCCGCACTGGTCGGCGACCGCGAACTTTGGCGCGGGCGAACCACGGTTCGTATTTTACCCGCCGTTGACCTGGATGGTGGGTGCGGCGCTGGGAACGGTTCTCCCGTGGGCGGTTGTTCCGGTGGTACTGACGTTTCTGCTGCTGGCGGCCACAGGACTGGCTACTCGCGCGCTGGCCTCGCAGGCGCTGGATGACGCTCCGGCAACACTGGCTGGTTGCGCGGCGCTGTTTTCAGGCTACGCACTGTTTTGCGCATACGAGCGCACAGCCTTTGGCGAGCTGACGGGCGGCTTCTGGATTCCGCTCCTGTTGCTGCTGATCCTGCGCAACCGCAACCCCGAAGCATCTTTGGCCAAGCGCGCCCTTGACGGTTCCACTGCGCCGCTGGCGCTGGTGGTTGCCGGAGCCTGGCTCTCGAACCTGCCACTCGGAGTGATGGCTGCATATTTGCTGGCCGCAGTTGCGCTCGCGACCGCGTTGCTCCAGAAGTCCTGGGCGCCTGTGGTGCGCGCCTCCATTGCCGCCGCACTTGGAATCGGCCTGGCAGCCGTTTATCTGTTTCCCGCCTCGATGGAGCAGGGTTGGATCGATATCCGCCAGGCGACGGACGATCCGGGCGGAATGATTGAGACCAGCTGGCTTTTCGCGCGCCATGCCGACCCGGCCCTCGCGCTCCACGACGTGGTGCTGCGCCAGGCATCGATCATTGCCGTGGCTATGATTGGCGTGGCGCTGGTGGGGCTGCTGGCCTGTTGGCTTCGCGGACGATTGCCCGGCCGTTCGCGCTGGTGGATTCCGTTGGCGCTCATCCCCGCAGTCGTTCTTATTCTCCAGTTCCCTGCTTCGCTACCGATTTGGAACCTGCTTCCGAAGCTTCGATTTTTGCAGTTTCCGTGGCGCTGGCTGGTGGTGCTTGAGGCTCCGATGGGCATCTTCTTTGCCGCAGCGGTGTGGCCCCCGGTTTTTGCTCCGCGATGGCGGCGGATGGCCGTTGGGGCCGTGTGTGCCGCGATTTTTGTCGGGATGGTTACGGTTGCGGCTCAGGCCTTCTTCCAGCACTGCGACGATGAAGACGCCGTTCAGGGCATGGTGGCCACGTATGCTTCCGGCCGAGGAGTGGCGGGAACGGACGAGTACGCGCCCACGGACGCGGACGACTCGCAGATCGCCGCTGAGCTGCCGGCGGCGTGCCTGGTGACCGATCCAGAGGTAACGCTGGGCGAGAGTACAGTGGATGCTGATGCTGGCCCGGTGTGGCAACCAGATCAGGGCAGTTGCGATCAGGCCTTTTCCGAAGTGCCCTTGGGGCCCAAGAATCATCCTGAACAATTTGAGGTGCAGGGCAAAACGGTTCATTCCGGCTACCTGGTGCTGCGGCTTACCCGCTATCCGGCCTGGCGGGTGATGGTGAATGGACAGCCGGTCTCCGATTTGCCCGAACGCAACGACGGGCTTTTGGCCGTTCCCGTTCCGCAAGGCCCTGTTGACCTGGCCGTGGACTGGACCACCACGCCTGACGTTATCGCTGGCCGCAGCATCAGCGTCATCGCCGTCTTGCTTCTCGCAGCTTTGTGGTTTCGCGAACGAAAGCTCAACCGGCCTCGTTTATCATGAAAGCAATGCCCGTGGATGTGAAATCGTTGATTCAAGAAGGCGCCGCTCTGGCCGACCTTGCGCTGGAGGCGCTGATTCCGAGCGCAGACACGGTCCCGGCATCGATTCATGGCGCCATGCGCCACTCCGTCTTTGCGGGCGGCAAGCGCCTCAGGCCGGTGCTGGCATTTCAGGCCGGCGTGGCCATCGCCGGCGCTCTGCCGGCGGGCATCGAGCGGCTGGGTGCGGCGCTCGAAATGCTCCACACTTACTCGCTGATCCATGACGACCTGCCCGCCCTGGACAATGACGACTTGCGCCGCGGCAAGCCTACCTGCCATGTGGCCTTTGGCGAAGCCATCGCCATCCTGGCCGGAGACGCCCTGCAGACCCGCGCCTTTGAGGTGCTGGCGGGCCTGGACTCACCGCCTGCGGCAACCCTCCAGATCATCGGCCTCATTGCCAACGCGGTGGGCACCGTGGAAGGTATGATCGGAGGCCAGGTGCTGGACCTGGAAAGCGAACACCAAAAGCCGACTGCGGAACTTGTCGAGGCCATCCACCGCGCTAAGACCGGCGCGCTGATTCGGGTGAGTGTTGTGGCGGGCGGCGTCTATGCGGGGGCCACAGCGGACGATGTGGGCCGCCTGGACCTCTTTGGCCGCAAGGCCGGCCTGGCTTTTCAGATTGTCGACGATGTGCTGGATTTGACGGTGGATTCAGCCCACTTGGGCAAGACCGCGGGCAAAGACAAGGCCACGGAAAAAGCCACCTGGCCCGCCGTCTTCGGCATTGAGCACAGCCAGCGCGACGCCGCCCGCCTGATTGAAGAGGCCTTTGCCGCCCTGGCACCCTACGGAAGCCGGGCAGATGGTTTGAAGGCAATCGCTCGCTACCTGGTGGAGCGGAAAAACTAGCTACCGCTATTCGCAACCAAGATTTTGGCCGTAGGAGATTGAGGCGCGCGCCCTATCGCGCGAGAAGCTTGTGCAGTTTTTCGCGCTGGGCGTCAACCTCTTGCGCAGCGCCTTGCACCTGGTCCAGCAGGTTCTGGATCTCATCGATGAACACAGGCAGCAAGCTCCACCAGGCGGCCAGCGTCTCCTTCTGGTCAAGCATGGCCAACGCTGCGCCGGAGGCAGCTACCGCCAGGCCGGCGCGCCGCTGTCCCGTGGCCAGCAGCACGCCGCCAGTAATCAATGCTCCGCTCGCGGCCATCCCAACCCAGTTCAGCGGTTCAGCTTCATAGTTGTCCAACTCAGGCTCAAATTCGCATTCCGGCTCAGGAAACGGCAAAGCTACCATGTTCTCTCCTTCCCGTCCGGGCTGCGATCGCCGGGGCACGGGAAACCATCAATAGTATCGCTTGAACTTGCGGGGCGTGGAGAATATCCGCGCCGTCGGTCTTCAAGACGGGCACTGAGTTTGATCCTCAAGACGAGCTCCGAGTTGGCCGGAAAGAGCCTTCAATCCAGATCGAATTCGCGCAGAGGCTTGCCCTGGGGCCCGTCCTTGGCCTTGCGCATGGCCTCGGCAAACTTTTTTTCGAGCAGGTCGGCCTTGTTCTTTTCTGCGTCGACGGATTGGCGAAAGATGGACTCCTTGCGCTCTTCCTGCTCGCGCATGGCGCTGGCCGCCGTCTCCAGGTCCTCAAACATGCGTTTGCGCGGCGCAGGGGTATGGCTCACCACCAGCCCGGTGGCTCCGTCGATCCTCAGCATGGCCCCGCAATCCGGGCACGCAACCTCAAAAATCCGATCTTTCGATTTAGCCATGTCAATCCAGAATTGTATGCGCTCGGCGGGCAGCTTGCACAGATGGGCAACAGACAGGAGCTGCAAAGTTGCCCTAAGAAGAAAGGCCCCACCTCTCCGGGCAGGGCCTTTTCGACTGAATCAGCAGGAGTTATATAACGTCAGTGCTTCTCCGCTGCAGTAGCCAGCTTGGATTCGGCTTCGGCGATGACGTGGAGGGCCTCGGTGTAGGCTTCCTCGCTGTCGTCGGCTTCGTTCCACTGCTTGTGGCCGCGCTCTAGTTGCTGCTGCGCGCGGGGTACGTCGATTTCCTCGGGCTTCAGCGCATCGTTGGCCAGGATAGTTACTCGGTCGGGGAGCACTTCGACGAATCCCCAACTGACGTTGTAGCGGGTTACGCCGTTGGGGGCGCCGGATTCAGCGTCTCCTCCACCGTGCACAGTCACATCGCCCGCGCCCAGCTCGGCCATCAGCGGCGCAGCCCCGTAGAGCACTTCCATGTACCCCGACTTCGCAGGCAGCTCAACGGCTGAAGCAGCATGCTCGAAGAGCGTGCGCTCGGGCGTAACCAGCCGGACACGGAGTTGATTGGATTCGTCTGCCATAGGCTCCTTTCAGTCGCCAGTGGTCAGTGCACAGGGGGACAGTGATCAGTAAGAGCCAGATTGCGGCGGCCGGTCCTTTTCTGTTCACTGCACACTGTTCACCGCTCACTGTTTACGCTGTCGCCTTCAGCTTCTCGGCGGTTTCCAGCACTTCCTCGATGGCGCCTTTCATGTAAAAGGCCTGCTCGGGGATATCGTCGTACTTGCCGTCGATGATCTCCTTGAAGCTGCGCACCGTGTCGGCAATCTTCACATACGCGCCGGGAATGCCGGTGAACTGCTCGGCCACGTGGAAAGGCTGCGACAGGAACTTCTGCACCTTGCGGGCGCGGGCCACGGTGAGCTTGTCGTCTTCAGAAAGCTCGTCGATGCCCAGAATGGCGATGATGTCCTGCAGATCCTTGTAGCGCTGCAGAATGCGCTTCACGCCCTGGGCCACATCGTAGTGATCCTGGCCCACGACGCGCGCAGTAAGAATGCGCGAAGTGGAGGCCAGCGGATCGACGGCCGGATAAATGCCCAGCTCCGAGAGCGGCCGGCTAAGCACGGTGGTCGCGTCAAGGTGGGCAAACGTGGTGGCGGGAGCGGGATCGGTCAAGTCGTCGGCAGGAACGTATACGGCCTGCACTGAAGTCACAGACCCCTTGTTGGTGGAGGTGATGCGCTCCTGCAGCTCGCCCATTTCAGTGGCCAGGTTGGGCTGGTAGCCCACGGCCGAGGGCATGCGGCCCAGGAGCGTGGAAACCTCGCTGCCGGCCTGCGTGAAGCGGAAGATGTTGTCGATGAAGAGAAGCGTGTCAGACCCTTCAACGTCGCGGAAATACTCGGCGACGGTGAGGGCGCTGAGGGCCACGCGCAAGCGCGCTCCGGGCGGCTCGGTCATCTGGCCGTAGACCAGGGCGCACTTGGAGTTGGCAAAGTCGCCGGGCTTGATGACGCCGGACTCGGTCATCTCCAGCCAAAGATCGTTGCCTTCGCGGGTGCGCTCGCCCACGCCGGCAAACACCGAAAAACCGCCGTGGTTTTTGGCCACGTTGTTGATGAGCTCCATGATAACCACGGTCTTGCCCACGCCAGCGCCGCCGAATAGGCCAATCTTGCCGCCTTTAAGGAAGGGCTGGATCAGGTCGATGACCTTGATGCCGGTCTCGAACATTTCCTCGTGCGTGGACTGCTCGTCAAACAGCGGCGCCTGCCGGTGAATGGGCATGCGCGTCTTCTCGCCGATGGGGCCGAGCTCGTCCACTGGGTCGCCGATGACGTTGAGCACGCGGCCCAGCGTCTCTTTGCCCACCGGCATGCTGATGGGGCCGCCGAGGTCGGTAGCCTTCATGCCGCGGACCATGCCGTCAGTCGCTTCCATGGCCACGGTACGCACGCGGCCTTCGCCCAAGTGCTGCTGGACTTCGAGAATCACGTTGATGGGCGTGGGCACGGTGAAGCCGTCGCTGGTGACGCGCAGCGCCTGATAGATGGGCGGCATGGTCGCTTCTTCAAACTGCACGTCGACCGCCGGACCCGAAACCTGAATTACCTTGCCGATGTTTTCTGCCATTTTTCTGCCTTCTTGTTGCGGGAGCCTTTAGCCCTCAGCCTTCAGCTCTCAGCTATTTGATGGCGCGACGTACTGTATCGAGTTCGCCGCACCTGTCTTCCACGAAAAACTGATGGCTGAAAGCTGATAGCTGACAGCTTGCCTTTTCACAGCGCCGCCGCTCCGCTCACAATCTCGATGATCTCCTTGGTGATGGCCGCCTGGCGCACGCGGTTCATGTGCAGCGTGAGCGAGTCGATCATGTCGGAGGCGTTGTTGGTTGCTGAATCCATGGCCGTCATGCGAGCCGCGTGTTCCGCGGCGACCGACTCCGTCATGGCGTGATAGAGCATGGACGAAACGTATTGCGGGAGCAGACCGTTGAACAACTCTTCGGGCGGCTCCTCGTAGATGTAATCGACGTTCTGCGTGCCGAACTTTTTGGCTTCCTCGTCGGCCTCGCAGGTATCCACCGGCTCAATCGAGATGCCCGCACTCAGCGCAGCCTCGGCGGCGCGCTCGCGCTCTTCTTCGCTGGGCTCGGTGGCGCCAGTAATCTGCGGAATGCCGATTTTCATGATGGGCAGCAGCTTTTCCACCACCAGCCGCTGCTGGATGACCGACTTGAACTCGTTGTAAACGATGTAAGCGGCGTCGATTTCCTCGTGCACGTAACGGGAGATGATGCTCTGGGCCAGCTCGAAGACGCGTTTGGATTCGAGCTTCAACAGCATCCCCGGATGATCGCCCGTGACTTCGACCTTTACCTTGCGCTCGCGCACCTGCCGCGTGTACCCATTCTCATCGGTCTGCTCGGAGTAGATAGCCACGGGATAATGGCGGCGCATCTGATCGCGCGCCTTGCGACCCACGGCTTCGATGTCGATTTCCCGGGTGGGATTGCCGGCAATGAACTGGAAGGCGGTCTTGAGGATGTTGGCGTTGAAGGCCCCGGCAAATCCCTTGTCGCCGCTGATCACGACCAGAAGAACGCGATTCTCTTCGCGGATGGCAAAGAGCGGATGGCGCAGGTTGCCCGTCTCCGGATCGAATCTCTCGATGCGCCGGGTGAGCGATTCAAGCACGCTGGTGATCATTTTGGCGTAGGGCCGGGCGGAAATTGCCCGCTCCTGCGCGCGCCGCAGCTTGGCCGCCGAGACCATCTTCATGGCCTTGGTAATCTGCCGCGTGTTCTTCACGCTTCTGATACGACGCCGCAAATCGAGTACGTTAGCCATGTTCTTTCCGGTGGACAGTGTGCAGTGAACGGTGAACAGTTCCGGCTGCCTGATTTCTGGTTTTCAGTGATCAGCATTCTATGATTCCAGCGGGCCGTCTTTCACTGTCCACTGTTCACTGCACACTGTTCACTGGCTACTACGCCTTTACCGCTGCTTCCATCTCCGCCTTGAAGTTTGCCGAATACTCCTTGAGCGCGGCGTGAAGCTTGGCGCGGAGGTCGTCGTCGAATGCCTTCTTCTGGGTTAGCTCTTCCATGAATGCCGTCTGCGCGCTCTCGAAATACTTGTAGAGCCCGACCTCGTAGGCGCGAATGTCGGAGACCTGGAACTCGTCAAGATATCCCTGCGTGCCGGCAAAGAGAATGACCGCCTGCTGCTGCCAGGTGAGCGGATGGAACTGGGGCTGCTTGAGCAACTCCGTCAGGCGCTGGCCGCGGTTGAGCTGCTTCTGGGTGAGCGGATCGAGGTCGGAGCCGAACTGCGCAAAAGCCGCCAGTTCGCGGTACTGCGCCAGGTCGAGCTTGAGCGTGGCGCCCACCTGCTTGACCGCCTTGATGGCCGCCGAAAAGCCGACGCGCGAAACCGAGAGGCCGACGTTGACCGCGGGCCGGACGCCGGAGTTGAACAGGTCGGTTTCGAGAAAAATTTGTCCGTCGGTGATGGAGATGACGTTGGTGGGAATGTACGCCGAGACGTCGCCGGCCTGGGTTTCGATCACCGGCAGCGCAGTCAGCGACCCGCCGCCGCGCTTCTTGCTCATCTTGGAGGAGCGCTCAAGCAGGCGCGAATGGAGATAGAAAACGTCGCCGGGATAGGCTTCACGGCCCGGCGGGCGGCGCAGCAGGAGCGAAATTTCGCGGTAGGCCATGGCGTGCTTGGAGAGATCGTCGTACATGACCAGGGCGTGGCGACCGGAGTCGCGGAAAAACTCGCCGATGGCGGTGGCCGCATAGGGAGCAATGTAGAGCATGGGCGCAGGCTCGGAGGCCGAGGCCGCAACGATGACTGTGTGGCCCATGGCGCCGGCTTCGGTGAGCGTCTGCACGACTTGCGCGATGGACGAGCGCTTCTGGCCGATGGCGCAATAAATGCAAATCAGGTCGTTTTTGGCGTTGTTGATGATGGTGTCGAGCAGCACGGCGGTCTTGCCCGTCTGCCGGTCGCCGATGATCAACTCGCGCTGGCCGCGGCCAATGGGAATCATGGCATCGATGGCCTTGAGGCCGGTGGCCATGGGCTCGCGCACCGGTTGGCGGTCGATGATGCCGGGGGCCAGGCGCTCGATGGGGAGCGATTCCTTGGACTCGATGGGGCCCTTATCGTCAATGGGCTGCCCCAGCGCGTTGACCACGCGGCCGATCATGCCCTCGCCCACGGGCACGCTCAAGATGGTGCCGGTGCGCTTGACCTCGTTGCCTTCGCTGAGCTCGGTGTAGTCGCCCAGGATGACGGCGCCCACCTGGTCTTCTTCCAGGCTCAGCGCCAGCCCGGCAATGCCGTGTGGAAAGCTGAGCAGCTCACCAGCCATGACCTTGTCCAGCCCATGCAGACGGGCAATGCCGTCGCCGAGCGTGGTAATGGTCCCAACCTCGTCCACCTGGACTTTCGAATCGTAGTTCGCGATCTGCTCGCGAAGAAGTTGCGTAATCTCGTCTGCTTTGATCTGAGCCATTTACAGTGAACAGTGAACAGTGGTTAGTGGTCAGTTACCTGCAATTTGCCAGAATCTGACCTTTTCTAACCGCTGAACGCCTGCCTCCCTTTCAAAAAGCCTTAAATTCCAATTCAAATCCAAAAAATCCAATGCCGGCGGCCGCCGCTTTTGCCCACTCACCACTGTTCACTGGCCACTGACTAACGCTTCCTTCAACCGGTCCAGGCGTCCGCGCACTGAACCGTCATAAACCGTAGAACCGATGCGCACCACCGTGCCGCCGAGGATGGATGCGTCCAGTGTGAAGCTGGCTTCAACCTGAGAGCCGGCCAGTTTGCCGATGCCGGCGATGAGCTCATCGCGCTCTGCCGCGTCCAATTCGCGCGCTGTCACAACCTGCGCATGACGGATGCCCAACTGCTCCTGCAACAGCCTGCGATAGGCTGCCGCCACCTCATCCACAGCCTCGATGCGATCGTTCTTGATGAGCACCGCCAGCAGGTTGCGCAGTTCCTTTTTGAGCCCCAGCTTCTCATTCAATCTGTCCAGAACCCGCACCTTTTCCACGACGGGAACGGCCGGATTCACAAAAAACTCGCGCAGTTCGTGGCTTCCGTTCCAGGTGGCCAGAAAGTCGGCGAACTCACCGTCGATGGCGGCCGTATCGAGCTTGGCAGCGGTAACCACTTCAAGAAATGCTGTGGCATAGCGGGCAACAAAGGCGGCCATCTAGTTCTGCCCTCCCTTATGCGCGCCGTTGCCGGTCACGTCGCCCACAAACTCGGCAATAAGGGCCCGGTCGGCATCAGCGGTGAGGACCAGCTGTTTAGCGGCCTGGTCAATGGACAGATCGGCGGCAAAGTTGCGCAACCCGCGCCGGGCCTGGGCGGCTGCGGAGGCAATTTCCTGCTCGGCGGAGGCCACAATGCGGGCGCTCTCGTCTTTGAGCGCGGACTGGATGCGCGCTTCGTCCCCGGCGGTTTCCCGCTCCACCTCGGCCTTGAACTTCTCAATCTCCTCGCTGATCGAGGCCAGTTTGGCCTCAACCGCGCTCAGCCGGGAGTTGGCGTCCTCAGTCGCTTTGCGGGCCGACTCGATATCGGTGCGTACCTTCTCTCCCCGCTGGCGAAGATATTTGGGCAGGTAGCGGGAGATGGGAATGACGAGAGCCAGAGCGATGACGGCGAAATTGAGGAACATGAAGATGCCCGATGCGACCTCAGGCGAGGTATTGAAGGTTTTTGCCGTCCACTTGACGATTGGGCCTTCGAGGCGAAAAGCCTTGTTCTGCTCTTCCGCATCGCCGGCAGCTTTGGCCTTGCCTGGCTCCTGGGTCTGCGAGGTGGACTGCGTCTGGGCCGACGGAGCCTGCTCCTGGGCGGCCACCCGGTAAGGCGCCAGTGCCACGCCGACGGCCAGCGTTGCGAAAAATCCAATGAACAAAACAGGTGCGGTCAAACGCGCTTGCTGCCAAAAATTTCTCAACGGGAACCCCCGGCAGCCTGGGGCAGAACAGCGAGGAGCACCTGGCCAGCCAAATCTGCAACCTTGGCCTGAATGGCCTGCCTGGCATTTTCGGCCTCGGCCTCCAGATCGGCCCTCGCCTGGCTTACCTCGAGCGCGGTGGCTCTGCGCGCCTTTTCCAAAGCGGATTCGCGCTCGGCGTTCCACTGCTTCACACGCTGTTCACGGACCTTGTAAATTTCAGCGCGGGCCTGGCGGAGCTTTTCCGCGTACTCTGCCGCCTTGGCTTCGGCCTGGGCAATGGCCTTGTGCGCATCTTCGACGGCGCCTTCGGTGCGGGCGCGGCGCTCTTTGAGCACAGCCGTCAACGGACCCTGTATCAGGAACTGGTAGGCCAGCACCAACACGATGAAGAGCAGAATCGTGGGCACGGAGGCGAGCAGGAGTGTCTCGATTTGTTGAAGGATTTCTTGCATGGTGGTAACGGTTCGCTGCGGTGATCAAATCAGCATGTACAAGGGTGGAACACTTTTTTGTATCAGGGCCGGTGCCCCAAGTCAACGAAGGTGGAGCCGATCCAGCAGGGACCTGTGACTGCGGTCACGGAATCGGGAATTTTCTCAAAAAAGGACTTGCATTCGGCCAAAACAGGCCTACACTGAGATTACCACCCAGACCCGCTTCAGGGTCCAGCGGGCAGCCGGTTTCGGGAAGTCCTTCCACTCCCCTGATCGGCGGCCCGCCTCATTGTTTGTGGGGAGGTTTTTTAGCTTTCAGCTTTCAGTTCTTTGTGCCAGGATCCGGCCGTAGACGTGGCGCGCCTCAAGGCCTGCGCTTCGATTATTGCGCGCATCCTTCCATAAACAAGCTGAAGGCTGAAAGCTGAGGGCTAACTGTGAGCTGTGAACTGCGAACCAAAAACTGCTTCAACGCGCCGCCTTGGAAATGAAATCTGCCAAGTCGTCTTTCAACTGGTGCAGCGCATCCACGTTGAGATAGATCATGTGGCCTGAGGGATAGTATCCGAACTGCACGTTGCCGCGCAGGCTGGGCTCCAGGTTCATGTGGGAGAGATCGAATTCCGTGGCGAAAAAGGGCGTGGCCAGGTCGAAGTAGCCGTTAGCCGAAAAGACTTTCAGGTGGGGATTTTTGCGGATGGCGTTGGCCAGGTCGGCGGCAACGTTGGGGATGGGCTGCTCCTGGCCGCCCATCCCTTGACCTCCGCTGGTGGGTTTGTGCTTCCAATCCCATTCCAGGTTTTCGTAGGCGGTGGGACGATAGGCGTCAGTGGTTTCGTACTTCAACTCCCGTTGCAGGTAGTCGTGTAGGGCGGCAACAAAAGCGCCGCTGATTCCCGTGTCGGAGGCGTCGTAGCTGGGGGCTTCTCCGGCTGCGTCCAGGTCCATGCCCTCAAAACGCATGTCATAGCGGCCCAGGGTGCGCCGGTCCTGGCGCAGCACCTCCTTGCGGAAGCGCGTGGGCGAGATGCGCAGGTTGGTCTCCTTGATGTAGTCCACGCTGAGGCTGGTGAATCGGCTCACCTCTTTGGCCACCGAGTCCAGCTGATCGGCGGGCAGGTTGTCGCCGGCAAAGAGCGCCCGCGCATAGGGCCCGGAGGCAAAGACGCGCGCCTGCTGCACCCAGTCCGCAAGGCTGGCCGGCTTGTTGGGAATCTTGTTGAAGTACCAGGCCGCCGCGGCGTAGCTGGGCAGGTTGGCAATGTACTGCGTGTCGTAGCCGCCGGCGCGGATGCCGAAGTTCAGAATCGAGGAGATGAGCACCACGCCGTTCAGTTGCACGCCGTCGTTGCCCAGCATGTCGGCCAGGGCAGCCGAGCGGGTAGTTCCATACGACTCGCCGATGAGGAATTTGGGGGAGTTCCAGCGCTGATTCACGGTGATGTAACGGGTGATGAAGCGGTCGAAGGCGCGCAGGTCCTGGTCCACGCCGGCAAAATCCTTGGCCGTTGCCTTGCCGACGGCACGCGAATAGCCGGTGATGGGTGCGTCAATGAAGACCAGGTCAGTCTTGTCGAGGAGCGAGTACTCGTTGGGGACGAGCTTGAAGGGCGGGCCGGCGGTGGCGTTGGGGCTATCGGTCTGGATGCGCACCGGTGAGAATGAGCCCATGTGCAGCCACAGCGTGGCCGAGCCGGGACCGCCGTTGTAAAGAAAGCTGATGGGCCGCGACTGGGCCTCTGCGCCGTCGAGCGTGTAGGCCACGTAGAAGATGCTGCCGTAGGGCTTGTCTTCCTGGTCGCGGATGATAAGCGTGCCCGCGGTCGCGGTGTACTTGAGGGTTTTGCCGCCCAGCGCCAGTTCGTGATGCGTGGCGACGGGCTTTTCCGGCGGGACAGGCGTGGCTTCCTTATTCGCGTCCTTGTCTGCGTCTTTATGCGAGTCCGCGCCGGTTGCGGTCGGCGTGGGATTTTTCGCTTCCTGGGCCGGCGCGGCGGGCGAGAGGAAAATCGAGGCCAGAGCAACGAGCAGGCAGACGGCAAGCCGGCGGGGGGAATTCATAAGCAAGGGACCTCCAAAAGGATGGGCTTATCCTAGCATTTGATTCCAGCCTGGTGGCGCGGCGCTCATTTCATCCACGGCGGCTTGGGTCCGGCTACAGAGGGATCGGGAGTCAGCAGACCCCGCGCGCGAAGCCAGATCTCCAGCAAGTTGGGCCATTGGTCGAGAGCCGCGTCAGCCATGCCCAGGCCGGTGCCGTGCGGGCCTTTGGCAAAGATATGCGCCTCGGCAGGCACGTCTGCCTTGACCAGCGCCTCATAAAAGCGCAGCCCCTGCTCCACCGGAACCGTCTCGTCGCTGAAGGTGTGAAACCAGAAGGTGGGCGGCGTGTCTTTGGTGACGAAAAGATCGGGAGAATAGGCCTTCCGCAAGTCTTCGCATTTGTCCATCAGGCCAAACATCTTGCAGTAACTCAGGTGCGAGGTATCGCTGGAGATGGCCCCGATCCACGGGTAGCCCAGCACCAGGTAATCAGGACGGCTGGAGACGCGCTCAATGGGGTCCTCCGCATCGGGGTTGCCGTTCACGAATTGCGTGGCGGAGAGTGCGGCCAGGTGACCGCCGGCGGAAAAGCCGATGATGACGATGCGGTTGGGATTGATGAAGTAGTCGCGCGCCCGCGCACGCACGGTCTGGATGGCGCGGCGGGCGTCGAGCAGCGGAACGGGAAGCATGTAGCCGTGTGAAGAGAGGCGGTAACTGAGGACAAAGGCGCGGAAGCCGCGGGCGGTGAACCAGTCGGCAACCTGGCGGCCCTCAAGATTGGCGGCTAGCATGGCGTAAGCTCCGCCGGGCAGCACTATCACGGCAGAGCCGTTGTCGTGGCCTTGTTGAGGTTCCAAAATCGTCAGGGTAGGAATGTCGTCGCAGGAGTTGCCCTTGGCCTCAGGCGCGTCGCCGGGCCACAGGCGGATGGTCTGGATGCCGAGAAAGGCATTGTTGTTCCCTGCCGTTGCACAGGGTTGCTTTTGAGCCTGCGCCGCCGTCGACGCCAGTACTGCCAGTGCCATCACTGCAAATAACCGCTTCATTCCCAGCCTCCCGAGGTTTCGCGAGGATTATAGAGCAGGGATCGGACCACGGGAGTCTGTGGAGCGTTGATGGAAACCGGACCTATCCACTGTTCACTACCCACTGTCCACTCCTCACAGCCAAACCACCGTGTGCCCTGGGCAAGCTGCCGCGGCGCCCCCGGCCAGCGCGGTCAACTCTTCCGCCAGCTCGAATCCATAGCGGGCAAAGTAGTAAGCCGCGCCATGCACTCGTTCCTGCAAGACTCCACCGGGAAAAAGGGCCTGCGAGATGGCCTCAGCATGGCGGCCGAGCGAGGTCTCGCGCTGCAATTCGAAGTTGGCTGCCAGGGTGCGCAGGCGGTTCATCTGGTAGCGGATCTTGTCAGCCGCCGTCTCCGCTGACTTGCCCAGCCCCTCGTCGAGCGTGGCCATCCATTCCAACAGTGCTGTTAACTCGGCGTCCAGCGCGGTTCCTGCGGCTGCCAGCTTGCGTTTGCCCTCGACGGGCATGGCCCGCGCGGCGAGCACCTGCGCCAGCGACACCGGGTTCTCCTGAAAGGCACGCTCCACAGGGAGATCGTGCTTGCGCAGCAGCTCGCCGATGGCCGGCTCGACAAGCGTGGCAGACAGGCGCGGCAAAGCCGGCGTCTGGCGGCCGAGAATCCTCTCGAAGAGGACGGCGGACTGGGCGAAGTAGGCAATCTCCGCCGGGCCGGCGATGGTGACGGAAGTCGAAAGCAGAAAATCCTGGAAGACCGGCCGTAGAAGCGCGGAAGGCGAGACGCGTTCCGGCTCGGACTCCAGAATCCCGATCAGGTCGGCAGTAGAGAACTTCTGTCCACCGGCCTGCCAAATCCCATCGGGCTCGGCGGCGCTGGCCGGGTTGCGCTTGAGGGCCAGCCGCGCGGCGGTGCGGTCGTCGATCAAAAACAGCAGGCTCGATTGCGGCGCCACAGCCACCTGCGCGTGATAGCCCGCAGCCTGAAGCTCCAGATTCCGTTCCACCAGCGCCGCATGCAGCTCGTCGGCGCGTTCCAGGCCGGCGCGGAGCACCGGCGCGCCCATGCGGTGCCACTCGCGGCCGCCCGCGTCCAAAATCAACAGCCCCTGGGCGGCAAAGACCGTTGCGTAGAGCTCCCTGAAGGCCTCGGCGAGGGTATGGCCCGGCTGGTATGTCGCGGCCAGCGCATCCGTTGCAGCGGACGGGCCCAGCAACTCCCGCGCCTGATCGATCAGCGGGATGATCGCATCGTCCAGCACCATGCCGCCGGCCGGCCGCGCAGTCTCGGACTCCTGTCCGTAGACGAGCTTATGCAGTTCCTTGCGGGCCGGAAAGGTAACGTGGTTAATCTCGGCAAAGTCGTGGTCTTCTGAAGCCAGCCAGAAGACCGCGGCATGCGGATGGCCGGCCGCGGAGGCCTGCCGAGCCCCTGCCAGAGCTGTTGCGGCCTTGAAAGGCGTGAAAAGCGGACCGCCGAAGAGCCCGACCTGCTGCCCGGTAACCACCGCTCCCGCGCCCTGACCCAGCGCCGCAAGCGCCCCAGCGGCAGCGGGCGAAGGCGAGGCATTCTGCTCTGCCAGCAACCGCACCAGCTCTGGCCAATGCACGGGAATCGGCGGACGCTGGCGCCAACTTGCATCCCTGGGCATCGGGTCATGGAACTGCCGCACCCCGGCGTCGCCGGCGCAGTAGTCCAGAAACAGCCGGCTCACCCCCGGCGCTACGTTCATGGGAAAACACTCTGAGGTCAACAAACCATTCACTTTGGACACCCGGTCCAGTTAAGGATGCCACGCCAGGCAGACTCGATGCAGAACTGCGCCATTCTGACCACTTGCCCGCCATCGCATTGTTGCATTCCAAGTGCAATGTCCCGGACTGACCAGTATTGTTCGCCGAACTCCGGTAAACGATTGGAATGGCATTATCATCCCTTGACGTTGCGTGCCCCATTTGCCAGGTCGAACCACGCCAAGAATGCGAGTCGAGCACTGGTGCTGCCCGTTTTGAATCTCACGTCGAACGGAAGTGGCTCGCCGAGGACCAGCGCCGCAAACTGGAGATCGGGGAACCGCCCCCATCCTCGGGACAATCGGAACCGTAGACAAATCCCCCACTCCATTCCACCAAACCAACTGACGCAGTGCGTATACTCATTCTTTATCGGATCGCGTTTAGAGGAGAGAAATCGAAATGCCCAAAAAGAAGAAGGCGGCAAAGGCCCAAACGCCCCAAAAAGCCAAGGCCGCCAAATCGAAGGCGAAAAAGGCCGCAAAGCCCAAGGCGAAGAAAGCACTTAAACCAGAACCGGAGAAAAAGGAACAGCTCCTCGTCTCCGAGGTGGTCTTCGAGGGGCGGCTCTTCAGGGTGCTGCGCGACAAGCTCATCGAGCCCTGCGGAAAGACGAGCGAACGCGATGTGATCAAGCACCACGGCAGCGTGGTCATTCTGGCCATTGACAGCTCCAAGAGCAAGAAGAATCCCTGGATTGTCATCGAGCGCCAGTACCGCCATGCGGCAAAGCAATTCCTGTGGGAATTGCCGGCGGGCAAGCTGGAGCCGGGCGAAGACGCCCTTGAAGGCGCCAAGCGCGAACTCAAAGAGGAGACCGGCTACAGCGCAAAGAAGTGGAAGCCGCTGGTCGAGTACTATCCCAGCCCGGGGTTTCTGGGTGAATCGATGAAAGTGTTTTTGGCTGAGGGTTTGCAGGCCGGCGAGGCGCACCCGGAGGACGACGAGCAGATCGAATTCCGCCTGGTGAAGCTTTCCGACGTGCTCAAAATGATCGACAAGGGGGCAATTCTCGACGGCAAGACGCTCTCTGGCGCGCTCCTCTATGCGCGCAAGCTGAGAGGCAAGCACGGCAAATAACGCCCGCCCAGCTCAGCTTTTCAACCGGTTTTTTGAGCCCGGCGCGGCTCTTTAAGAGCAGAAAGAGCCACCTTATCCCACTTGGTGGAATGTTTTGATCGAGAATCGTTCAACCTTTCGGCAAGATTCCTCGTCTTATATTGATATCGGTGGGCGTTCCCCGCGCCGCCGGATCCCCGCAAGACCCAAAGAAAGAAGGAGCCTGTGGCTCAGTTCAAAGGGAAGGTCAAGTGGTTTAACAATGCCAAGGGCTACGGATTCATCGGACGAGATGACGGGCCGGATGTATTTGTCCACTACTCATCGATTCAGTTGGATGGATACAAAACGCTGAAAGAGGGCGATGATGTGGAGTTCGACATCGTCCAAGGTCAGAAAGGCCCCCAGGCGGATGCAGTTGTCCGCTTCAAGGACGCCGCCAATAGCGCCTCGAACACCGCAGCCTAGCGGCGTGAGGGTCGGGCGTTGCAGCAAGACCGCCGCCTGGTGGTGAACTTGATCTGTGCCTGAATCCCTGTTATTCATCACGCCGCGCAGCTTTCGTCCCTGAGCCCGCATCCCGCCGAAGTTCCAGTGCCTGTTCCCTAAACCCTAATCTTTATTCCCTTGACCCTATTCCCCAATCCCTAACCCCCGTTTTTTGATACGCTCAGCCCATGGATAACCTCGCAATGGCCCGTCTGCTGGCCGAGACCGGCGATCTGCTTGAGATCGACGGCGGCGACAGCTTTCGCATCCGCAGTTACAGGCGCGCTGCCGACGCTGCGGAACAAACCACCGTGGACCTGGCGGCAGCCGCTTCTGAGATTGGGCGGCTGCTTGAGATTCCGGGGATTGGCAAAAGCATGGCCGCCAATTTGCAAGCCATTGCCGCCACCGGCACGTTGCCCTTGCGCGAGGAGTTGCTGGCCAAGTACGGCGCTGGGTTGTTGGAACTTCTGAAATTGCCCGGCATGGGCCCCAAGACTGTTGCGCTGCTGTGGGATGCAGCCAAGATTTCCAGTATCGATCAGCTCGCCGAGGCCATCGACGCGGGATGGCTCTCAGGCCTGCCCCGAATGGGCGAAAAGCAGATTGAAAAACTGCGCAAGGGCATAGGCGATTACCGGCGCAGTGCGGGCCGCTTCCGCATCGACGTAGCCGATGAAGCTGCCCAGCGGATCTCAGCCTATCTGCTGAATTTTCCTGGGATTGAAAAGGTGACGCCCGCTGGCTCCCTGCGCCGGGGCCGCGAAACTGCCGGCGATCTGGATTTGCTGGTCACTGGCTCCGCTTGCGCCCCGGAACATACTGCTGCCGCTGTGGAGCACGTAGCCGCTTACCCCGGAATCCACGACATCATCGCCAAAGGCGAAAACAAGGTGAGCTTTCACGCCGATGGCGGCCTTCAGGTGGATGTGCGACTGCTTCCTTCCGCATCCTACGGGGCGGCGCTGCAATACTTCACGGGCTCGAAGGCGCACAACGTGTCGCTCCGCCAGCGCGCCCTGAAGATGGGCTACACCCTGAGCGAGTGGGCCCTGGCGCGCCTGGACGACGACTCGGTCGTGGCCGCGGCTACCGAAGAGGAAATCTACGCTGCTCTCGGCATGGACTGGATGCCGCCCGAACTGCGCGAGAACCTGGGCGAGATCGAAGCGGCGGCCCGCCACTCGCTGCCCCGGCTCATTGAGAGAGCCGACATCCGCGGCGACCTGCACATGCACACCGTGGCCAGCGATGGGCGCAACACCATCCGCGAGATGGCCGACGCGGCGCTGGCCTGTGGCTACCAGTACATCGCCATCACCGACCACTCGAAGAACCTGGCCATGACCAACGGCCTGGATGAGAAGCGGGCCCTTGAACAGATCCAGCGCATCCGTCAAGTCGATCGCCAGATGGAAGGCCGCATTCGCGTCTTTGCAGGCATCGAAGTGGATATTCTGGCCGACGGCGCTCTCGACCTGGACGATGCAGTGCTAGCGCAGATGGAGATGGTGATCGCCAGCGTGCACACACGCTTTGAGCAGTCTCGTGAAGAGATGACGGCCCGTGTGATCCGGGCCATCGAAAACCCTTATGTGCGGATTCTCGGCCATCCTACCGGCCGGTTACTGTTGCGGCGCGAACCGTTTGCCCTGGATATGGGAGCCGTGCTACGCCGCGCCGCCGAACTGGGAGTAGCCATGGAACACAACGCGGCTCCCGAGCGCCTTGACCTGAACGACCGCGATCTGCGCCTGGCCAAGGAGTCAGGGTGCAAGATTGTCATCGACTCCGACTCGCACGACGCTCGCAACCTGGGCAAGATGGGCTATGGGGTGCGGCAGCTTCGCCGCGCCTGGCTGGGACCTGAGGATGTGTTGAATGCGCTGGAAGCGGAAGACTTTCTGGCCGCGCTGCGCGCGCGGTAGTAGAAAGTCATGATCAAGACCTGCGCTGGGTCCCCGGTTGGGAACGCTGCGTGCGCCGAATTAAAGTTGCAGACTCCACTCAAATAACTTTGAGCAAAAGCAAAATTACCACGATGGTGAGAATCAGGCTAAGGCCGCCTCCGCCCCAGTAGCCATAGGGAGGCCCCACTCGGTATCCACCATAACCAAAGCCAAAAATCAGCAGGATGAGAATAATCAGAAGCAGCATAACTTCTCCTCTTTCACGCCCGGATGCGCTCTAAAGGCCCGACCAACTCCTGACTTGGTTGCGCAGATCGCGATTTTGGTTAGCTGCAATCGCGATGCTCCGCGAACAGCGGAAGAGCCTTCCTTCATTGCATCAACTCAATCACAATGGGATGTTCCCGCGCAGGCAACCATGGCCAGCGCTGCGGCGTCCAAGCGGGTTAGTCGGTGAGGGAAATCGATTCCTCGGGAGGCGAAAATGCTCTGGACAATTTTTGTAATTCTCCTGGTTCTGTGGCTGCTCGGAGTGGTGAGCTCTTACACGCTGGGTGGTTTCATTCACTTGTTGCTTGTGCTTGCCGTGGTTGTTTTGTTGATTCAGTTGATCACCGGGCGCAGGCCGGTTGTCTAGCGGCATGCAGATCCGGTTTCGCCTTAAACCGGCGGCCGGCTGCCTGCCGTGAGTGCGAGTAAGGGCGAATGGTCGCCAAGTAACGCTTCAAATACAAATCCACGGAGGTGGACTCATGGACAAGGATCGGGTGAAAGGCACAATTGACGATGCAGCTGGACGCGCCAAGAGGCAAGTGGGAGAGTGGACGGGCGACACCAAGACCCAGGTGGAAGGCGCGACCCAACAGGTGAAGGGCAAGGCCGAGAAAGCCTGGGGCAACGTGAAAGATGCGGCCCGCGGTGCAAAGGACGAAATGCACAAGGATGACGTTCAGCGGGAGCGTGAGAAGAATGAAAGGCTTCAAAAGGAGCAGAGCGAGAGAGAGCACGCGGTACCCGCTCATCGCTAGCCTGCGCTGAAGCCTTGGGTATAGTTTGTGGCTTCCCGGCCGGCTCCGGCCCAGCCTCCCCAGCACGTGAGCACGGCACCGGGAAGTTTGAGCGCCTGCGCCGATCCCGCCCGGATCGGCGCAGGCCTTTTTGACGGGCAAAAGCCGCTGCGAAATAGCGCAGCGGCTTTTGCTCGTTGAAAACACAAGTCCCTGGGAATGAATCTGCCAAATTCCGATTAGTTCAGCTTAGTTCAGCCTGCGGCGAAGCCGACGATAGCCGGCGGCGGCGCCCGTCAGAAGCAGAGCGAAGGTACCCGGTTCCGGCGTTGCCGAAGCCGGAATCAGATCCAGCGAGGTGAAGGTGGCTGTCGGGTCCGGAATGGTGATGCAGGGTTCCGCCCCTTTGCCATTCGATGTGCAATTGCCCACATCCAGCACCAATCCATACGAGGTTGCGGCCGGGAGATCGAGAAACGAATTGAAGGCCCCATTGTTTGGATCGGAGGGGCCGCCTGAGTACAGAAGATTGGTAATCGCGCCTTCCAGGTCGATTCCCTGGTACTCTCCTTGAGGTCCGTAACTGTTGCCGTCGTAGGCCCAGGCGTCTAGCGAGAACGCCCCTGTCAGCGAGTCGACGCCGTCGCTTGCGGAAAAGGTCGCGCCGGGTGCCTCGGAAATGCCTCCGGAAAAATCGTAAGTAATGCCATAGTCGGCGTTGGGTGTAGTGATCGTCCAGCTCAAAGTGCCGGCGCCAAGACTCTGCGAACCGGCAAAGGTGCAGCTGCCAGAACCCTCAACGGGGCAACTGGCTGAGCCGAGCGTGATGGTGTTTGCTTTGCCGTTAAACGAAACTACATCGGTTGTACCGGTGAGGCTGATGACCGAGCTTGCCCTGGCCGCAACTCCGGAGGTGAAAAGCAACAAGATGGATGCAAGAAAAGCACATTTCTTATGCATAACCGTACCCTTGGGATTGTTTTTCCGACGGGACTTTCGCCGCGCCGAAGGGAAACGTTTTGGCGGTTGAGTAGCTTAAATCAGCGATTGGGAGTAGGGGCGTTGAAACGATTCGATGTTAGCACAGTTTCCGCGCCAATCCGCGCGTGGCCGCACAGAATCTTACCTTCGATTGAATTGCGATTACCGGCGCCGGGGTGCACCCCAAGAAAATCATCGCCCATTTCGCTTTAAGCGGGATAGAATAGGTGCGACATGAGCTTACTCCACCCTGATTCCTCCAACGAAGTCGACCGCGCCGCCCGCGGTGAGGAGTATGCCAAGGGTTCCAGCCACCCGCTTGCGACTGGCATCTTTGCCGCCGTGCTGGTTTCCTTGGCGGTGGGGGGATATTTTCTCTCCGGCCTGAAGCCGCCCATTTACTCAGGGGAGATTGAGCAGGTGTGGGCTCACGCCCAGCACACTGAAAGTTCCGGGATAGACGCCAACGGCGCGTCAATGGCCAAAGAGAGCTTCGATCAGGTGTATGTGTTTGCGCTGGTGAAACTGAAGAACGAGAGCGACAAGCCCCTTTTTCTGCACAACATCATGACTAACGTCACGCTGGCGGATGGCATCCACTCAAGTTATGCGGCCACAGCGGCCGATTACGACCGGGTGTTCATCGCCTATCCATCCATGCCCGTGCAGCACGGCAAGGCGCTCTCACTGCAGACCACAATTGACCCGGGCCAGACAGTGGAGGGAAACATCGTTTCGGCATTTCGCCTGAGCAAGCAGCAGTGGGACGCGCGCAAGGGCCTGGACTACACTTTTGCCTTCAGCTACCAGCCAAGCCTGGTGCTCGCGCCCCACAACGCGGTTACCGACCAGTAGAAACTGGAGCCGGCGCGCTTTTGGGCGTCGTCAGATATCCCGAAACCTGGTTTTTCGAATTCACCGTGTTGACCACGATTTCAAACAGCAGCGGGTCCTTGCCACTGTAGAACTGCAGCGGCTCGTTCAGGTTCCTGTCCTTCTTTTCGTACTGTTTGTCGTCGGAGTAAACCACCAGCGTAAATCGGCTCTTCCTCTGGTCCGCCTTCTTCAATTCCAGGCTAACCGTGCCCACGGGCTTCTTTTGCCCCTTGGTCAGCGTGAACTCATAGTAGTTCCTGTCGCCCTTGTGCTTCAGAACCTCGAGCTCGTCGTGGTTGCGCGCGATGAGGCTGCTGTGGTCGCTTAAGTCGCCCTTCATTGAGGTCAACTGGGCCACGGCCGCGGCCAGGTCGCTCTGCGTCTTGGCCACGTCGGTCTTTACCCCGCCCACGTCGGTTTTCACGTTTGACACTTCGCTGGTCACGGCCGTGACCTGCTGCGCGGTCTGCTTCTGGGCGCTGGCCAGCTTTTCCGCGGTCGCTTCATTGCGCTGCTCGCGCTCTATGATCTGCTGGGCCTTGGCGTCCAACTGCTTCTGCGTCAAGCCGAGCGAAGTGCCCAGCTCCTCGGTGGCCACCTTGAGCCGCGCATCGGTTTCGCGCAACTGGGCTTCCAGCTTCACATTCTGCTGCTTGGCGTCGGCCAGATCGTTTTGTTGCGCGGTTACCCGGCCGCTCAGCGAGTAGCTCCAGATCAGCCCGCCCAACGCTGCCACAAGGGCCACTGCAATCACTGCCAGCAGTGCGCCGGAATATTTCCTTGGAACATTTTCCAAACCATTATCGTCTTCACTCATTTGTTTCCCTTTCTTTTCATCGGCGGTCCGTTTCGAGAACCGCTCATTTGGGCCCGGGAATGACTCTCAGGCAATTGGCGCTCTTTCTGTATGCAGGCGCCGTTCGGGAGGATTCTCCCTCTATCTGGAACCTTGCAACTCTACGCATTCGTCCCAGTCATCAAAAATCGATCTTCGGAGATTCCGATTGCCGCGTCCCCGGTGCAATCTACAGAATATCGAATCACAGCGGCCTGTGCGGGAAAAGCCGCCTGTTTCGCGCCGTATTCCCGGGCAATCTATCCACCGCGCCCTGCCCTCCGAGACGCTTTTCACGCGCTCTCCGTCCCGCACTCCGTGACAAGCAGGGAACAGCTACGTTATAAACATCTTTACTGCAAATTCAGGCGCCAGACCCTCAATTCAGTTTTGAGACCCCCGGCGGCTAGTTTTCGTCGAACCGGGTATAGGGTCGGGAAATCCGCCTCCATTACCGAAAATTATCGCAAGAGGGAGATTAAAGGATTATGGCCACCGCTGTTGCTGGCAAAGGTCTTGAAGGAATTGTCGCGGCCAACTCCGGCATTTGCTGGATCGACGGAGATGCGGGGGTGCTGGCTTATCGCGGCATCGACATCCATGAGTTGGCAGAGAACTCGACCTTCGAGGAGACTACCTACCTGCTATGGAACGGCATCCTTCCGAATGAACTGGCACTGCGCGAATTTCAGTCGCAACTGACCCTGGCCCGGTCTATCGATCATCGCATCGTCGAGATGCTGCGCGGTTTTCCCGCCACGGCAACGCCCATGGAAGTGCTGCGCACCGCCGTCTCCGCGCTCAGCTTTTACGATGCAGACGAGAAAGACAACTCCCACGACGCCAACGTGCGCAAAAGCTACAACCTGACCGCGCAGATCGCCATGCTGGTGGCCATTTATGATCGTCTACGCAAAGGTAAGGAGGTTATTCCTCCCGACCGCTCGCTTTCGCACGCGGCCAACTTCCTGTGGATGCTCAACGGCGAAGTACCCTCTGAGACCGCAACCCGTACGCTTGACCTGGCGCTGGTGCTGCACGCGGACCACGAGCTGAACGCCTCAACATTTGCCGCCCGAGTCATTGCCGCAACCTTGGCCGATGTCCACTCCGCCGTAACCGGCGCTATTGGCGCGCTCAAAGGGCCACTGCATGGCGGCGCCAATGAAGGCGTGATGCGCCTGCTGCTGACCATCGACAAAGCGGGGGCGGACCCTGTGGAGTACGTGAGGAACATGCTGGCCGCCAAGCAGAAGATCTCCGGCTTCGGCCACCGCGTCTACAAGACAGAAGATCCCCGCGCCACCCACCTGCGCAGAATGAGCGAAAAATTGGGCCGGGATGCCGGCATGTCGAAGTGGTATGAGATGTCTCGCGCCATCGAGCTTTACATCAACGCCGACAAAAAGCTCAACGCCAACGTGGATTTCTACTCCGCCTCAACCTACGCCACGCTGGGCATCGACATCGACCTCTACACGCCCATCTTCGCCATCAGCCGCATCTCCGGATGGACCGCCCACATCATCGAGCAGTTGGACGACAATCGGCTGATCCGCCCGCGCGCGGAGTACATCGGCCCCGCCTATCCATCCCATTGGATTCCGATGGAGGAGCGCGGGTAAATCTCTCCTTCCGCACGACTCTTGCGCGTCCTGGGTGTCTACTGGAACAGAGGATCAACCATGAAAGCGAAATTTGCACTTGTCCTTGTCCTGCTGTGTGTCTGTTTGATCTCGGGATGCACATATACTGGACGGCTTTACCCTGTTCAAGGCCCACTCTCATCGCAAGCTCCTCCGCCCATCTTCACCGCGATAATTACTGGAACGCTGACTCCGCAAACTATCTCCGCAGTTCTTTCCAAATGGGGAAGCATTCAAGGGAACATGGACGGTGCCTTCAATCAAAGCGCGGGCCGATAGCGCTGCGGTAGGCGCGCCGCAATTGACCAACCTTGCTTCGGCCTGGGATACCGTTTACGGCCAAGGTTTTTATACCGCTCATGTTCTGGGAACCAAATTCTTCGCGCGGGCCTCAATAACCGGAAATCAAGGCACTGTACTCGAGGTTGAAATGTACAGGCTGGAACCGAACACGCAAAATCCGGGTCCGATAGAGATAAAAGGCGTGGCGAAGGACAGCAAGGGTAACATCTACAAACTTGCTCTTTAATATCCCGCGGGCATTCCCCTCGGCTGGAATCTGTTGGCCCGGCTCACCCTCCCAACAGATTCCAATCGAGGAGGGCGGATGGATTTACGAGTTGTGAGAGATTCCAATTCTCCGCTGCAACCCGATTTCGCCGCTGTGACAAGTGGACTTGCAACGGCATTCTCAGGTCATCGGAAGGCGCGCGGAACGCGTTCTTCTGACTTGCAATTTTCATGCCCCCGTTTCCATTGCATATGCTAATCTGGCCGCGATTAAATCGCACCGTATTGCAACACGAAAGGAGAAGTCCATGATCCTTGGCTTGAGCACCGCAGACTTCACGCTGATCCACGTGATTCTCAGCCTGGTGGGCATCGCTGCCGGATTGGTCGCAATCTTTCAATTGGTCGCCGGACGGCTGCATTCCCGCTGGACCGCGATCTTTCTGACGACCACGGTCCTCACCAGCCTGACCGGGTTCCTGTTTCCAAACAAGACCATCACTCCCGGCATTGTCCTCGGAATCCTGTCGATGATCGCTCTGCTGGTGGCCACTGTCGCGCTCTACGCCAGGAAGCTGGCCGGCGGGTGGCGCGGAACCTACGTCATCTCCGCTTCCGTGGCGCTCTATTTCAACGTCTTCGTCCTGTTTGCGCAACTGTTCGCCAAGGTCCCAGCGCTCAAAGCCATTGCACCCACAAACGCCTCGCCGGCGTTTGGAATTACCCAGTTGATTGTCCTGGCGGGCTTTGTCGTGCTGACGATTCGCGCCTTGAAGGGGTTCCGCGGCGCCTAAACTTGCCGTGCCTTCCAAAGCTGGTAAAGTCCCCACGCAGCCAATGTGCAGCCGTCGCGGATTTCGCCCTTCAGCATCAGCTCCTCGAACTCGGCCACAGGCATGGAGCGCACCACCAGGTCGTGCTCTTCCGGGTCGGGTTCCTTTTCCACTTGAGTCAATCCGCTGGCCAAAAAAACGTGCTGCTTTTGGCGGGTAAACCCGTAGGCGATCCACAGCGTACCGAGCTGCGTCATTTCGGCCGCGTCCAGGCCGATCTCCTCTTTCAATTCGCCGCGCGCCAGTTCTTCGGGATTTTCGACTTCCATCTCCCAGCCACCCTGGGGAAGCTCCAGCGCCCGCTCCTGGATGGTGTACCGGAACTGTTCCACCAGCCACACCAGTCCCTTGTCAATGGGCAGGATGATGGCCGCGTCTTCCTTCTCCACGACACCATAGATGCCCGGCTTGCCATTGGACCGCAATATCTCGTCTTCCCTGAGCCGCATCCAGTGGTTGCGATACACCTCGCGGCTGGAAAGCGTGGTGATGGTGCGGCCATTCTCATCTTTGGCGGAGTTCATTACGGCTCCCTGGCGCCCAATGCGTCATTTGTTCGATTGCCGTTGCTTTGAAACGGCGCGGCTTTATGCGCGCCAATCGAGACTCATGGCGGCAACAGCCCATCATAGACGGCCCGCCGGCTCGCTTGAATGAAAAACCGGTTACTCCTCGCGCAGACGGTATTTGCGCAGACGGCCAATCAGCGATGCCGGTCCGCTGACGGTGAGCCGCACCAGGTTGCCTTCGTACTCCCGCCTGTGCACCACCATCTCGGCCTCGATAGCCGCCAGCACCCCGCCCTCCTGCTGCGGAACGCGCAGTTCCGTTTCAATCACTGGATCGGAATGCAGAGCGCGATCGATGGCTTTGAGCAGCGCCTCCATTCCCTCTCCGCTGCGTGCCGAAACGGCAACTTCGTCATCAGCCTGCGAGCACTCAATGAGCCCATCCCGCTGATGCGCATCGAGCAGGTCGATCTTGTTAAGCACCTCGATGCGCGGCTTGTCGAGGACTTTCAATTCGCCCAGCACCTTTTCCACCTGGGCCTTTTGTTCCTCGCCATAGGTGGAAGCCGCGTCGCGCACATGCAGCAGCACCTCAGCCTGCGCCACCTCTTCCAGCGTGGCGCGGAAACTGGTGACCAGGGTGTGGGGAAGATTGCGGATGAAGCCCACAGTGTCAGAGAGCAGAATCTTGCGCCGGCTGGGCAGCTCGATGGCTCTCAGCTTGGGGTCCAGGGTGGCGAACATGCGCGATGATTGCAGCACCTGAGCGCCGGTGAGTTGATTGAAAAGTGTGCTCTTGCCGGCGTTGGTGTAGCCCACCAGCGCCACCGTTGGCACGGGCACCGACTCGCGGCGCTGCCGCTGCTGGCCGCGGACGCGGCGCAGGCCTTCGAGCTCGCGCTTCAAATGGTCGATCCGCCGCTGAATCCCGCGCCGGTCGGTTTCCAGCTTGGTTTCGCCGGGGCCGCGCGTGCCGATGCCGCCGCCCAGCTGCGACATGGCTTTGCCCTTGCCCGTCAATCGCGGCAGCATGTACTGAAGCTGCGCCAATTCCACCTGCAATTGACCCTCGCGGGTGCGCGCGTGACGGGCAAAAATGTCCAGAATGAGCTGCGTGCGGTCAAGCACACGGCAGGGCAGAGCGGCCTCAAGGTTGCGTAGTTGGGTGGGCGTCAGGTCGTGATCGAAGAGCACAAGGTCAGCCTGCGTGGAAGCCACCACTCCGGCGATCTCCTCCACCTTGCCGGAGCCGATAAGAGTGGCAGGATCGGGCCGCGCCCGCCGCTGCATCACTTCAGCAGCCACACGACCGCCGGCGCTCGAGACCAGTTCTCGAAACTCAGCGAGCGACTCTTCAGTGTCCAGTTCAGTGGACTGTGTTGACGGGGACTCACCGGAATCGATGCCAGATTCTTCGAGGGGTGGCGAAGGGGATTCATCCGCTGGGCTAAAAGCGGAACTTGGGCGCACCGACCGCGACCGCGCCTCTACAACGCTTGCACGGCTGTTTGGCGAGCGGTTCCCTGGCTCAGCCCGCGTCAGCTCAACGCCCACCAAAACCGCCCGCTCAGAAAACCCACCCGAACCGGTGGCACTGCTCTGCTCCACTGCCAATCGAGACCGCTTCCCGCCGATTATCGCAACTCTGCGGTTGCCGCAGTCGCCGATGGCGCGGAAACCGCAGTCGGCCCAATGCCCGACTGCACGGCAACCGGACGGTGCTCGGTGTGCATCGCTCCCCGGTTGCTCACAACGGTCGAAATCGCATGCTTGAAAATCAACTGTTCCTGGCTGTTGTTCTCAAGCAGTACGGAATATTTGTCGAACGAACGGATCTTCCCGGTCAGCTTGACGCCGCTCACCAGATAAATGGTGATGGGTGTCTTGTCTTTGCGGACCGTATTCAAAAATGTGTCCTGAATGTTTTGTGCCGGCTTGTTTTCCATGTGCCGATCTCCTGCCTTTTTACTAAGGGTTGGACTTCCAATTGACTTGCATCTTGCTCGAAAAGACTAAAGATGTCGGGTCCGGCTCCGGAAGCCCCGAAACCGGTGAGTCCCGCAATGTGTCAACATTACAGCGATTTAACAACCTTTTCAACCTGAACTCCCTGTAAACTCTTGTGCCGGGAAGGTTTTTGTTCACCCTCCCCAACGGAACGACACCGAGTTTGCGGCTGATAACATAGTCAGGTGAATGAAACGCCAACTCCGCTGAGCGCTGCGGCCCCAACCGCCGAGGTTGCGCCCAAGCCGGTGCCCATGCTGGACTTAAAGCGCCAGTACGGCCCGCTTCACAGTGAGATGCTGGAAGCGCTCGAACATGTGCTTCAGACGCAGCAATTCATTCTTGGCGAGCCGGTAGCCACCTTCGAGCGCGCCGCTGCGGCCCAACTGGGCGTGGCTCATGCTCTTGGCTGCTCGTCGGGCACCGATGCCCTGTGGCTGGCACTGGCCGCCGCCGGCCTTGGCCCAGGGACAGCCGTCGTCACCACCCCCTTCAGCTTCTTCGCTTCGGTCAGCGCGATTCTCCGCGCCGGGGGAACGCCTCTGCTGGCCGACATTGACCCTGATACCTTCAACCTGGACCCGGCTGCTGTTGAGAACGTGCTCAAAAGTCCGCAAGGCAAGGCGATCAAAGCCATCCTGCCCGTCGATCTTTACGGCCAATGCGCCGATTTGGCTCGCCTATCGAGATTGGGGCGGGAATACGGCCTGAAACTCATTGAGGACGCTGCGCAGGCGTGGGGCGCGGAATGGGAGGGCACAAAAGCGGGCGCGCTGGGCGACATTTCCGCCTTCAGCTTTTATCCCACCAAGAACCTGAGCGCCGCCGGCGATGCCGGCATGGTCACCACCAATTCCGATGAACTGGCCGAGCGCGTGAGCATGTTGCGCCAGCACGGCATGCGCCGCCGCTATTACCACGACGAAGTTGGATGGAACACCCGCATGGACGGCTTTCAGGGCGCCATTCTCAACGTCAAGCTCAAATACATCGACGGCTGGAACAACGCGCGCCGAGACGTGGCTCATCGATACCACGCTCTTTTTGCCGCCGCCGGGCTGGCCGAGCCCGGGCCGTTTCCCAGCCGTGGTGTTGTGCTGCCGCGCGAGGTTGCGGGCAGCCGCCGCGTCTGGCACCAGTACGTCATCCGCACTGCCCGGCGTGACCCATTGCGCGCCTTCCTTGCCGGCCGCCAAATCGGTTCGGAGATTTATTACCCGGTTCCGCTGCACATGCAGGAAGCGCTCAAGAGTCTTGGCTACGCTGAAGGCAGTTTTCCTGAAGCCGAACGAGCGGCCCGCGAAGTGCTGGCCCTGCCCATCTTCCCGGAGTTGCGCGAAGACGAGCAGCAGACAGTGGTGGCTGCGATTGCCGAGTTTCTGAGTTGAAAGCCGTTGTCGCCAGAACGCGAATGATAGCCGAACGCTGGCCCTATGCCCATGCCGTAAAATCCACTTAGCATGAAATGTCCTTATTGCGGTTTCGGGCAGGACCGGGTGGTCGACTCTCGCGAGAGCAAGGAGGCTGACTCCATCCGCCGCCGGCGTGAGTGCGAGAGCTGCAATCGCCGCTTCACTACTTACGAGCGCATCGACGAGATCCCCTACATGGTGGTCAAGAAAGACGGCCGCCGTGAGCGCTTCGACCGCCAGAAAGTGCTCAGCGGCCTGCTGCGCGCCTGCGAAAAACGCCCCGTCCCGGCCAGCAAACTTGAGGCCATCGTGGACGCCACAGAGACTTTTCTCGTCGATGCGCCGGAGCGCGAGCGCACCACATCCGAGGTCGGCGAATTGATCATGGAGCATCTGAAGGGCCTGGATACCGTCGCTTACATTCGATTCGCGTCGGTTTACCGCGACTTCAAAGATGTGCGCGAGTTCAAGGAGGAGCTGGAAGGGCTGCTGGCAAGTCACGGCACCGGCAAGGGGAAGAAATAGATGCTAGATCTTTTTCAATTGGATTGGCCCCGCATTCTGTACACCCGCCGCGCGGCCATTCTGCTTGGGATCGCTGCGATTTTTTCGGTTGGGGCAGTGGTCATGATCCACAGCGATCTCGACCCCGCGAAGCTCGGGCACGCGCAAAGCGAGATGCTTTCGATTGCCGGGGCGGCCGGCGTCTTCGGCTTCATTCCTCTTCTCGTTTGCATGGGGGCCTTCTGGCTCAAATGCGATGTGTCGTCAAGGCTCAATCGAACGATATGGTTTGGAGTCCTTCTAGCTGGATTCGCCTACGGAAGCCTGGTTGCGTATTACGCCGTCGTCTATCTTCCGGCGGTGATGAGAAGGCTGCGAAATCCAAAGAGCGAGGAACCCGCGACCGAAACCTTGCGGATAGAAGCGAACAGCAAACGAATGGGGCCGTTCAGTCGCGCGCTGCTTATCGTATGGGGATTTGTCCTCGCACCTGTCGCCGTCGTCCTGGCTCTCCCGAGGGCCACCTCGGGCCCGCTCTTTGCAGTCGCGGCTAGCTTCTTTCTCTGGTCTGCGTTCGTGATCCTTGAAGCGGCACTATATGCGGTTTTCTCGGTCTATCGTTCCGGCATAAATCGAACTGCCCGTTCCGACGGAGAGGAATCGACAAGTCGAAGGAGACGCGACTGAAATGTACCGATGAAGTTAGGGAGATTGGCAGCAAGTGAGTGAAGCGAAAACCCACAAAGTAACCCTCATTCCCGGCGACGGCATTGGCCCGGAAGTTACGCAGGCGGTGCTGCGCATCCTTGAAGCTACCGGCGTCAAGTTTGAGTGGGAGCGGTTTGCCGCCGGGGCCGAGGCCTTTGAGATTTACGGCGAGTACATTCCCGCCGCGCTTTACGAATCTATCCAGCGCAACCGTGTGGCCCTGAAGGGACCGGTGACCACTCCCGTCGGCGGCGGTTTCAAGAGCATCAACGTGACCTTGCGCAAGAAGTTCGACCTCTTCGCCAACTTCCGCCCCATCAAAAACCTGCCCGGCTTGGCCACGCATTGGCCCGGCGTGGACCTGATCGTGGTCCGCGAAAACACCGAGGGCGAGTACGTCGGCCTGGAGCACGAGGTCGTGCCCGGCGTGGTGGAATCCATCAAAGTGATCACCGAGAAAGGCTCCACGCGCATCGCCAAGTTTGCCTTCGAGTACGCGCGCAAGCATGGACGCAAGAAGATCCACTCCATTCATAAAGCCAACATCATGAAGCTGTCGGACGGCCTGTTCCTGCGTTGCGCGCGCCAGGTGGCCGAGGGATTTCCCGGCATTGTCTACGGCGAGCACATCATCGACAACACCTGCATGCAACTGGTGATGAATCCGTATCAGTACGACATGCTGCTGCTGGAAAATCTCTACGGCGACATCGTCAGCGACTTGTGCGCGGGTTTGGTAGGCGGGCTGGGGTTGGTTCCCGGAGCGAATCTCGGCTTGGAGTGCGCCATCTTCGAGGCCGTACACGGGTCGGCCCCCGACATTGCCGGTAAGGATGTGGCCAACCCAACGGCGCTGTTGCAATCCGCGGTGCTTATGCTGCGCCATCTGGACGAGGCTGCCGCGGCCGACCGCATACACAAGGCTCTCGAGACGGTCTATGCCGAGCGCAAGACCCTTACCCGCGACGTGGGCGGCAAGGCCGGAACCACGCAGTTCGCTGACGCCGTGCTGGCGGCGATGGGATAGATTCGGAAACGCATTTCAACGAAAGGAATCACACACCCGCATGCATTACCTCCTCTTCTACGAATTTGGCGACGACTACCTGGCCCGGCGCCCGCAGTTTCGCAGCGCGCACCTGGAAATGGGGTGGAAGTCGAGCGAGGACGGCGAATTAGTGCTGGGCGGCGCTCTGACGAACCCGGTGGACGGCGCGGTGCTGCTATTCAAAGGCAGTTCGCCGCAAGTCGCGGAAGATTTTGCGAAGGCCGACCCCTATGTCACCAATGGAATCGTCAAGCGCTGGTATGTTCGCGAATGGACAACGGTGGTCGGAGAACACGCTTCGACGCCCGTCCGGCCAGGCGCGGCGACGCCCTCTGGCCCGGCGCCACCGGAAAAATGAAGCGCCAGCAAAGTTTCTCTTGCCACCCGCGCGACCGGACCGGGTATAGTTCTTCCCATGAATGAGCGATTGATTTTCCCCGTCGTCGTTCTCCTGGCCGTTTGTGCCCCCGCTATGCCCCAGGGGCAGTCCTGCGAGAATCTCGCCAAGCTCATCTCGCCCAGCGCAATTATTACACTCGCGCAGATCGTTCCCGCGGGCGACTACCAGGCATCAGCAACCAGCAAACCGATTCTCGGACTGCCGGCCTTTTGCCGCGTGGACGCGACTCTCAAGCCAACTTCGGATTCTGACATTCACATGGAAGCCTGGCTGCCTGTTTCCACCTGGAACGGCAAATTCATGGCCATGGGAAGCGGCGGATGGGGAGGCTTTATCAACCCCCAGAGCCTGGCTGAAGCGCTGCGCCACGGCTATGCCACCAGCGCCGTCGACGACGGCCACGGCAGAGGCGGCGGGGCCAGCTTTGCTGTGGGCCACCCGGAAAAGTTCATTGACTTTGCCTACCGGGCCGAGCACGAGATGACCGTCGAGGGCAAAATCATGGTCAAGGCATATTACAGCCGGGACCCGCGCTATTCCTATTGGTACGGGTGTTCCGGCGGGGGGCGCGAAGCGTTGCTTCAGGCTTACCGCTATCCCGACGAATTCGACGGCATCATCGCCGGCGACCCGGCCAATATCCGCCGCAACGCCTGGGGAATGTGGCTGGCGGTCAAGACCTTCAAGGACGCGGCGGACTATATTCCACCGGCGAAGTACCCCATGATTCACCGCTTCGTTCTGGATGCCTGCGACGCCAACGACGGTTTGAAGGACGGCCTCATCGAGGAGCCGGAAAGCTGTCACCCGGATTTCAAGCCGCTCCAGTGCAAAGGCGCGGACGCCCCGGATTGCCTGACCGCGCGCCAGGTGCAGACGGCGCAAACCATCGTCAGCCCCGCCACCACGCCGTCCGGCAAGGTCTTGTTTCCGCGCATTGAGCCTGGAACCGAGCTCGACTGGGCGCGCGTGGCCGGCGGTCCGGAGCCCAACCAACTCTTCCTCGACGAGTTCCGCTACTTCGTCTACCACGATCCGAACTGGGACTGGAAGACTTTCGACCTGGAGCGCGATTCAGCCAAGGCCGACGCCATCGACAAGGATGTCGACGACCTCGATCCTAATCTGGCGGCCTTCGCAAAACATGGCAAGCTGCTTATTTATCACGGTTGGACTGATCAGCAGGTGGCTCCCGGCTCCAGCGTCGAATTCTACAATTCCGCCCTGCAGCTGAGCGGAGATCCGGCCCACGCCTCCAGTTGGATTCGCTTGTTTATGGCGCCCGGCATGGGACATTGCGGCGGCGGGGAAGGTCCCGACACCTTTGACAAAATTCCCCTGATTGAAGACTGGGTTGAACACGGCAAGGCCCCCGACCAGATCGTCGCTTCTCATTCCACCGCCGGCCGCATCGATCGTACCCGGCCCATCTGTCCTTATCCCCAAATCGCCCGCTACAACGGCTCAGGCAGCGTCGACGACGCCGCG
>JBEKEQ010000006.1:0-61340 GCA_050013735.1 Occallatibacter sp.
TGCCGAACTCTTCGACAAATACAACCTCCATGCGCTACCGGTGGTCGACGCCCAGGGCCGCATGGTTGGCGAAGTACAAGCCGACCACGTCATCAGCTTCCTCCGCGAGAAGCTCTAAAAAGAGTAATGACCAGTTTGCCGGCGATCCACCCGCAACCCCAAAACTGCGGCTGTCATCCTGAGCACGGCGAAGGATCTGCGGTCGTTCTTCGCATCACAGCCTACGCAACCATGTGCAGATTACGATTCCCCCGATACACGAGCATGGCTATTTCGCATACATCATGACGAGCCTCAGCTACACGCTCTAATCCGCTCTCGAAAATGCTGCCTCTAACCGCCTCCGCGCTTCGGTTTGCGAGCTTCTTTCTGTGCGGCATTCTTCCGCTGCTTGACGGGCGGTGGGCCTTGAGGGTCTGCCGGCCTTGACGGTGACGAGTGTTTTGATTCGGACTTGGGCCGCCTCGGTTTGTCAGCGCGGGTAAGCGAAGCTGGGCTGCCTGGGGTGGAACGAGTACGCCGTTGCCTGCGCTCGAAGACGAACAAGCCCGCGATCAGAAGCAAAGCTGCTGCGCTCGCCCAGCGCCCTGCCACAACATCCGGGGTTGTGGTCCACTCAACCGATACGCGCACATTTCCTTGCGGCACTGGGATGGCCATCAGGCCGCGCGCCCGCTCGGCCACGGCTTGCACCGGGATTCCATTCACCTTGACCGCCCATGCGGGGTAATAGCGCAGCCGCAAGATCAGATAGCCGGCATGTTCGGCCACGCCCATGAGCCATTTCCGCTCCGGCATGGTCCTGGTTGCCCCTGGGACAGACGGATCGGCTAACAGAGATAGTTCCTGCCAGCCGGAACTGTTGCACTCGGCTGAGTCTCCGCGCCATGCGGGAGCTGAGCCCGCCGCTCCGTTGGCCGTGGCGTCAGAGGGATTGTCGAGCAGGCAGGCGCTGGGCGGAATGTCTACGATGGGCTGTCCATGTGAATCCGACATCAGCTTCCCTTGGGCGTCCAGCTTAAAAGCCAGCACGGGAGACTGGATGCCGGGCGGGGTGTATTCGGGTTTCCCAAGAACTCCGATGCCCTCCCGCACCGATTCCTGCAATGAGGTAATGAGCGAGCCGCATTGCACAAACCACCACTGCGGGGCGGCAAAACTGATTCCCACAAAGACGACCGCGCAGCCGGCCACCAAAAAATTGCGCGGGAGCTTTTGGCGCGGCCAGACCGCCGAGGCGAAGCAAAGAGCCATGGGGGCCTCGAGCACCACCAGCCAACGCCAAGGAAACTGCAGCAGGCGCAACTCGGGCAGCAGATTCCAAACCGGCAGCGACGCCGGAAGAAGGAGAAGCAGCACTGCCGGCGGAATGAAAACTAAGGGGAGCCATCCTTTGCGCCTCCACGGCGCCACGCCGCGCAACCATGCAACGAAGCCCGCACCGAAGGCGATGGCCAGCATGACGACAGCAACCTTCGAGGCAGGAAGCAACAGCATATTTTCAGGAGGCAGATGGGGATCGGCATCCATGGCGAAGAGCCAGTTGTTCTCCACCAGACTTTTGGACTGGTTCACGGCGTTCAGAATGCTGGCCCAATTTCGTTGCCAGAGGGCGGGAACCAGATAGAGCGATGCCAACCCCATTCCCAAAATTGTGCTGGCAGCCGCGCGGACCAACGGCGCCGGCGATCTTTCACTCAGCGCGGATACCAGTGCGACGGCGGCCAGCGTATAAGCGGCCATGATTGCTACCGGGCCGTTGGTTAGCCAGATTCCCGCCACAACCAGAGCCATGGGCGCCGCAGAGCCGTCGAAGGTGCGCTGCCAGAAATTGCCCGAGGAATTTCGCCTTCGCAATGCAAAAAGAAGAAGCAGGGGAATCCAAAATGCCCCGGCCAGCTCCCCGAAATCGTTGCGCCTGTAGATGCTGAACATGGGAAAGCCGAGGAAAATTGCGGCACAGCCGGCCAAAGTTGCTGCGCCATCTTCCATCACTTCGCGGGCCAATGCGCGAGTGGCCAGGCCGATTGCGGCAAGGATCAGGACGAAAAGAACAAGGGTAACGAGAGTCCATGGCAAGAGCATGCCCAGAATGGCTCCGGCCATCCAGGTGAGCGGGGGATAAAAAACAAATTTAGGCTCGCCCGCTCCGAAGTTTGGGCTATTGGCCCAATGCGGATAGAGGATGCCCATCGACATGCTGCGCTGGGCGTCGATCCAGGAGATGAAGTGGAAGCCGAAGTCGCTGGTGCAGGAGGGTCCGAGCAGGAGGAGCGGCCCGACGGCGATTAGAGCTGCCAGCAGAAGGATGGCCGGCCCCGCCCAACGGCGCGGGCGCTGCAAAAGATTGATAGCTGCTTGAGACCCTTTCTTCCGGCCAGGTTTCCTCATGAGAGCGCACACCTATGCCGGGCTCGGCGAAAGTTCAGGGGCCGAGACAAACACGGTCTCGGCGGCCGTTGCAGACCGCAGTTTGAGAGTCAGGACAGTGATGTCGTCGTCCTGCCCAAAGTCCAGCGCGGTTTGCGCAATCCAATCAGCGGAATGGTCCGCGATGGCGGCGGTGCGCTCAAAGCAGAAAAGCTCGCCTGTTTTGCTGCGCGCCTCGACAACGCCGTCTGTGAGCAGAGTGAGTTGCTGATCCCCGCCAAGGCGGATGGTCAACTCCGAGTAGCTTGTGCTGGCGCTAAGGCCCAGAGGCAGTCCGTTCTCGATGGAAACTTCGCGGCCGTTCAGAATAGGCGCAAGATGCCCGGCGTTGGCCATCTTCACGGTTCCGTCCGGTTCCGCGCAGGCGACGAGGCAGGTAGTAAAACCTCCTTGCTGTCTGCTGAGCATGCGGTAGTTCATGGCCGTCAGGATCTCCCCTGGGCTCTGGGTGTAATGTGCGAGAGTTCGTACGGTACCCACGAGAAGGCTCACAGTCATGGCTGCCGGCATGCCTTTGCCGCTCACGTCTCCAATCACGGCCAGGACTCCACCGCGGGAGAGCGGCAGAATCTGGAAGAAATCTCCGCCCACTTCGCCGGCCGGCTTGTAGACGCTCTGAATGGCAAATCCTGGCACGGAGGGAATGGTCTCCGGCACCAGTACCTTCTGCACTTCGCGGGCATTGCGCATCTCCTGCTCAAGAATGGCCTGCTGGCGCCGGGTTTCCGCCGAGTACCGGTAGACGGCATACACCAGCGCCAACAGCAGCAGCATTACGCTGATGGTGTACGCACCGACCCGGTTGCCGAGTACGGTGAAAAGCGGGGTGCGGATCGTCTGGCTCAGAGTCCAGTGGGTAAAACGACTCCACTGCTGCAGGTCAACGCTAACGGCGAAGAGGGTTTGGGAGATAAACGCCAGGACCGCGACGGCCCATCGGGATGGATCGAGCTTTTTCCGCCTGTAGACTGCGAGGCCGATGACGTAAAACGGGAAAAGTTCCAGCACCATGGAAATCGGCATCAGCGCGCTGTCGACGATTTGCCAGGGAACGGGATTGGGAAGCGCAAACCCGAACAGGACGAGTCCATCCGCTATGCCGGCTGCAAAAACGGCGGCGGCGAAGATCCGCGCCAACCGGGTCAGTTTTGGGTCGTCGTGAAGATCGAGCAGCCATATCAAGACAAACCACAAAGAGAAATCGGCCAGCAGATACGCCGGCTGATTGAGGCCCTGCGCCACGACAAATGACATGGGCAGACCTAATCCCAGCAGCACGGTGCCGAGAGGGTGAGCTCCCGCGAAGCAGCCCATCCAGAATCCGAGCCATTGGCTGCGGTCGCGCAGCCAAAGCAACAGGCCGAGCACGGCGATGAGCCCATAGAGCGACTCAAGGCTGAAGGTCATCTGGTTTCCGCGCAGCCAGCTGTAATCCAGCTTGGTCAACGCCGCATCAATCGCAATGGGGCTGCCCACTTTGGGCGGAAGGTGAAAACCGCCTTGCACGCCGGTATCGTAAGAGCCGAAGGGGCTTTTCCAGGCGCGCACGGCAAGCACGCCGTCTTGCGCAGGGCCAAGCGAGAAAGTGCGCGGCCGCAGACCGTAATACCAGACCGGATGCGGCGGCAGATGCCCATAGGTTCCTACCAAACGTCCGTTCCAGTAGAGCTCATAGGCGTCTTCGACCGATGGCATCAAAATGGCCAACTGCTGGGGATCCCGGCCGGGCGGCAGGTGCAGATGCCAACGGTACCAGCCAAAGCCCTCCGTGTTCGCGTGACCCTGTGCGCCCCAGGGCTTGTCGGCGGTCAGCTTTTCCCATGCTGAGTCGTCGAAAGCGGGCGAGGCCCAGCGCATATCGTCGCCGAGGTGGAAGGCCCATTTGTCGTTCAGAGTGGCCAGGCCGCCGTCAAAATGGGCAATGGGCTGGGAAGCACTCTGGGCGTTGCCGGCCGTTGGGATTGGGATGAGGCAAAGAACCGGCATCAGCAGCCGGAAGCCGCGGGGAATCATGGGTGAATCATAACCGGGCAACTTGTTTGCGGCCAGCGTATTTTGTGAGTTGGCTTCGACTTTTTCTTCTTGTGCAGCACATTTCTCAATCGCGCGCCGTTGAGAATCTGTTCTGGAAGATTGCCGGGAGGCCACGGAGACACTGAATCATGCCGGGCTTGGAGAGAGCTCGGAGGTGGACACAAACACGGTCTCGGCGGCGGTTGCAGCCTGCAGTTTGAGGGTCAGCACAGTGATGTCGTCATCCTGCCCAAAGTCCAGCGCGGCTTGCGCAATCCAATCAGCGGAATGGTCCGCGATGGCGGCGGTGCGCTCAAAGCCAAACAAAGCGCCGGACTTTTCACGCGCCTCAACCACGCCGTCGGTGAGCAGGGTCAGTTGCTCTCCCGGCGCAAGCCGGAAGACCGAGTCAACGTAATTGGCGTGCGCGTTCAGTCCCAGCGGCAGCCCCCCTTCGACAGTGAGTTCCTTGCCTGCAAGATAGGGCGAGATGTGGCCTGCGTTGGCCACGGCGAGTTGGCCGTCCCCGTCGGCCCTCAGCACCAGGCAAGTTGTAAATCCGCCTTGCGTGCGCCCGATCATGCGCTGATTCATGGCCGACAAAATCTCTGCCGGGCTCTGGGTGTAGTGGGCCAATGTGCGCACCGTGCCCACAAGCAATGAAACCGTCATGGCCGCGGGCATGCCCTTGCCGCTCACGTCGCCAATCACCGCCAGCACTCCACCGCCTTCAGTGCTCAGGATCTGAAAGAAATCTCCGCCCACCTCGCCCGCGGGCTTGTAGATGCTCTCGATGGAAAAGCCGGGTACGGAGGGAATGGCTTCGGGAATCAGGACCTGCTGAACGGCGCGGGCATTGCGGTAATCCTGCTCCAGGGCGGTCTGGCGGCGGTTGCTTTCAGCAGAGTACTGGTACACGGCAAACACCAGGCTGATGAGCAGGAAAACCTCTGCAATGTTGCCGGCGGTGATGGGGCAGCCCTGAATGGCAAACAGCGGCGCGGCGACGGTTTGTCCCAGCGTCCAATGGGTAAAGCGGCTGCCCTGCAAAAACGCAAAGCTGAAGGTGGCAATGAACTGGGTGAGAAAGGCAAACAGCGCCACGGCCCATCGCGCCGCGCTCAACTTATTTCGCCGCACCAAAGTCAGCCCAATCAGGCAGAAGGGAGTCAGTTCCGCCGCTGTCAGAACTGCCGTCAGAATCCCATCCACAATCTGCGCCGGCGCCGGATTTTTTAAGAACGCCATGCTGAAGGTGGCAAAAGAATCGAGAATTCCGTCTGTCATGTCCACCGCGGCCAATATTGAAACAACCCGCACCAGCCTGCGGTCCGCGTACAGGTCCAGCAGCCAGATCAGCAGGAACCACATCGAAATATCCGACAGGATATAGGTGGGCGTGGAGATAAGCATGGTAAAGGATGCGTTAGCCGGCTGGCGCGTGTTCTCTTGAAAAAGTAGAAACGGCTGGCACAGGGTGAAGCCGGCCATCCAAAGCAGCAATTGCAGTTTGCGGTCTCTGCACCATGCGATCAGCGCCAGCAGCCCGACAAGCACATACATCGCATTGAGCCCGAAGGTAAACAGCATGCTGCGCAGCCAGTCGTAATTGAGCGCGCCCAGAGCGGCATGCGTGGCTTGCGGGCTGCCCAAAAGCGGTGGTGCGTGGAAGCCGCCCTGCAGGCCCGTATCGAATGAGACGAAGGGCGCCTTCCATACCCGCAAAGCCAGGGTGCCCGATTTTGCCGGTCCAAGATCGAAGATCCGCGGCCGCTGATCGAAGTAGTAGTCAGGATGCGGCGGCAGGCCGCCATAGGTCCCAACCAGTTGCCCATTCCAGTAAAGCTCGTAGGCGTCTTCGACGGCCGGCAGCAGAATCGAGAGGGATTGCGGCTGCTGACCGGGCGCCAGCGTGATGCGGCGGCGATACCAGGCGAGACCCTCGGTATTGGCGTGGCCTTGCGCGCCCCAGGGCTTGTCGGCGGTGAGCCTTTCCCAGCCTGAGTCGTCGAATGCGGGCGAGGACCAGCGCATATCGTTGCCCAGGTGGAAGGCCCACGTGTCATCGAGCGCGGCCACGCCGCCGTCAAAATGGACCACCGGCAGGGAAGTGTTTTGGGCGCTGCCCGCCGCAGCGATTGCGACGAACACAAAGACCGGCGTCAGCAGCCGGAATCCTCGGGGAATCATGGCTGAATCATAATTGCGCGGAGTGCCTGCGGCCAGCGGATTTTGCGCTCTGTCGGGATGACAGTGTGTCGGAAGAGAACGGTGATATCGGCCTGCTGTGTGGCGGCGTGTGGTCGGCAATTGGGAAGTATCGCTACTATAAAGTCGCAAAGGCAACCGCGGATCCTTCACTGCGTTCAGGATGACAGGGCATTGGGGGATGAGCTGCGCTATCGGCCGGCTGTGAAGTGGTGGCCGGATGGTCGCCTACCCAGTCTCGATTTGCAGTTGCACACACCGCCGCGCGTGGCTTCAGTCTTCGCCGAAAAAGCGCCTTCTTGCTGCTTCGTCCGCTGCGAAGTCGGGGCCGCTGAAAATGTGGTCTGGCTGGCGGGAGCGGTCCTGGGCGATGAGCGGCGTCGCGGGCGCGGCGGGCACAAAGTAAGACGATCTCTCCCGAATTCGAGCATTGCCAGGTTCAGTTCGCGCCGCTCGCGGCACATCTCACCCGCGCATCCTGGGGTTCACCCAGCGGTAAACCACGTCGGTGAGCAGATTGACGAGCACATACGTCAGCCCGATTGACAGCAGGCAGCCCTGCACCAGGGCGTAGTCGCGATTGGAGATGGCGCTGACTGTGAGGCGGCCGAGCCCCGGCCAACTGAAAATGGTTTCGGTGACAATGGCTCCGGCCAGCAGCGCGCCGAACTGCAGGCCGACGACGGTGACAATAGGCACCAGCGCATTGGGCAGGGCATGGCGGCAAACGACGGCTGTCTCGCTCAGGCCTTTGGCCCGGGCGGTGCGGATGTAGTCCTGGCCTAGCTCCTCAAGCATCGCGGTGCGCACCATGCGGGTGAGGATCGCGGCCATGGAAGCGCCCATGGCGATGGTCGGAAGCATAAGATAATGCCAATCGATGGAGCGCCCTCCTCCGCCATTTGCCCCGGAGACTGGCAGCCAGCCCAGTTCGATGGAAAAGACCAGAATCAGCACCGGGCCCAGCGCCAGTCCTGGCACAGAAAGCCCAAACAGGCTCACAACGGAGAGCAGTTGGTCGAGCCAGCGGCCGCGGCGCACGGCAGCCAGGATGCCGGCGGGCAAGGCCAGCGCCAGCGCAAGGGCCAGGGCAGTGAGCGTGAGAGCCAGCGTGTAAGGGTAGCGCTGAGAGATGAGGTGGGCTACCGTGTCGTGCAGCCGGATGGAGGTGCCCAGGTCGCCGTGAAGGACGCCGGACCAATAACGAATGTATTGCTGGTGAAGCGGCAAATCGAGGAGATACTGATGCCGCAGTGCGCCCATATCCGCAGGCGTCGCGCCGTCGCCCAGCATCTGCAGAATGGGGTCGCCGGGAACCAGATGAATGAGCAGAAAGACCAGCGAAACCACCAGCCAGACGACCGGAACGGTAAGGACAAGGCGGGTGAGAATCTGCTTCATGGCTAGACTGTATCAGTGGACAGTGAACAGTGGACAGTGCACAGTGGACAGCTTAATTTTTGCGCACCAAGACGGATGGCTCCCTCCTCGTCGCAAAGCCGGGAACTGATCGCCGAGCACTAACCACTGTCCACTGTTCACTGTCCACTGGTTCCCAGCACCTCCTCGTAGTACCTCACGTAATGAGGCACCACGAGCGATGAACAAAACCGCTTCTGGGCGGTTTTGCGGCCGGCGTCGCGCATCGCGTCAAGACGGTCCCGGTCCTTAAGCAAGCTCAGCGCTCCCTGCGCCATCGCCTCCACATCGCCAACGGGGTAAAGCAGCCCTGTGACTCCGTCGTCGATCAATTCCGGAACGCCGCCCACGCGCGTAGCCACCGAGGGAACCTTGCATGCCATGGCTTCCAACGCGGCCAGACCAAAGGATTCCAACTCGCTGGGCATCAATAAAATGTCGGCCAGGGGAAGCAACTCATGCACGCGTTCCAGCTTGCCCAGGAAGTGCACCTTCGCGTGAATCCCCAGATCGTGCGCCAGCCACTCCGCCGCCGAGCGGTCGGGCCCATCGCCAATCAGAATCAGTTGTGCGGGAACCTCGCGCACCACCTGCGCGAAAATTCTTACCACGTCTACCACGCGCTTGACTGGCCTGAAATTGGAAAGGTGCATCAAGATCGCCTCGTCGGGCTCGGCCAGCCGCCTGCGCGCCTCGGCCCGCTTGATCTCGTCTTTAATGGGCATGTACACGTCGCAGTTGACGAAATTTTCTATCACTTCAATGGGCCGCGTGACGCCGAAATCCTCGACTGTTTTCGACTTCAGGTAGTTTGAGATGCTGGTAACTCCGTCGCTCTCCTGAATCGCGTAGCGGGTAATCGGCAAGTAGCTGCGATCGAGGCCCACCAGCGTAATGTCGGTCCCGTGCAGCGTAGTCACAAAGGGGAGCCGTCGCCCTTTGGCAGCAAGCATCTGCCGGGCCAGCAGCGCGCTCACCGAATGCGGAATGGCGTAGTGCACATGCAGCAGATCGAGGCCGCAGTATTCAGCCACTTCTGCCATGCGCGAGGCCAGTGCCAGGTCGTAAGGCGGAAACTCGAAGAGCGGATAACTTGAAACCGGAACCTCGTGATAATAGATGCCTTGGTCGCGGCCGGTGAGCCGGAACGGTTGCGAATAAGAAATGAAGTGGACCTCGTGACCCATCGCTGCCAGTTCGATGCCTAATTCCGTTGCCACCACGCCTGAGCCGCCGTAAGTGGGATAACACGTAATGCCGATGCGCATGAGCCCTTCTTATTTTTGAAAATTTCTATACCCTGCACTTTGACGTTGGCAGAAGCCGTGAAGATGCAGATTGAGGCCGGGCTAATTGCACTCGGCGAATTTATCCGCTCAAAGGACAGTTTCTTCGCGAGAGTGCAGATCGGCAAAGGTGATCAGTTCGACGCCAGGGAATTCTTTTAGCGTGCGCAGCGCATCGCGCTCAACTTCCCGCGATGCGTGCAGCCGGGTGCGGACTTTGGCCAGGTCGGCATCGTTGTAACCCGGATGCGTGACCAGTTCCCATGTGCCGGCGGGAAGCTGCTGAAGCAGGGAGCGCAGGGTTGACGCATTGAGAACGCCCGTGCCTGCCACGGCAATGGTCCCGTCGGTCGTTGCCAATCCTGCTTCCGCAATGATCTTTCCGCAAACAGGTTCCAGCCTTCGCAGCACTGTTACCTGGGCCAGGCGCGCCCATGAAGCGCCGACGGAGGCGCGCAGGGCCCATTCCGGCTCGAAGGGGTTACGCACAGCACAAATTCCGGCTGCCCGAGCCGCGCGCAGAATCGGGCGCAGCACCGCGGGAAACATATGTGTGTGCTTGTGCGTGTCCACGTGCGTCAGCAGCAAGCCACGGCTCTGGAGCGATGCAATCTGCGCAGCCGCTTCGGCCTCGATATCGTCAGCGCGGATGCGGCCGGAACAGAGGCTCAGCAGGAAGGCGCTGATCATGGTTCGAAACCGCCCCGTCTTCGGATCAACGAGCGTGGGAATCTCTGCCGGCGGCAGCACCGGCTCTCCATCCAGCAGAACCACGTGGCAGCCAACGCCCAGTGAAGGCGCGGCGAGAGCCATGTTGACTGCCTCGGTCGTTGCCGCGGCTCGCGCCATCAGCGTTGTGCTGGTAATTGCTCGCTCCCGGTGCAGTTCCGAAATTGCACGGTTAACCCCGGCAGTCAGCCCGAAGTCGTCGGCATTCACAATGAGACGGCTCACTGATTGAGTTTAACAACCTGTCCATCCCAGCGCAGAAGAACCCCGCCGCGGGGTAGTGGGTCAGTTTGGATTTCCACAGACTCGCTTTAGCATTCCGGCTTGTGGGATGATGGTTCCATGACCATCGGCAAGGGCAAACGTCCGCGCGATCCGAACCAGCTCGCTAAGTGGATTGTAGAGCAATCTACATCACAGCCTGTTCCTGAGACACCCGTACATGTGCCATCGGACCTATCGGCGTATATGGCTGCGATGGGCCGTAAAGGCGGCATGGTAGGCGGTAAGCGCCGTCTCGTGACCATGACGCCGGATGCTCGGAAGAGAGCGGCGGCTAAAGCTGCCCAGGCGCGGTGGGGAACGCCAAAGAAGGAAACGGAATGAGCTGGCGTCTAATCTTCCTCATTCCGGTAGCCGTCTTCTTCGTCGCCGTGGTTCGGGTGGGCTGGGAACTGCGTCGGAATAGGCGCGGGTAGGGCACCTATGACTCTCAAAGATAGGCCGTTTTTGCGCCCTTTATTGCAACTTGCGCTCGTCATAGTTTTTCTGATTTTAGTGATCGCGGTTATAGATTTTCTTAGCAGGTTAGATGTTCACCATCCCAATCTGGCCGGGGGTCTAACGCTATCCATCATAGCTGCGATTTTCGGAGTCGGATGGGTTTTGAATCGTAGGGGAATCCGTTAGGCTCCCGAATCTGGATCATCTACCAATTGGGCTGTTTCTCGATTCACGCTTTCCACTGAACGCTCACAGGCATCCTCGGCGGCGCTCATAGTCACAGGCTTTCCCAGTAAATCGCAAATGGTCATCAACATGACAACTTCCCTGTCAGTCAATTTCACATCAATTGCCATAATGCCTCCAATTCGATGAGATCTTAACTGCCGAATATCTTTTTCCAGAGTGCGAAGAGAAGCAAAGAGATTAGGCCAGCCAAAACAATGGCGGCTACCTGGCACCCGGTCAGGCGGTTATCCCCCATATTTCACTCCAGAGAATACGTTTTGGATTTAGAATGAAAGGCAAATAGAAAACCCGGCTGTCTGGGCCGGGAATTCTCGTTCTTTGAGATGTGATCGAGGCTCGACCCTCTAAGCGCATTATAGCGCAGACAGGGGGTGTGTGTGCAGTCGAATCAGCCAATCAATTCCACTACGAATACCTTCTCCGGTCTTGACGGAACATCTGCCGGATTTGAAACGCGGGCACGCAGCGGAAACGCGACGGAAAGCGAAGACGCGAATCGCTGTTCCTCTGATAGTTCAGGATACCGTTCTGGGTTCGAATCTGCGAGTGATCGTGGTTCTTCATATACCAAACGCATTTCAGGATCGGAGAATCCAACAGATAGCGAAGTTTTGCCATCTTCAGATTCAAAGGTAAACGAATCTGCATCTACTTTGGCAATGCGACCCTGCGACTGGACGCCAACAGAAAACGCTTCGACAGTACACCAGAGCGGAGTGGAATTGGAGAGCCAGCGCTGCAATACAAGCAACGCTCCATCACTAGTTATAACCATCATTCCTCCATCTTTGTTACCAATCATAAGGCGTCTTTCAAGAGTGATTGACGAAGAAGTGTATCCCGAAATGCTTCGCGAAGCGCTTGCAAAACTAGATGCAAAGTAGATTCCTATTGACATTCTAATGCCGCTTTAGCATAATAGTCAATATGAACTGCTTGGACTCCCAAACCCGCTCAAGAGTGATTGGTTGCCTGATCGAAGGCTGCTCGATCCGGGCGACTTGCCGCATGACTGGAGTTGCCAAGAATACCGTTGTGAAACTGTTGGCGGACATGGGCACAGCCTGCGCCACATTCCACGATTTCCATGTTCGGAACCTCAAGGTCCGCAGGATGCAGGCGGATGAAATTTGGTGCTTTGTCGGCTGCAAGAAAAAGAACGCCAGCCCCGAGCAAAAGGCGGAGGGTTGGGGAGACGTTTGGACCTGGGTAGGAATCGACGCCGATACAAAGCTGGTCATCGGCTATCTTGTTGGCGGCCGGGATGGAGGCTGGGCGCAGGACTTCATGGAGGATTGCGCCAGCCGCATCCGTAACAGAGTGCAGTTGACGACTGACGCCCATAAGCCATATCTGAAGGCAGTAGAGAATGCCTTTGGAGCTGAAATCGACTACGCCATGCTCCACAAGATTTTCGGCGCCCCTACCGATGAAGAGACGCGCCGCTATTCTCCGGCCAAGTGCATCGGCTCGGATATGAAAACGGTCATGGGCGATCCAGACCCGGCCCACGTCTCCACCAGTTACGTCGAGCGCCAGAACCTAACCATGCGCATGTCGATGCGCCGGTTCACCCGGCTAACAAACGGATTCAGTAAGAAGGCCGAGAACCACGCTCACGCGGTCGCCCTGCACTACATGCATTACAACTATTGCCGCATCCATCAATCATTGAGAGTGACGCCGGCAATGGAAGCGGGCCTGGCGGATCACGTTTGGAACCTTGAGGAACTGATAGCCCTGTTGCCCAAACCCACGGTATCGAAATCAATTATCGACCGGGATCTGTTTAGGCGGGCACTTGGGGAAAGCGCCTAATCCCAACGGTGCGGATCGCGGATTTTCTGGTCCTGAAGCGCCTCGAAATGGCTATGGTGTTGTTCGTTCATTACCCTAATTTTTTCGCAGTATTTTTCGACTATAGATGCGGTCTCGCTCTCATAGTTATCCGTGACTCCTGCGAGGTCATGTAGAAGTTTCCAGCCGGTCCCTTGTAGACCGCGAACGAACCGTTCGCCAGGATAGAGAACAGCTGGACAGATACTATCAACTGCGCCGCTTTGACGAAGGATCAGCATTTCCGCTTCACCCCCACAATACTCGTCGTATTCTATTGCCTGTTCGACGGCAAAGTTGGCGATCAAACCGGCATCCTGTTCCGTGGTTGCTCGAATGTTGGCTTTTAGATACTGACGAATGAGGTATTTCGCCAGATACGCGCCCGAGCCAATGCACTCATACTGATCAACAAAGTTGAGAACTGTCTCGTGTGATACATAAAGGCGAGTTTCTCCACGCAACCAGATTCCAACCAACAACTCAAGGAAGGTAGCACCGGGAGTGCGGTCTGGGTGGGGATAGATATGGTCTCGGTAAAACTCCGCAAGCGCAAATTCTACCGCGTCGTGAACAGCCTCGATGGAAACCTTATCGAAGTCCATCCCCATGACCGCATCCCAACACCGCTCAACAGCATTCCGCGGGAAATTCAAGTCCGTGCTGGACATGGCGAATGTGAGAGAGCAAAGCGAATCATCACTCAGGAAATGGGCGATCTTACTCTCGTTTGTTTTAATGTTGGTTGTCACCTTCGTATCAACACAGAACAGCAAGCCTTTGTCATAGGCGAATCCGATAGCGATGGTCACGGGAATTCTCCGGGGCCGGTATACTCTCGGATCGGCAGGCGTAAGCGGCTTAGTCGAAATCATACCCGTTCCCCCTTCTCCCCTGTGGAAATCCAAACTAACCCACTACCCGCCGCGGCGGCCCGGCGCACACATTCAATGCGGCATGACGGTCTGTGCCGCGACATTCCAACCCTCGAGCTCGACAACCGGCGTGGTGTTACCTGCCGGCAGCAGCGCGGTCAGCGCGCGCGTCTCTCCGGGCGCAAGCTCTATCCAGTTGTCTGACCAGAAAACCGGAGCGATGAGGCCGCCGGATTGCGTCCGAAGAGCTGCATGCAGCTGAAAGGCCAGCCCCGTAGATGGGTTGCTGAGCCGCAACTGTAGCTTGGGGCCTTGCGGACAGTTCTCAATTTCGGCCCGGGCTGTCACATTTGCGGGCGGCAGGCTGGTCAGCGCCGAGAGGTCTTCGTAGTGCGCGGCCGGCGTGTGAGTGTAGTCGGTCTTCGTCCAATCAAAAGTGGTGAGCGTGGCCGGGACCCAATAGAAATTGCGGCTCAGGACGCGGCCGGCGGCGTCTGAAAGGGTCAACTCGATGAAGAGAATCTTATCGGCATCTGAATAGAGCCTTTGCGATATAGTGCTGACCCGCTGTACGCTGTCGGCGCTCAGGTCCAGCTTGGCATTCGAAGTGAAAAGCTCCTTCCACGCCAGGTTATGAACGCTTACGCTGGCATGAAGTCCGGCAACGGATTCATAGGTGCTGTTGACGACCACCACGGAGTTGTCGTCGTAGGAGTACTGAATGTGCAGCGGCTCGCACGCCTTTTTTGCGGCGAAGTATCCGGCTCCCGCGTCAAGGTAATAGTCGTAGAGGTGCCAGATCATTGAGGGCCAGGCGTTGTTGAGCATCCATTGAATCACGCCCGTGGACGCATATTTGTTTTTGCTGTAAGCCTCAAACATGGCGCGCTCGGAGTCGTACTCCATGGTTTGTGCCAGGCGCTCATATTCCGCCGCGGACTGGGGTTTCGCGTAAATGGCTTCCATAGCTCCGTTGAAGACATCGAGGCTGGTAAACTTGCCGCCGCCATTGTGGTAAGACCACGCGGGCGAGGGCGGCCACGCTTCCGGATCGGGCAGGAATTGTTTCCGGCTGGCAAGGGAGGGAACTGCAGGCCCGGGGCTGGTTTCAGTGTCGAACCCGAATGCGCCGCCGTAGTGGTGATCCACATACCAATAGCTGGGTGCAACGTAGTCGTAGGGGCCCGGCATCTTGACGCCGCTTTCGCCAGTGACCGTGGTCGGCGTGCCGGAAGCTGACGACAGGATGGGGTTGGGCCAGTGGGTTTCCGCCTCGATTTTCAGGTAGGCGCTTTCTACGTTGGCCGGGGGTGGGCCGTCGCTGCCGTTCAACCAGACCAGCAGGCTGGCGTGAAGTCGCAGGCGCAGCATTTGCGCCCGCAGCGAGGCTGTGGCGATGGCCAGGTCGTCCGCGTTCCAATCCTTCCAGTGCTCCCAGCGGTCGCAACAGCACCAGCCGAGCATCACCAGAATTCCTTCCTGGTCGGCCAGATGGAAAAACTCGTCGGTTTCGAGCTTGCCTTCAAGGCGGATGGTGTTGAGATTCATGTCCCGCACCATGCGGAACTGGTCGCGAAGCCGGCTTTCATTGGTGCGCAGCAGCATATCCTGCGACCACCCCGCGCCGCGAATCAGTATCGGCTTGCCGTTCACGCGAAAAAGGCGGCCGCCGTTGGCGGTCAGTTCCGAGGTGATCTCGCGGATGCCGAACTCCACGCTTTGCTCATCCGCGGGATGGCCGTCCGCAGCAAAGCTCATGGTCAGCCGCTCCAAATGCGGCTCGCCCATTTGGTGAGGCCACCACAGCCGGGGATTCCGAATGCGCAACTGCGGAAATTGTTCGGGAACGAAAACGACTGTTCGATCTTCATGGGGCCGCAACTCGACCCTTTGCTGGAAATGGACTCCGGCTGCCGAGCCTGTGACCAGGCCCTTAACAACTTGACCGGTTGCGTTGTGCAACTCGGCGTAGACGGTGAGCTCCGCAAGGCCGAGCGTACTGTCGCTGAAGTGAGTGACCGCAAGCGGCGATCGCAGCGTCACCGGGCCTGTGGTAACCAGATCCACTTCGCCCCAAAGTCCCATGTCCTTATCCGGCGGGCATGGATTCCAATCGACCCAGTTAATTCCCAGATCGTTTTCGGTGGGCGCAAAAGTTTCCACGGCGAGCACATTCATCTTGCCGGGCTTGAGGAATTCGGTGGCATCGAAGTCGTAAGTTCGATAGGCTCCGGCAACGGAATCCGAACCGGCGATCTTGTGTCCGTTCAGCCAGACATCGGCACGATAATTGATGCCGCCAAAGTGCAGCCAAAACCGCTCCTCTGGTTGCGTCGCGGCCGGGACCGCGAATTGCGTGCGGTACCACCACCCGCAGCGGTAAGGGCTGTCCTGCGGCATGGGCAGGTTGGCGAAATTACGGCCAATGGGATAGCCGGTACCTGGAATCTGGCGCAGGTTCGTGCCGTAATAGGGATCGGAGACCGTTCCGGCAGCCGCCTGCGCGGCCAGCACGGTGCTGGGCACTGCGGTCGCGAGCCAACCCTCGGTTTTAAAACCCTCCGCGGAAATGGAATCGCCCGTTGCCTGCAGCTTGCAAGCCGACTGCAGTTGCCAGCCGTTGCGCAAAGGCGTTACAGTCCCGGCTTCAAGCGCAGCAGGCAGAGCCAGCAGGGCCAGGAGGCAAGGAACGATTTTGTTGCGCCCTAAAATCATTGCATTCCATTCGGCCGTGAAGTTTGCCGGTGGCATGGGTAGAGGAAATCATACTGAAACCAGCCCCGAGGCCGGAAGGCGACGTGGACAATTCCCGAGCGACCCTCTGCACGGGAATGATGGGTCAAAAGCGCGCAAGTTCTTGATGCCATGCATATTTTTGTTGAATCCTGTGTGGATTTGAGACAAAATATGAATCACTTCGACGATAGGCGCGTTCCCCGATAGCGCCACTTTCAGAATTTTGACTTGCGGTACGGTCCTCCTCGGACCACCAAATGCAGCGACCAAAGCTGCGAAGCAGGGCTTCTCAAAGGATCACTCATCCACCGAGAGGCCGTTTTCCAGGTTTGCCATTCATAAACCGGATGAACGCTACACCGGCTTTACAACCAGCGCAAGGCAAGACTTTTTGGAGGAGCAGACGTGAAACTATCCCAATCTGGAGGGATGCTTTGTTGCATCCTGTCCATCGCCACCCTTGCATTCGGCCAGACCGCAACCACTTCGCTTCGGGGCACTGTAAAGGATTCCAGCGGCGCGCTGGTTCCGGGGGCAAACGTCGCGCTTGTTGACCAGGGTACGAACAACAAATATCACGCCGCCTCAAATTCCGCGGGCTTTTACATCTTCCCCAATGTCTATCCGGCGCACTATCTCATCACCATCAGCGCCAGCGGCTTTGCCACGCAGACCCGCACGGCGGAACTGCTTGTCGACCAGCCGGCCACGGTGGACTTTACTCTCGGCGTGCAGGCCGCCACGGTAACTGTGGACGTAAGCACCGCGGCCGAGACGCTGAACTTTGCTGACGCCAGCATGGGCAACGCTGTCGGAAACACCACCATCGAAGCCCTGCCCATGGAAGGCCGCGATCCCATCAATCTGCTCAGCTTGCAGCCCGGCGTACTTTATGTGGGCAGCGAAATCACTGACAGCCGCCAGGGCGCCGTGGCCGGCGGCCGCTCTGACCAGGGCAACATCACCCTCGATGGTCTTGACGACAACGAGCAAATCTTCGGAACCGCCTTCACCGGCGTGCTCCGCTCCACGCTCGACTCCACTGAGGAGTTCCGCGTAACCACTTCCAATGGAACTGCCGTTGCAGGCCGCACCTCCGGTGCCCAGGTCAACCTGATTACCAGGAGTGGGACCAACAAGGAACACGGCTCGCTTTACGAGTACTACCGCCCCACCAACACCGTGGCTAACGCGTACTTCTACAAGAATGAAGAAAGCATCTCAGGCGACCCAAACATTCCCCAGAAGTACATTCTCAACACCTTTGGAGGAACTGTAGGCGGTCCCATCCTCAAGGACAAGGTTTTCTACTTCTTCAATTACGAGGGCCAGCGCAGGGCAATCTCCGATGTTGTCGAGGCCACCGTCCCTACCCCGAGCTTCATGCAAGGCGGCCTTCAATATACCGATACCAGTGGAAATACTGTGCCTCTGATGCCCGGGCAGGTGGCAACCATGGACGAGCCATGCACGAAAAACACCTACCAGGGCCAGCCCGTTTGCCCCAACGGTCCCGGCGCCAATCAGGCCGTGCTCAGCTACCTTGCTCCCATAAAAACCTCAATGAATCCGGTGGGTGGAGACGGCGGCTTGAATAGCGCGGCTCTGTTTTTCACCTCGCCCGCGCCTTTGACGCTGAATACAAGCATTCTCAAGCTCGACTACAACATGAACAGCAAGAATCGGTTTTTCGTCCGCGGCAATCTTCAGAAGGACACCACGTCCGGAGATGAAAACCTTCCAGGGCAGGGTGCGGCCACCTTTTACGACGCCAACAACAAAGGAATCGCCGCCGGCCACACCTGGACCCCTACGGCGCGCATAGTCAACGATGTGCGCTACGCGTATATCCGCGAGGGCTACCAGACCGGTGGTATCGCTCCCGGAAACTGGGTGGACATTTACGGCCTTACGCAGCCCACCGCGCAAACCGGTAGCTCCCTGCTCCACGTACCGGTCAACACCATCACCGAGACGCTGACCTGGATCAAAGGCAACCATACGCTCGCCTTCGGCGGCAACTGGCGGAGTATCACCAACCACCACTCGGGTAACGGCGGGTCCTTCGCCGGCGCTCAAACAAACTATCAGTATGCGAACACCAGCGATTTACCAACGCCCCCCAATATGTCCAGCGGCTTTAACACCTCATGGCAGCTGGCCTGGGCCGATCTCATGGGCGTGCTGCCCGAATTAAGCGAGCCATTTAACTACGCCATCACCAGTCCCACCGCGGCAACAGCCCTGCCGGAAGGATCGCCGGTCACGCGGAACTTCCACTCGAACGAGTGGGAGGGCTATGTGCAGGACGCATGGCGCCTGCGCTCCAACCTTACAGCGACCTTCGGCGTGCGCTACACCCTGCTGCAAACCCCCTATGAAACCAATGGTCAGCAAATCTCGTACAACACCGACATGGATGCCTGGTATATGAAACGCGAAGCTGCCGCGCAACAGGGCCAGGTTTACGAGCCGATTCTCAACCTGCAACCCTCTGGCAAAGCCAATCATGCGGCCGGATTCTGGCCGGAAGAGAAAAAGGCCTTCGCACCGCGCGTCGGCCTGGTGTTCGCGCCCAATGCAAGAACTTCTATCCGCGCCAGCGCCGGCATTTATTTTGACCACTACGGCGAGTCGATCGTGAATAACTGGGACACAAGCGGTGAGAGCGAAGTGGGTCTCGCGGCCGAGGTCACCAACACAGCGGACGAGTTGGGCTTTGAGCAGGCCCCTCGTTTTACCGGCCCCCACAACCTGCCCAATATTCCGCTGCCTTCCTTCCCAACCACGGAGTCTTACCCCTTCGCACCGAATGTTGGCGTATATGGCATCAACTGGGGCATGGACAACCACATCAAGACCCCTTATGCCGAGGCCTATAACTTCTCTCTTCAGCATGAATTCCCCGGCGGCTTCACGTTTGAAGAGGCTTATGTAGGCCGTCTCGGCCACCATCTGCTGCAGGATCTCGACCAGGCCGAACCGGTCGACTTTGTTGATCCCGCCGGCGGAGGCGATTACTTCAGCAACGCCAGGATCCTGTCCAAAGCGGTCGATGCCGCGCCTTTCGGCACCCAGCAGTATGGCATCTTTGCCGGAACTACGCAGAAGATCAATAACAATATCCCAACCATCCCCTACTTTGAAGATGTGTTTCCGTACATGAAAAACTACGACTACGCGGGCGAAAGCGCCACGCAGGCCGTTTACAACGATGCCTGGGCTCCGTTCCGCTATAACAACGGTGAAACCTTCTCCCTCTTCTGGATGGACGTGAACCCCTACGGGCTCTTTCCGGGGAGCCCCGGAAGCACCGGCACAGACCAACCCGATTTCTGGAGCCAGCAATTCTCCTCGCTTTACGCATTGTCTTCCATCGGCAACAGCTCCTACAACGCGCTGCAATTCACGCTTCGTCATCCCGCCTCGCACGGGCTGGCTGTTGACGTCAGCTACACCTTCTCCAAGTCCATCGACTGGGGTTCTGAAACCGAGCGCTCAAGCATCTTCACCAATGTCGACGACGCCTACGTCAACTTCTCCATCCAAAACACCTGGAAGCCCAAGCTCAACAGGGGCGTTTCTGACTTCGATACCCACAGCCTGGTCAGCGGCGACTGGGTCTACACCTTGCCTGTGGGCCGCGGCAAGGCGCTGCTGGGTAATTCAAACCGCGTGGCCGATGCCCTCATCGGCGGCTGGCAGTGGGCCGGCCTGGGCCGATGGACCACCGGCTTACCCTTTACCCTGCAATCCGTGGCTTATCCCACCAACTTCAACTACCAGGCATTCGGCTTCAATGTTGGCAACGTCCACACTCACCGCAACATCACCAACGGAGTGCCCCACGTTTTTGACGCTGCCACGGCCTCAGCCATCGGCAACGGAATTTACTACGGCAGCCCGATCCGCCTGCCCTATGCCGGTGAAGCCGGAAGCCGCAACAACTTCCGCGGCGACGGCTACCTCGACGTGGATTCGGCGCTCTCCAAGACCTGGGGCATTGGCGAGCGGGTAAAGCTGAAATTTGCCGCCGAAGCTTACAACCTCTCCAACACTGTGCGCTTTGACACCAGCCCCAACGGCCTCGTCGACGGCACCGGCAGCACGACCATCGGCACGTACGACGCGCCATTGTCCACCTACCGGCGCATGCAGTTCGGCCTGAGGGCAGATTTCTAACCAATTTTCGCACTCCCCGGAACTGGCCATCGGTGCGAGAATCGTTCTTGACCATTGCAGGTATTCATGAAAGAAAGGGCTTCGGTCATGGTTTGATCGAGGCCCTTTTTGCTGTTTGCGGAGGATGCGTAATGAGCAGGTCGAGGATGATTTGGAAGGCCGGAGCGATTTTCTGTGTGGCTGAGCTGACGATCGCCGGGGCGTTCATGTTGGACGGCCAATCGGCAACAGGGCAGGGAAGAGGATTCACCATTGAGCAGGCTCTGAGCGCTCCTTTCACCTCTGATCTGCGCGCCGCTCCATCCAGGGGGCGTTTGGCCTGGGTGGCGAACATCGGCGGCAGGCGCAATCTGTGGGTTGCCGAGCCGTCAGCAGATAGCAAGAGCTATGTTTCCCGGCCCATCACTCATTACACCGAAGACGATGGCCAGGAAATCAATACTCCCGAGTGGACGCACGATGCAGCTTCGCTCGTTTATGTCCGCGGCGATGGCGCAACCAGCGAGAATCATCCGGTGCCAAACCCGGCGTGGTTCCCGCTGGGCGCGAAACAGCAACTGTGGATCGTAAGCGCCGGCGGCGGCGAACCGCGCTTGCTGGGCGAGGGCCGCGCGCCCGCCGTCTCTCCTGACGGCAAGCAGGTGGCATACACGCTCAAAGGCCAGGTCTGGACCATCCGCCTTGACGATGCGCAAGCCAAGCCGCATCAATTGCTGCAGACGCGAGGCTCAGCGAAAAGCCTCACCTGGTCTCCGGACGGCGCGCGACTGGCGTTTGTGAGCGATCGGGATGACCACAGCTTTATCGCCGTTTACTCTGTTGCGTCCGGCGCGGTCAGTTATCCCGATCCTTCCACTGATCTTGACAGCAACCCGGTCTGGTCGCCCGACTCAGCGCGCATTGCATTCTTGCGCATTCCGCCGGACAAGGACCTTCTCCTCTTTGAGGCCCATCGCACCGCTCTGCCCTGGTCGATTCGCGTTGCCGACGTAACTACGGGCAAAGCGCATGAGGTATGGCACGCCGCTGAGGGCGTCGGTAGCGCCTTCCGCGAAACAGACTCATCGGAGCAACTGCATTGGGCCGCGGGCGACCGCATCGTCTTCCCCTGGGAGCGTGAAGGCTGGCTGCATCTTTATGCCGTGCCGGTCGCCGGGGGCGGCGCGGCGCCGCTGACGCCGGGGAATTTTGAAGTCGAGCATGTTTCCCTCAGTGCTGATCGCAAGACGCTGGTCTTCGATTCAAATCAGAGCGACATCGACCGGCGGCATGTTTGGCGAATTGTTTTTGCGGCCGATGGTTCGAACACCGCGGCCCAGGCCGTGACGGTGGGGGACGGTATTGAGACGCATCCCGTGGTGGCAAGCGACGCGACAGTGGCCGTATTGCGATCTGACGCTCATGTGCCCATGCGGGCCGCGGTGGTTCAAAATGACGGTCTTGTCGACCTTGCTCCGCAAGCCGTCCCTGCCGGTTTCCCCGGCGCACAATTTGTAACTCCCAAACAAGTTATATTTCCCGCCGCCGATGGACTCGAGTTACACGGCCAGTTATTCGTACCCAACAACATTGCTCCGGGCGAACGGCGTCCGGCCATGGTCTTCTTTCACGGCGGCTCGCAGCGCCAAATGCTGCTCGGTTGGCATTACATGGAGTATTACTCGAACTCTTATGCGATGAACCAATACCTCGCCAGCCTCGGCTATATCGTGCTCAGCGTCAACTATCGCAGCGGCATCGGCTATGGGCTCAACTTTCGCGAGGCTCTCAACTACGGCGCAACCGGGGCAAGCGAATTCAACGATGTAATGGGTGCGGGGCTCTATCTTAAAGGCCGGCCGGATGTGGACGGAGCGCGCATCGGCTCCTGGGGCGGAAGCTATGGCGGTTATCTGACTGCGCTGGCGCTTGCCCGCGCTTCCAATCTCTTTGCCGCAGGTGTGGATATGCATGGGGTCCACGACTGGAATCTGGAGCTGCCTACCTTTTCGCCGAATTACGACCCGCGTGAGCGGACAGATGTGGCGCGGGTGGCCTACGAATCTTCACCCATTTCCTCGGTAACTACCTGGCGTTCGCCGGTGCTGCTTATTCATGGCGACGACGACCGCAATGTGCCCTTTGCTGAAACAGAGTTATTAGTGGCTGCGTTGCGCAAGCAGAAAGTTGAATTCGAGGAGTTAATTTTTCCCGATGAGATACACGACTTTCTGCTGCGCAGTGACTGGGTGCGCGCATACAACGCAAGCGCGGAGTTTCTGAGCCGCCAACTCCGCGCGAGCGCAAGTCCGCAAAACTGATCAAGGAAGCTAAGACCGAATTAAGCCATTATCTCCGATCAATGCTTTGCGGGCGCGGGTTTCAGAGCGTCTGGTGATAACCCATCGGGCGCCCAGGCTTGAACAATTGCCTTGGCCAGTTTGGCAATGGTCAGTTCGCCGGAGTTATCGCTTTGCCAGCTCTGGTCTACATTGTCGTAAGTAAAGACAGAGAGAACCATCAGGCCTTTCTTTGTTCCGATGAGCGCTACGTCGTTGCGAACAGCATCCAGAGAGCCGGTTTTGTTGGCAATGGCAGTTCCATTCTCGCTGGTGTCATTGGTCTCAAGATAGCGCGGAATCGCGTCCCGATAAAACTGGTGTTGCAGCATCTCCACCGCGGTGGAGCAGAGCGATAAATCGGAAGCTGTCGGCGCGCCGGTAGAAAGCTGGCACCTGCCAAATCGAGTTATGAGCATGGCCATCTCACGCGCGGTTGTTTTTCCCAGCCCGAACTTCGGCTGATCGGCCGGCATTGGTCCCGTAGGCGGCTTGAATACTTTCTTGTAGAGGTAAGTATTTGCGAGCCCAATCGACGCTATGCGCGCGTTGATGTTCGCAATGCCGAATCGGTCGATCATCAGGTTGGTCGCGGTGTTATCGCTGACGTCGATCATCAGCGTCACAACGTCGTGCAGCGTAAGCGTGAGCGGAGCGTCAAGAAAGGGCAGTATGCCCGAGCCGGCAACCTGGTCTTCCTTTCTCAAAACAATAGGTTCGTCCCAACGTGCCTTTCCTTCGCGAATCTCCTCAAGCGCTTCATACAAGATGGCAAGTTTAATGACCGAAGCAGTCTTAACCGGGGTATCGGCGTTCAACGCGAGAACCTGGTGCGTGGCCAAAGCTTCCGCATACAAGGCAACCTTGCCCCGATGCGCCGCGATGATCTGATTGACCTGCGCGGTGAGCGGATCGGGGACTTGCTGGGTAACTCCGCGGCTCACAGCGGCGCAAAAAAACGCCGCCAACAAAATCGCCTGCAATCGAACTATGACGATACGGCCATTCATTGCCATTTATAATCACCTCCGAAACGCGGCATTTCCTCAGGAGTCTAATGCGCGCGGGCTGCTCCTGCAAGTAGCGCACTGAAGAACGGAGAAATCTTCTGCTCACAGCTCATGGCCCTCATCTGCGCATTGTCGATCTTGCGCTGGTGCTTGCCTATCTGGCGGGCATCACGCTGTTCGGCCTGCGCTTTCGCAAGCGGATCCGAGGCACGTTGCGCGAATATTTTCTGGCCGGGGGCAACATACCCTGGTGGGCCATCGCGCTCTCGATTGTGGCGGCCGAGACTAGCACGCTCACCATTATCAGCGTGCCAGGCCTGGCATTTACCGGCGACTTCGGCTTTCTCCAATTGGGTTTCGGCTACATGCTGGGCCGCATCGTCATCTGCATTCTCTTTCTGCCGCGCTATTTTCGCGGCGAACTGCTCACCGCGTATCAGCTCATTGGCCAACGCTTCGGTCCGCGGCTCCATCGGTTCACCGCACTGCTTTTTTTAGTAATGCGCGCCGCGGCGGAAGGAGTGCGCGTTTTTGCGGTCGCCATTGTGGTCGGAATCGCCATCGGTACCGGAGACATTGCGTCCATCACCATTCTCTGCGGCCTCACGCTGATTTACACCTTCGAAGGCGGTATGACTGCCGTCATCTGGACTGACGTCTTGCAGGTGTTTCTTTATCTGCTCGGTTCGGCAGCCGCGCTGTGGACTGTCTGCGCCAGAATCCCCGGCGGCTTCGAGGGGCTCTTCGGTGCTGCCTCCGCGGCTCACAAGCTCACCCTCTTCCACTTCTCCTGGTCCATCACTGAGACCTATACGTTCCAGGCCGGTGTCTTGGGCGGATGCTTCCTGACCATGGCCAGCCACGGCACCGATCAGCTGATGGTCCAGCGGCTGCTGGCTGCGAAGAATCTGCGCGATTCGCGCCTGGCACTGCTGACAAGCGGCGTAATCATCTGCTTTCAGTTCGCACTGTTTCTCTTCATTGGCGCGGGGCTTTTCGTTTATTACCGCAACTCGGGCGCGATGCCCGCTCAGGGCGCGGACCGAATCTTTCCGGCCTTTATTGTGGGAGAGATGCCCGTCGGGATTGCCGGTTTGATGGTCGCCGCAATTCTGGCTGCGGCCATGTCGAACCTGAGCGCCGCGCTGAACTCGCTGGCCTCTACCACGGTGGTGGACTTTTATCTTCCGCGCCATCCTGAGCTCTCGCAGCACGGCCGCATTCGGCTTTCGCGCGCCATCACCATTGCATGGGCAGTCGTGCTGTGTGTGCTGGCCATTCTCTCGCGCAGCGGTGGCCATGTTGTCGAGATCGGCCTGTCCATCGCATCCGTACTTTGGGGCGCAATGCTCGGTGTTTTTCTGCTGGGCACGCTCACCCGGCGGGCCAACGAACGCGGTACCATGGCTGGTATGGTTGCCGGCTGCGTTGTGAATCTGTTCCTCTGGCTTCAACCCCGATCGTTCGCCTTTTGGATCTCCTCGCGTTTTCCGTTTTTTTCATCGAGCGACGGGATCATGCCTATTGTATTTCCGAAAATCGCGTGGACCTGGTACGTGCTGATCGGATCTCTGGTGACATGTGCGGTGGGATACGCAGGCAGTCTCATTTTTCCCGATCCGACCGCAATGCGCGGCTTCGAGAGGAGCCTGTAGCGTGCGATTCATTAGTGGCCACAGAGCTTCCGTCGTAATGCCTCAGGGGTTAAAACCCCTTCCTTCTTCGGCCCTTTCGGCACGACTGAAGTCGTGCCCTGTTACAAGGCGGATTTTCGAGACACGCCCTTGCATGCGTCGCCTCATGAGTATCCCGGCCACGCTTTTTGCTGCGCTTCTCTGCGTTTGCGCGGCCGCGGCCCAGGGCGATTTCTCGACGGCCGATCGAATCCTCACCAATGCGGTTGACAACCATCAGATTCCCGGCGCCGTACTGGTTGTGGGCCACCAGGGAAAGGTCGTCTACCGCCGTGCTTACGGGTGGCGTGCGCTCGAACCCGCGCGTGAAAGCATGACGCTCGACACGGTCTTCGATATGGCGTCGCTGACCAAGGCGCTGATTACCGCAACCGCGGTGATGCAGCTTTACGAGCGGAAAAAAATAAGTCCCAACGAGCCAGTCTCGAAATATCTGCCTGAGTTTGCGGCCAACGGCAAGCAGGACATCACGATACGGCAGCTTCTGACGCACTACAGCGGGCTGCCCCCCGATTTGAATCTCACCGATGCCTGGGAAGGCAAGCAGGAAGCGTATAACCGCGCATTTGCCATTGCGCAGTCGCATCCTGCGGGAGTGCAATTTGTCTACAGCGACATCAACTTCATTGTGCTCGGCGCGCTGGTTGAAAAGCTCTCTGGCCTTAAGCTCGACGAATACGCTCGCCGCTACATCATTGCCCCGCTGGGCCTGGAGCACACGCGCTTTCTGCCGCCTGCATCGTGGCTACCGCTGATCGCGCCCACGCAGTATGACCGCGGAACGATGCTCCGCGGCGTGGTGCACGACCCCACTTCTCGCCGCATGGGCGGGGTTGCAGGCCATGCCGGCCTCTTCAGCACCGCCGACGACGTCGCGACCATTGCGCAGAATCTTCTCGACCGTCTCGCAGGCCGGCCCAGTAAATTTCCGCTCTCGCGCGCTCTCCTGGAGAAGATGGTTACGCCCGAGCAGCCGCCCACGGGGACGGCGTTGCGCGGCTTTGGCTGGGATATTGATTCGCCTTTTTCCAGCAATCGCGGCACGCTGTTCCCGGTTGGGTCCTTCGGCCATACTGGCTTTACCGGCACTTCGTTGTGGATGGACCCGGTAAGCAATACCTATGTTGTGCTGCTGACCAACTCCGTTCATCCCAACGGACCCAGGAGCATTACGGCGCTCCGCGGCAAAGTGGCAGACGCGGTTGCCACCGCACTCGGCATCCACGGTGACGGCGGCGCGCTCGCGGCACGAATCACCGGATACAACGAGGCCATGACCGGAGCGCGCCGATGGACGGCTCGCAACGGCACGGTCAAAACCGGCATCGATGTGCTCGAGGGCGACCATTTCAGTGAACTGGCGGAATTGGCCCATCGCCATGGCGGCAAGCTGCGCATGGGCTTGCTGACCAACCAGACCGGCGTCGACGCGCAGGGCCGCAGAACCATCGATGTGCTTTTTCACGATACGCCGCCGGCTGTTCCGGGGCTCACACTGATCACGCTCTTCAGCCCCGAGCACGGCATCTCCGGTTCACTCGATCAGCCTGGAGTGGCCGACACCGTCGACGCCGCAACGGGCCTTCCGGTCATCAGTCTCTATGGCGCTTCCGACGCCCAGCGCCGCCCGTCACTCGAAAGCATGCGCGCGCTGGATGCTGTCGTTATCGATCTTCAGGACGGAGGCGTGCGCTTCTATACCTATGAAACGGTGGTTGGATATTTTCTTCAAGCCGCGGCGCAAACAGGAACGGAGATCGTCATCCTTGATCGTCCCGACCCCATCAACGGCGCCTTTGTGCAGGGACCGCCGTCAGATCCCGGTAAGGAAAGCTACGTCAATTTCATGCCCATCCCGGTTCGTCACGGCATGACGCTTGGAGAACTGGCGCGCTGGTTCAACGAACAGCGCGGTATCCACGCGCATCTCACTGTTGTTGCCATGGAAGGCTGGCAGCGCGGCGACTGGTTCGACTCCACGGGCCTCGCGTGGATCGATCCTTCGCCCAACTTGCGCGACCTGGAAGAAGCCACACTCTATCCCGCGCTCGGACTGATCGAAACCACCAATGTCTCCGTGGGGCGCGGCACAGACACACCGTTCGAGCTCTTCGGCGCTCCGTGGATTGAGAGCCGTGCCCTGGCCCAATTCTTAAATCGCCGCTTTTTGTCCGGAGTTCGCTTTCTCCCAGTCGACTTCACGCCGCAAAAGCCGTATCCCTATGCGGGAGAGCTGTGTCATGGCGTTCGCGTGCTGGTCACCGACCGCAATGCGCTGGATGCGCCGGAGTTGGGAGTGGAAATCGCTTCTGCGCTGCACCGCTTGTATCAGGAGAAGTTTCAGATGGAGAAGATGAACACGCTTCTCGTCAATCAAACTGTTCTCGACGGCCTGAAAGCGGAGGTAGATCCACAGCGTTTAGCTGAGGGGTGGCGCGCTGCGCTGGAGGCGTTTGAGACAGAACGACAGAAAGCTCTTCTTTATCCCGCAAAGTGATTTGCTCAACCATTCTCAGGGGGAAGCGGCATAGCGGACGCCTTGAGTCTTCCTGGAAGAGCATATGGCGGAGAGGGAGGGATTCGAACCCCCGGTACCCTTGCGAGTACGTCTGATTTCGAGTCAGGTGCATTCAACCGGGCTCTGCCACCTCTCCGCGTTTGTTGCCTCTATGAGTTTACCGGCAAATGTGCGGCGGCTGCAATCTCTCATGTTTCTTATTCCTCTCAGCCGTTCTCTGACCGTGCTCCGGCGCGCAGAATCTGAATGCTGTGGGCTTGAGAGTGTCCCTCGGAATGAGCGCAATTGACTGCGCGCGCGTCTTATTGAGGGAAGTTGTGGCAGGCACGTCCCGCTGGAATGCCAAAGCTGCGGTTGAAAGGGGGACTGAATCCCCTGCCGGTTGACGCAGGTGCCGGGGCCGGTTGACCATCGAATGGATGACATCTTTCAGCATTTTTCCTCATTCCGGTGCTGTTTCCGCAAACCAGACCTCAGCCAGAGCGCGTAAGGACCCGGGAAAACCAATGCGATCAAGGCGATCAATGAGTGTTAGGCGCTTTCTCCCTCTTCTCGCGTTGGCCTGCTGCGCATCTTTTGGCGGCGTGTCGGCAACGGCCCAGGCGGTCGCCCAGGCAGTGCGCATCGTCGACCGGATTGACGAAACCGACCTGGTCACACTGAAAGGGAACAGGCATCCGTTTGCCAATGCCAAGAACGACCGGGGCCCGGTAAGCCCGGATTTGCCGATGACCGGCCTGGTTCTGGTGCTGAGCCGCGGGCCGGAGCAGCAGGCGGCTTTTGACACCTTTGTGGCCAGCCAGTACGATCCTGATTCGTCCAATTTTCATCGGTGGCTCTCGCCAGACGAAGTGGGCCTCGACTTCGGGCCTTCTCCAGCAGACATTGCGACGATTTCAAGTTGGCTGGCGGGGCATGGGTTTTCCGTCGACGAAGTCGCCAGGGATCGAATGTCCATCCGCTTCAGCGGAACGGCGGCGCAGGTCCAAGGTGCGTTTCACACCGAGATTCATAACCTGGAAGTCAAGGGCGTTCAGCATATCGGTAACATGAGCGATCCATCGATTCCGGCGGCATTGGCGCCTGCTGTCGTGGGCGTCAAGTCGCTGCACAACTTCTTTCCGCGGCCGTTGCACCGGACGGGCAGCGTGGTTGCCAGGAATTCGGCTACCCAGAAGTGGCAGCGCGTTGCCGGCGTCCCCGCTGATTCCGCAGTCCGCTCCGAAGCCAGGTCTGGGACTGCCCGGCCGCAGTTCGGCATCAGCGTACCCGCCAGTGGCAGCGACGCTGCTTACCAACTTGAAGATGTTGTCCCCTACGACTTTGTCGCCATCTATAACGTTCTTCCGCTGTGGAACGCGAGCACCCCCATCGATGGGACCGGCCAGACCATCGCCATTGCCGGAACCAGCGCAATTGATGCCGGCATAAGCGTCGCCGGTAGCAACGGCCAGAACGACATCGCCACATTCCGCAGCACCTTTGGCCTGCCGGCCTACTCGGCTGGTCAGCTCACCATGGTTTCCGGCAATAGCGAGCCTCTCACCGTTTGCACCGATACAACCGGGACAGTCCCGTATCCAGGGAACTCATGCGGCACCAGCGACCTCGAAGAGAACTCTCTGGATGTGGAGTGGTCTGGCGCGATTGCCAAGGGCGCCAACATCGTCCTGGTGGCATCCTATCCGTCATCGGCGTCGGACGACAATCTCTACGACTCGGAGAGCTATATCGTCAGCAACAAGACGGCAAGCATCATGAGCGTGAGCTATGGCGAGTGCGAGCTGTTCGAAGGCACCGCGGCCAACGTGCAGTACTACAACCTCTGGCAGACTGCATCGTCAGAGGGGATTGCCGTGTTTGTAGCTTCGGGCGACGGTGGCGCGGCAGAATGCGATGACGGCGGAGATGCAATCGGCAATCCTTATTCAGCTCAATTCGGCCCATCGGTCAATGGCCTTGCATCCACGCCTTACAACACGGCCGTGGGCGGAACTGACTTCAACTGGTGTTCCCTGAGTTCGAGTACGGAGTGCACGCCCGGGCCTTACTGGAACTCGACCAATGCCTCCAATGGTTCCAGCGCCAAAGGGTACGTGCCCGAGGTTCCCTGGAACGACACCTGCGCAAATCCCTTGACAGTACCGTTTCTTCAAAATTGGGCCACCAGTGTAAGTTACACAGGTTCCGTTTCCGACACGGAGAGCGGGTGCAACTTCGTTTACAACGATTGGCAGACGGTCGAGACTGATGACAGCGTAGATCTTGCCTACATTGTCGATACGGTGGGCGGCGGCGGCGGCGCCAGCGGGTGCGTGGTCAACGACGGCAACGATGTTTCCAGCTGCGCGGCGTCCACCAGCTCTACAGGCTCCGGAAATGGCTCCATTCCGCTGGTCAATGATGGATGGCCCAAGCCCAGTTGGCAGGCCGGGGTCGCCGGAATTCCCAGTGACGGCGTGCGCGATCTTCCCGATATTTCTTTTTTTGCCTCCGACGGCTATTTGTCGTCCAGCTCTTACCTCATCTGCGTGTCCGCGTTAGCAACGTGCACTTACTCCACCACCAGCGAGCCGCTTGCGCTTGAGATCGGCGGCACCTCAGTTCCTACGCCGACGATGGCCGGGGTGATGGCGCTGATCAATCAAAAGGCGGGCTCGGCGCAGGGAAGTCCCAATACCAAGCTCTACGCCCTGGCAGCAAAGCAGACCTATTCTCAGTGCAGCGCGGAAAATGCTACGACGGTGGGCGGCTGCCTGTTCAACGACATCGACACCGGTACCATCGCCGTGCCGTGCGACGACGGCGCCACGGAAGGCTCTCCCGCGCAGGCCGGGATCCAGTCGCCCGACTGCTCTGTGATCCACTCCGGCGACCAGATCGGCATCCTGCCCGTTTACAGCGCTGGCGCGGGATACGACCAGGCCACCGGCCTCGGTTCACTCAATGTAGCCAACGTGGTCTACGACTGGCCGATGGTCACCGGCGGCGGGACGGCAACCGTAACTGTCACTCCCGCTCAATCCACGCTCAGCGCCAACAATTCCCTCAGCGTCGCGGTCGCCGTAGCCAGCGCAACCAACGGCGGAACAGTTCCCACCGGAACAGTGTCGCTTTCCGGCGGCGGCTACACCTCTCCATTCGAACCCATTACAGCCGGAGCTTATACCTTTACCATTCCTGCCAACAGCCTCGCCACCGGCAGCGACGTCCTTACCGTCTCCTATGGCGGCGATGCAAACTATGCTCCAGCCACCGGCACCGCCACGGTCACGGTGACGGCGTCCACTACTCCGGGGACATTTACGCTGTCGGCCACCACTCCTGCAGCCGTTGCGCCGGGAACCTCAGCTTCGTCCACAATTACGGTCACCGCGGTGAACGGCTATGCGGGAACGGCAACGCTAAGCTGCTCGCTCACAACGAGCCCCTCCAGCGCGACCGACGCGCCCACCTGCACGCTCTCACCCTCGACGGTGACGTTGAGCTCCAGCGCCACCAGCGGGACAGCAACGGCATCTGTCGCCTCCACGGCCGCCACCAGCAGCCAACTGGTGCATCCCGCCCCTCACGGCAAGGGCAGCGGGTGGATGGGCGCCGGCAGTGGCGCGGCGCTGGCCTTCCTGGTCTTCCTCGGCATTCCAGCCCGCAGGCGAAGCTGGCGCTCGATGCTGGGAGCAATTGTGGTGATGGCCGCATTGGGCGGGCTGTCAGGATGCGGCGACTTCTGGGAAGCTCCCGGCGGAAATTCCTCATCGGGAACCACAGCCGGCACGTATACCTTTACAGTGACCGGGTCAGGCAATCCGCAGGTCACGTCGGTGACCACCACGTTCACCGTCACCATCAACTAGCCTGCTGCCTGGGCGCAAGAAGTTCGAGTTTTGGGAAATAGGTGCGATAGCGGGCGGTGTCGCGCGTGAGCGGCGCCACGTTTTCGACCGCGGCGTGCCCGCCAATGTAGAAGTCCGGCAGCGGAGTATTCCGCAGGCCGCCGCGCCGCCGATAGTCCAAAAAACATTTGCCGGCCAGGAACCCGGCCTCCCAGGGCAGTGGTTCTCTCGCGTAAGACGCGCTTGGCAAGGCAGCATTCAGGGCTTCGATGGTTGTGAATCCATTCGATGGTTGTGAATCCAATCGACACCTCGGCATAGACAATGGGACTAATCACCAACGTCGTGTAGTCGGCGCATTCCGCCACTGCAAAACTGGACCAATCGCTCCAATTTACGTTGTTGGTGGCGATATCGAGCAGAATATTGCTGTCGACCAGGACGCCGCGGCGGCTGCGCAAACGGACAGCAAGGTTGGCCAGGGCCGGTGTCACTTTTCCTTCCTGTGGCTGCGATCCTCCGCCCGCGTCAAGGCCATGATCTCACCAGTGGACATTCGAGCGTCTGCCGCGCCGCGCAGCGCCTTGAGCGCGCTCTGTCCCCTGAGGCCCGTCCCGGCCGTTCGCGCGGCCTTGCGAATCCGGGCATGGTCTCCGGCCACCTCGAATTCGACCTCTGTATAGGGCAAAAGGCCCAACCGGATTCGAATTTCCTGCGGAATGGTCACCTGACCCTTGCCGGTAATTTGCATCGGTAATACTCCTGCTTGTAAGCGTAATACTTATCTCTTAAAGGCACTAGCATCCAAAACTGCAGGCAAGAGAGCCGCCCGCCCGTTCGCGGAAGCCATCGGCTCAGGAATCGCGTGCAGGCACGACCCCATCGCCGGTTTAGAATCACAGATTCCAGCAGATGCATCTTTTCTGGTGTACCTTAGCCTTTGGCTGCATGAGTCACGGAGCCGGTTCTTAATGATGGAATTCCACATTTCGCGGAAGACGCGGGAACGCTACCAGTTCACGGAATCCCTCTTTTCATTTACCGGCAACGTCGTCTTCGCCAATATGGCTGCTTGCCGCGAATTCGCGCAGCGCATGAACCTGGTGCGGGACGTCGAGCACCATCCCGAGCTCGCCGTTCATGCCGGTCAGCTTTACGCCATGGGGCTCATTGACGAGGCCAGCCACGTTCTGATGGCGCGGTATCGCGAGCAGTTCGATCCCGAGGTGATGACCGCAGCCCTCGATTATTTCTCTGCCCAGGTGGGTGCTGATGCGCTCGAAACTATGCTCCTCACCTTCGTGGAGCATTTTCCCGGCATCAGCGTAATGCGCGGCCAGGAAACACCGCGGCAATGGCTGGCCGGCGCAACAGACGGTACTCCCCACCGCGCGGTGGCCATGGAGGAGCTTCTGCTGCTGTGGACAGCCAACCGCAATGAGGCCTTTCAACCCTTTGAAGAGCTATTTGAAGACAAGACCCTGGCCGAGAAGACCGTTTACCGCCAGGTAACCGCGCAATTGCCCGACTATTTTGCCACGCGCCCGCTCATTCCCGTGCCGGATTCAAAGCCGGTGAACCTGCTTGATTTGTTGCGCGCTCCGGCCGTGGACGCGCCGCGTTCGCTCAGCGAGCAGCTTGACCTGATCCGTCGCCTTTGGAAGCCGCTTCTGGGCCAGAGCCTCGAGCGTCTCTTGACGATGGCCGTCGAAGTTCTCCACGAAGAAGAACTGGCCATCTGGATGCAGTTCAACCCTCCCGCGGTTCAGGCAGCCGCGGCAGCGCGCCGTCACCGCGAAGGCGGTCAACAGCAATGGCCTTCCGTCGTCAGCCATGCCGAGGTCCCGGTATTCGGCGATCCAGCCTTCGAGTACGAGAAGTTTTCGCCCGACACGGCGTGGATGCCCAACACAGTGCTGATTGCCAAGAGCACCTACGTGTGGCTTGCGCAACTCAGCAAGCAATATGACCGCCGCATCACGCGCCTGGACGAAATTCCCGACGAGGAATTGGCCACTCTTGCCCACCGCGGCCTCAACTCGCTTTGGCTCATCGGCGTGTGGGAGCGCAGCCGCGCCTCCAAGACCATCAAGCTGCTCTGCGGCAACGCCGACGCCGTGGCCTCCGCCTACTCGCTCTTCGACTACAAAATCGCTGAAGACCTGGGCGGGGAAGCGGCCTACATCAACCTGCGCGACCGCGCTTACCGGCATGGAGTGCGCCTGGCCAGCGACATGGTGCCCAATCACATGGGCATTGACTCGCCCTGGGTCATCGAGCACCCTGAGTGGTTTATCTCCCGCCCTGATTCGCCCTACCCGGCCTACAGCTTCAACGGTCCCGATCTCTCCGGTGACTCCCGCGTCGAAATCAAGATTGAAGACCACTACTTCGAGCAGTCCGACGCCGCTGTTGTCTTTCGCCGCCGCGACCGCTCTTCGGGCGAAACACGCTACATCTACCACGGCAACGATGGCACCAGTTTTCCGTGGAACGATACGGCCCAGCTCGATTATCTGAATGCCGCCGTGCGCGAGCAGGTGATCCAGACCATTCTTCATGTGGCGCGGCTATTCCCGGTGATCCGCTTCGATGCCGCCATGACGCTGGCCAAGCGCCATTTTCACCGGCTCTGGTTTCCCGGTCCCGGCTCCAGCGGGGCCATTCCTTCGCGCGCTGAGTACGGCATGACGCAGGCCGAGTTTGATCGCTGCATGCCGCATGAGTTCTGGCGCGAAGTCGTCGACCGCGTCGCCGCCGAGGTTCCCGGCACGCTGCTCCTGGCGGAGGCTTTCTGGCTCATGGAGGGTTACTTCGTTCGCACCCTCGGCATGCACCGCGTGTACAACAGCGCTTTCATGGTCATGCTGCGTGACGAGGACAACGCAAAATATCGATCGGTCATCAAGAACACCCTCGAATTCGATCCCGACATCATGAAGCGCTACGTCAACTTCATGAGCAATCCCGATGAAAGAACGGCCATCGACCAGTTCGGCACTGGCGACAAGTGCTTCGGCGTGGCGGCGCTCATGGCCACGCTGCCTGGGCTGCCCATGTTCGGCCACGGCCAGATTGAGGGATTCACCGAAAAATACGGGATGGAATATCAGCGGCCACGGTACGACGAAACTCCCGACCGCTGGCTGGTCGAGCGCCACGACCGCGAGATAGCGCCGCTGCTCAAGCGCCGCTCGTTGTTTGCTGAAAGCGGCAATTTCCTGCTCTACGACTTCTTTCAAGACGGAGGCAAAGTAGACGAGAACGTCTTTGCGTACTCCAACCGCAACGGTGACGACCGCGCCCTTGTGGTTTACAACAACCATTACGGGGCCACTCGCGGCACCATCGATGTTTCCGCCGCCTATGCCGACAAGGGCGCAGGCCAGCTTCGCCAGCGCCGGCTCCGCGACGGTCTCGGTCTATCGGCCGATCCAGCTGCAATCTTTGCCTACCGCGACTCTCTCACCGGTCTCGAATACTTGCGCCGCGAAATCGATCTATCTGAGTGCGGCCTGACCCTCGACCTCCATGCCTACCAGTGCCATGTCTTCCTGGATTGGCGTGAAATGCGCGCCACTGCGGAAAAGCCCTGGGACCGGTTGTGCGATCAGCTTAATGGCCGCGGTGTACCCAACCTGGATGACGCCCTGGTGAATCTCGAGCTAAGCCCCGTGCATGAAGCGCTCCGCCAACTGCTCGATCCCGAGATCCTGCGCCTTCTCGCGGATCTTGCCGAACGCCCCCGCGCCCTTGCCTCCGCGAACGAAAAGAAAATCGACCGCCAGCACCGCGATTTCTTTGACCTCGCGTGGTTGCGCGGCGAAGCCTTCTTCCGCGCGGCCCAGTCCGCCTACGCATTGCGCGCCACCGCGGCAGGGCCGCTTGCCGCTCCGCCCGCCAGCCCCGCATTGCTTTCGCCGGTCTTCCGCGAACGGCTGCGCGCTGCCTTGCGTCTTCCAGCCATCGAGGCTCTCTTTCCCGTTCCCTGGACCGTCGCGGCGCGCCGAGTTCTGCCCAGTCCCAGCCCGCAGTTCACGGCTACCGCAATGTGGGGGCCGGTCTTCGCGTGGTGCGTCCTTGGGCTGCTTGCCGAGTCCATCGATGCCGAAAATCCCCAACGGGTGGCGCTTGACCTTTTCGATTGTCTGCGGCTTCGCGAGCCCTTCGCAAAATCCTTCGCCGCTCTCGGCTTTGAGGCCGAGGAAGGCTGGCGCGTGGCCGCCCGCATCAAAGTTGTCCTCCTCAGCGAAGCCGGCATCGGCAAGCCTCAGCAAGCATCCGCCCCGCCGGAACCCGCTCCGGTCGAGGAAGAAATTGATTCCAGCTCGGGGTTGAATGAGGACAGAATTGAAGGGACGCTGCAACCGGCGCAAGATCAGCCCGGGGTTTTAGCCCCCGAAAAAGCCTCTCCCGGGATTTCGGAAGGGGCCGAGCCTTTGCCCCAAACCACCGAACCCGCTCCGTCCGAGCCGGTCCAAGCCGCGGACGAAAAGATCGCCCTCTCGGCTGACCTGTGGCTTGACCCCGACGTGCGCTGGCTTTGCGGCGTCCACCAGGCGCAGGGTCACTCCTACCTGGTTCGCGAGCCATATGAGGAACTTCTCTGGTGGCTGCTCATGCCCTCGCTGCTCCGCCTTGCAGGCGAAACGAAGTTCGACCGTAAAGCGGCAGAAGAGATGAGCCGCACCGTCGAAGAAGCGCTCGCTACCGCCGAAGCCGCCGATTACCGCATCGACGCCTTGCTTGGCGTCTCCATCGAGCCCGAAGAACCGGTAAGCGCAGCCCCTGATATTCCTCATCCGCTCACTCAATAACCCGCCAATTGGCCGGGCTATTCCTGCTCTGCCGCGCCAAAAACCCCATAAAAGCGTCATAGACATCCCTAAAAGGGTCATTGCCTGATCCTGATCGGCAATAGTACCTGTTGAAAGGGAATCTCTGTCTTAAGCTTTTCGGCTGAATATCTGAACGAGTCAATCAAACGATGCGTACTCTCAGAAATCGCGTTTTGGTCGCCCGGGTGGCCACAATCACACTGGCAGCGTGTGGAGCGCTTGCCGGCTATCAGCTGGGCTGCGACTTGGCTCTCTTTGTTGCCGGTACCTCTCTCGATCAATACGCCAAGACCATGGCTGTGCAAGACGATGCCTCCTCGGTTGAGGCGCGCGGCCTGCTGGCCCAGCTCAAGAGCTCACCCTATTCCTTCTGTTCCGACGCTGAAATTGCCTATTTTCGCGAGCTCGTGTTTCGCTCTGAATACCTAAAGGATGCCGGCCGCATCCACGGCGGTAAAATCGACTGCTCCGCCACCGAGGGGCGTCCGGCTTCGCCCATCGGGCAATTCCGGGCCGGTCCCACGCAGAAAGACGGCGCCATCGCCTACAAAAACCTTGTGCCCCTCAAGGACGCCAGCCTCAAGAGAGCCGGCCTGCAAAAGGGAAATGCCTACGTGGTCTTTGGTTCGCACGTGCCCGCCAGCCTGGACTCTGTTCCCATGCACCTGATTGAGACCATGAAGGACGCGCCCGAACAGCAGCCTGGCGCAGTTGCCCCGGCTGACGCATCCAGTTTTGCCACCGACGGGCAATTCCGTGAGGGCGATTCGCTTTTCGCCACGCGCTGCTCCACGCTTCACTTCAACTGCGTCACAGCTTCGGCCTCGGTTTCAGACGCGTTGCGGGGAGAGGTGGTCTACGTGATCGGAGGCATGGCTTCCGGAGCATTGGTGGGCGCCCTGCTCGGCCTCGTGTTTTCACTCATGTACCGCCGCAGCCGCACCATGGAGCAGCAGCTTCGCAGGGCCATCGCTCATGACCAGCTGCAAGTCGCCTTTCAGCCCATCGTAAACCTCGCCACCAAACGGATTGTGGGCGCAGAAACATTGGCTCGCTGGACAAATGAAGAAGGCGCAGTGGTGAGCCCGGATGTCTTCATCAAGATCGCCGAAGAGCACGGCTTTGTTGGTGAAATTACCAAGCTGGTGGTGCGCCGCGCATTGCGCGCCTTTGGCGATACGCTGCGCGCCCGCCCCGACTTCCGTCTCAGCGTCAACGCCTCCGCCGCGGATCTTGCCGATCCGACTTTCCTGCCCATGCTCGATGAAGCTCTCAAAAAGGCCAAGGTCAAGTCCAGGAGCCTGGTTATCGAGATCACTGAAAGCTCCACCGCCAATCGCGAGGTGGCCATGGAGACCATTCGCAATCTGCGGCGCAGGGGGCACAGCATCCACATTGACGACTTTGGCACCGGTTACTCGAGCCTTTCTTATTTGCTCTATCTTTCCGTCGATACCATCAAAATCGATCAGGCCTTCACCAGGGCCATCGGCACGGAGTCGGTGACTGTGGCCATTCTTCCCCAGATACTGGCCATGGCCGATTCGCTCAAGCTTGAAGTGGTTGCCGAAGGCGTTGAAAACGAACGCCAGGAAGGCTACTTTTCCCTGACCGGCCAGCCGATCTACGGCCAGGGCTGGCTCTATGGGCGTCCCGTGTCGGCAGAGGAATTTCACGGCCTCCTGGCCGGCGAATGGGCAAAGGAACCTGTACCCGGGGAGACTCTTTCTGCGCGGCCGCCCAAGAGGGTTCCCTTGCAAATCGTTCGCCACAGAATCGCCTGACGGCCCCATACCCCCGGAACTCCTGCCCAGCTAAGCCGCCACCCGCCGTGTTACCATCTCCGCAAGGCCGTTTCCCCATCCCCATTCGGCCGAGTTCAGGAGGTCCCAATGAGTCCATTTTCCCGCAGGGAATTCCTCAAAACCTCGTTCGCTGTCGGAGCCATCGGCAGCGTAGGCGCTCTCCCTCTGCGCGCCGAGCCCCCTTCCGCCACTGACCTGGTCACGCTGGGCAGATCCGGCTTGCAGGTCACGCGCCTCGCCTTCGGCACCGGAACAAACAACGGCGAAGTGCAGGCCGCGCTGGGCCAGCAGGAGTTCACCCGCCTGGTTCACTATGCCTACGACCGCGGAATCCGCTTTTTTGAGACTGCCGAGGCCTATCACACCCCGGCCATGCTGGGCGAGGCGCTGAAAGACCTCCCGCGCGACAGCTACACGCTCATGAGTAAGGTCACAGCCCACGAGCATGCCGACCCCCAGCAGCGCTTCGACGCCATGCGAAAGACCTCGCAAACCGAGTATTTTGACATCATGCTGCTCCACTACCAGCACACCGCCGATTGGGTTGCCACAACTACCCGCTGGCAAGACGGCATCGTCGAAGCTCAATCCAAAAAGGTCATCCTCGCACGCGGCGCATCCGTTCATGGCCTGCCCGCGCTGCGCCAGGTGCCGGGAAACCAGTGGCTCCAGGTGGCCATGATCCGCATGAACCACAAAGGCACTTTTATGGACGGGGCCAACTTCGAAGTTGCCCACAATCCCGACAACGTGGATGAAGTTGTGGATCACGTCAGGCAGGTCAAGAAAGAAGGCATGGGGGTCATCAGCATGAAGCTGGCCGGCGCCGGCGAATTCACCAGCCACCAGGACCGCCAGACCGCCATGCGCTTCGCCTTCAAAAACGCAGGCATCGATTGCGCCACAGTTGGCTTCAAAAGTACACAGGAGATCGACGAAGCCATCGACAACATGAATCTCGCACTGGCCTGAGCAAGGAAGCTGGAGGTTTCAACCCCCGCATAGAGCCTGCCCAATCAGCGAGTGCCTCACATGCTGCGGAAAAACTCAACGGAAGGCGCAAGAAGTGTCAGGGCACGACTTCAGTCGTGCCGCGCAACCTGCCTCCTTTCACCTGCGCTAGAAGTGAAAGCTGTTCAGGCGACCGAGCAGAACGCGGACGGCGAACTCAAAATGGAGACGCGTTTTGAAGCTCCTTTTCGGAAGTAGAGAAGCAACCGCAGATCCCTCGGGGCGCTCAATGACAGACCCAAAGGAGGGCGCCTAATGCGCACCTCTCAATCAGATGCTCTTGTGGTTTATGGCGCCACGGGCGACCTGGCCCACAAGATGATCTTCCCCGCGCTCTATGCAATGGTGAAGCGCGGAACCCTCAGCGTTCCAGTCATCGGCGTCGCCTTTCCCAAGTGGTCGCTCGAGCGTCTGCGGAAGCGAGTGACGCACAGCGTCGAGCAATCCGGCGGGATCGATAATAAGCAGGCCTTCCACCATCTTCTGAAGCTGCTCAAATATGTAAGCGGGGACTATAACGACAGCCAAACCTACGCGGCCATCAAGCAAGCTCTCGGATCAGCGCGCCGCCCGGCGCATTATCTCGCCATCCCGCCCTCGCTCTTTGCCACCGTAATCAAGGGGCTGGGCGCGGCGAAGCTGGCCGACAATGCGCGGGTCATCGTGGAGAAACCATTTGGGCGCGATCTGGCGTCGGCCCGTGCGCTCAACCGGGTGGCGCGGTCGGTTTTCCCTGAAAATTCCATCTTTCGCATCGATCACTTCCTGGGCAAGGAAGCGATCATGAACATTCTTTACTTCCGCTTCGCCAACGCATTCCTTGAACCGCTTTGGAATCGCAATTACATTTCCAGCGTCCAAATCACCTTGTCAGAAAACTTCGGCGTGGGAACACGCGGCGCATTTTACGAGTCCGCCGGCTGCCTGCGTGACGTCATCCAGAATCATCTCTTTCAAATTGTCGCGCTGTTGGCCATGGAACCGCCCGCGGGCAGGAACTTTGGAGACGTGCAAACTGAGAAGGCGACGGTATTCAAAGCCATGCGTCCTCTGAGGCCTGCCGACATGGTGCGCGGCCAATACGCGGGATACCGGCAGGAGAAAGATGTAGCCAGGAACTCTGACGTTGAGACCTATTGCGCGGTTCGCCTGTTTATCGACTCATGGCGCTGGGATGGCGTGCCGTGGTATCTGCGCTCCGGCAAGTATCTGCCCAATACGGCCACCGAAGTGGTTGTGGAGCTGAAACCGCCGCCGCAAAAGCTCTTTGCAGACGCAGCGGCAGCCAGGGCCCAGGGAAATTATCTTCGCTTCCGGCTCTCTCCCAACGCCGCCATCGCGCTTGCCGCTCGCGTCAAGCTTGCCGGGGAGGAGTTTATCGGCGATCAGCGAGAGCTGTATCTGCAAGATCAACAACCCGGAGAAGAAGAGCCTTACGAGCGGCTGCTCGGCGACGCCATGAGAGGCGACGGCGCGCTCTTTACGCGCGAGGACGCGGTAGAAGCTGCATGGGTGGTGGTCGATCAGGTACTCAAACACCACCCTCGGTCTCGCCCTTACAGGCGCGGCACCTGGGGGCCGAAACAGGCTGATGGACTCATCGCGGCCGACGGCGGTTGGCATAACCCCGACGTCGCAATGTGATCTTGCGCTCCGGCCGGTCTGGCTACTCACCATCAAACTGATTTCCTTCAATGGTGCGAACTGCGATGGGCACGACTGCGTACGCCGCCTCCGTCCTCCAGATCGAACGCCGCGGTGACCAGCGCAATACTTGAGAATGCCTGGGGAAAATTACCCACCATCCTTCGCTGCTCAAGATCGTATTCTTCCGACAGCAGGCCCAGGTCGTTGGTCATCTTGATCAGGCGCGCAAACAGCGCCCTAGCATCCTTCGAGCGGCCAATGGCTTTAAGAGCGCTGACCATCCAAAAGCTGCAGGCCAGAAAAATCCCCTCCCCGGCCGGCAGGCCGTCGTCCACCTTTGATGTTTCGTAGCGCTTCACCAGCCCCGCCGGCATCAGGTCGCGCTCAATGGCCTCCACGGTTCCTTTGACGCGCGGATCGCTGCCCGGCAGAAAGCCGACCACGGGCATCAGCAGCAACGCGGCATCCAGCTGATCTGAACCATAGGCCATCACAAAGCTGTTCTTCTCTTTGCTGAATCCACGGGCGCAAACATCGCTGTGAATCGCATCCCGAATCGCCTTCCATTTCTCTAGCGGAGCGTCGTAGTGCAGTTGCTCGGCCAGCAGCGCCGCTCGATCGAAGGCCACCCACGCCATCATCTTCGAATACGTGAATTGCTGCGCTCCGCCGCGCACCTCCCAGATGCCCTCATCCGGCTCTTGCCAAATTGTCTCCAGATGCTCCAGCAACAGAATCAGCACACGAAAATCCTCCTTGGTGTGGCGGCCCATGGAGTGGTATGCGTGGAAGAAGCAGTCCAGCATCTCCCCGTAAATGTCCAGCTGCACTTGACCAGCCGCCGCGTTGCCAATCCGCACCGGCCGCGAGTTTTCGTACCCCGGCAACCAGCCTACCTCCCATTCGAAAAGCTGGCGCTCTCCCTTCAGGCCATACATAATCTGCACCTGCTCCGGGCTTCCCGCCAGCGCTCGAAGCAGCCAGTCCTGCCATGCCGCGGCTTCGTTGAAGTAGCCGCCGTTGGCCAGCGCCAGCAGCACAAAGGTGGAGTCGCGCAGCCAGCAATAGCGGTAGTCCCAGTTGCGCACTCCGCCAATCGATTCCGGCAATGATGTGGTGACAGCGGCAACAATTCCGCCTGACGGCCGATAGATCAACGCCCGTAGCGTAATCAGCGACCGCTCAATCACCTCGCGATACTTCCCCTTGTATTTGAGCCGGTGAGCCCAGCGCCGCCAGCGCCGATCGCAATCCGTGAGCGATTGTTCCACATCGATCTTGCGGGGATTGGGCTTATAAGAGCTTCCATACGCCAGCGAAAAATGCACTCTTTCGCCCCGCCCCACCGTGAACTCGGCAACCGTCTTCAGGTTCTCTCCGTGCATTTCAACGGAACCCCGCAGAACGGCCACGTTCGGCCCGGCAACGGCCCGCACCCCATCATTGATGTGCGTCACCCAGGGCACCGTTCGTCCGTAATCGAAGCGCAACGCCAGTTCCATGCGCACTGAGACTTTTCCCCGAATGCCCTGAACGATGCGGACAATGTGGGAATTGCGCTGCCGCACCGGCATAAAGTCGATCAGGCGGAACGCCCCATCCGCGTGCTCAAAAGTGGTCTCAAGAATCAGCGTGTGAGGGCGGTAACGGCGGGTGGTTTTCCACTTGCCGGTGGCGGGAGTAATCCTCCAGTAGCCATTCTCTTCGTTTCCCAGCAGAGCGGCAAAACAAGCGTCGGAAGAAAAGTCCGGCCAGCACAGCCAGTCGATGGAGCCATTCCGGTCCACCAGCGCCGCGGTTTCGCAATCGCCAATCAGTGCATAATCTTCAATTTTCGCAGCCATACGTCTCGGTTGGAGCTCGCTGTCCCGCCCCTTATTCATTGGATGCGCCGAGGCTGCCCCCGGCCCCGGTGAGATTTCCAACCACGCCGAGGATGCCCGCCCCCGTCTCTCGCTTTTGGAGACCGGGGATGACAGTATGACGATGGATGTGTGACTATGACTGGCGGGCGGCCCCGCCTCAGAGAATTGCCTTCACTACGCCGCCGTCTACGCGCAGTGCCGCGCCATTGGTGGCAGACGAGAGCTCGCCGGCAAGATAGGTAACCATGGCCGCGACTTCACCCACGGTGGCGAAACGCTTCAGCAGGGAAGACGGCCGAACGTTCTCGAAGAACTCCTTCTCAATGGTCTGCTTTGACTTGCCCTGCTGCTTCGCCATGGCTTCAACAAACGTGCCCACGCCCTCCGAATCTGTAGGACCGGGAAGAACGCTGTTCACCGTGACACCGGTTCCGGCCACCGACTCCGCAATACCGCGCGCTACAGCCACCTGGGCCGTCTTGGTCATGCCGTAGTGAACCATCTCCGCAGGAATCTGAACCGCCGACTCGCTTGAGATGAAGAGAATTCGGCCCCAGTTCTTCTTGAGCATCCCGGGAAGGTAGTGCCGCGAGAGCCGCACTCCGCTCATGACATTGACCTCGAAGAAGCGGAACCAATCCGCGTCGGGAATCTCGGCAAAGGGCTTGATTTCGAAGATGCCCACATTATTTACCAGCACATCCACGGCCGGCAGTTTGGCAATCACTGCTTCAGCGCCTGCCGCGCTGGAAAAATCAGCCACAATGCCATCGACACGGGCCCCGGCAAAATGAGACCGAATGGCAGCGATCGCAGCATCCACGCGCGCTTGCGTGCGACCGTTGACATAAACATGCGCGCCCTCGCCGGCAAGGGACTTGGCAATTGCCAGCCCGATGCCGGCCGTTGACCCGGTTACCAGCGCAAGCTTATCCGTAAGTTTCAGGTTCATGAATTACCTCCCAAAAAATGCTCACCCCTTCGATTCTCCAACCCCGCCAAACGACTCAGGGGACACAAACGCGCGACCGGCAGACCCACTCTGCCAGGAGGCGTTTTGCACCGATTTTGTCGCAACCGGCCCCAACCCTTAAAATCACAAAAGGCCGCAGGCGAGGATGCCTGGCTCGGCCGCAGGTGTTGATGAGCGAACAGGAATCAGGGACCCTAAATCCGGCCCGGGCGGTTTCGCCGGCGTGGATCAGAATCGAGCAGGCCCGTCATCCCCAACGGCCGTACCCCATGGAATTCATCGAGCGGATCTTCACCGATTTCAGCGAGATTCACGGGGATCGCGCCTTTGGCGACGACGAGGCGGTGTCCTGCGGCATGGCGCGCCTGGGCGACGAAGAGGTCATGGTGATTGGCAACCGCAAGGGCGGTAGCACCAAAGACCGTGTGCGCCGCAACTTCGGCATGCCCCACCCCGAGGGCTACCGCAAGGCGCTCCGCTGCATGAAGATTGCGGAAAAGTTCAACCGGCCGGTCATCAGCTTTATCGATTTGCCCGGCGCATATCCCGGTCTGGGCGCAGAGGAGCGCGGACAGGCCGAGGCCATCGCCCGCAATCTTCTTGAGATGTCGCGGCTGCGCGTGCCCACCATTTCAGCTATCACCGGGGAGGGCGGATCGGGCGGGGCTTTGGCTCTGGCGGTGAGCGACCGCGTGCTGATCCTGGAAAACGCGCTCTACTTTGTCATCTCGCCCGAGGGCTGCGCGGCCATCATGTGGAACGATCCGAGCCGCAAGGATACAGCCGCCGAGGCCATGCGCATCTCCGCTCCCGAGGTTGCCGCGCTGGGATGCGTGGACGAAATTATTTCCGAACCTCCCGGTGGCGCGCACATCGACCATGAAGCCGGCTGCGGCCTGGTGAGCAGCGTGCTCAAGAAGCATCTGGCTGAATTGAAGGCCATGCCTGTCGATGCGCTGGTGAGCGCCCGCCAAAAGAAATTCAGAAACATCGCCCAGTTCTACACGGAAGGCTAGCCGATGACCACCCCTGAGACCAGCGGCAGCCGGTTGCGCGCTTACGCACAATTTATTGTCGCGGTAATTTATTTTTTTCTCGCCCGCGCCCTGTCTCGCCACTCTGCGCAAACGCTGGCAAGCGAGCAGTGGTATCCGCTGGTTGAGCAGGCCTTCCTGGTCTTGTTGTTATTGCTTGGCTACGCCTGGCTGGGCTCCCGCGTCGACCGTCAGAAGCATCCAGTAAGCGCGCAGGGATTGCCGCTGCGGCCGGGTTGGCAGACCGAGGCCGGGATGGGCATGGCTTTCGGATGGGCGCTCGCGGTAACGTGCGTGTTGGTGATGGTGCTAGCCGGGGGCATTGCAATTGTTCTTTCCACTCAGCCCTCCGACTGGATGTGGCTTCTGGCGGATGCGGCATTTTTTGCGCTTGCGGCGCTGGCTGAAGAGATTGTCTTTCGCGGATACGGATTTCAGCGGTTTGTTCACGCAGTGGGGCCAATTGGAGCGGCGCTGGGCTTTGCCGCGTTCTATGCCATCGTGCAGGCGGCTGTGCCCGGGTCAAACCACGCGAGCATCGCCGTTTCAGTGGCGTTGAGCCTGGTTCTTTCTACGGCGTACCTGCGTACAAAGGCCTTGTGGATGAGCTGGGGGCTTAACTTCGGATGGAAGGCAAGCCGCGCCTTGATCTTTGGGCTGGCCGTCAGCGGCGTCAGCAGTCATTCGCCGGTGGTGCAGGGCGATCCCATGGGGCCGTTTTGGATTACCGGCGGAGGATACGGGCTGGACGGCAGCTGGGTTGCGTTTTTGGTTTTGCTGGCGGCGATTCCGATCATATTCCGGGTGACGCGGGAGTTGGATTTCAAGTACAACGCGCCGGTGATTGTGGCTGCCGGCATACCCGTGGACCTGGATGCAGCCGCGCGGCGCCAGCACGAGGCTGCGACCAGGCCGGCTGAGCCGCCCGCTCCCACCCTGGTGCAGATTGGCCCGGCGGCCACGCCCCCACAACTCCCGCAAAAGGACGAGACCGGCCAAACTTCTGAACCCCAATAGGCTCGAATCTCCACCAGCCGGCCGGATTTGGCGCCAAATTTCGCTTCAGGTTTGCTTTTTCCGGTTCAACCGGGATATCTTTTGCACAATGCTGTTCGAGCGCATGGGAGGTTCCCATGATCCAGCCAGACCTGCCCCTGGGACTGCGGCCAATTAATTTTCGGACTACAGGCGGCCGCTTTTGGCGGGCGATAATCCTCTGCGCCGGTATAGCGCTGTTGACGGGAGGGTCGGCCGCGGCCCAGATCACCGTGAATACAAAAACTGGAGAAGTGACCAACTCATCTACCGGCAAGACCGTGAACACGGTAGATCGCCGTTATCAGCAGATTACGCCCACGCATGTTCCGCTCACCAAAACCGAACTCGACACCAAGACGCGGCTGGAGCTGGTGCGCCTGCTGGATGCGGAGCAGGGGTTTGCCATGCGCCCGTTGCCTCTGGGACACAAAGGCCTGACGCTGAGGGCAAACGGCAAGCTGGAGCCGGCGGGTGAGGATTACCTGGCCATGGTGGTGAGCCAGGGGCTCTCGTCCAAGCCAGGCGACCGGGTGGTTCTGAGCGACATCAAGATTGAGCGCACGCGGATCGTCTTCGACTTGAACGGCGGGCCTGATCCGAAGCACCGGCTCCTGAGCCACGTTCATCTCGGGGTGGGCGTGGAGAATCCGGCAGTGCAGGATCAGGGCCAGCAACCGACAGGGTCGCGGCTCACACTTGCCTTCGATGAACATGTTCCCGAACTGACCAGCGCGGAAGTGAAAGCGCTGCTGGCGCCGCTGATCTCGTTCGATGTGAAGACGCCCATCCAGGCATACACTGACACGCTGCCGGCAAAGCTGAAAGAGGCCATTCTGAACCATCATGTGCTGGTGGGGATGAATACCGACATGGTGCTGTTTGCCAAAGGGCAGCCGGAGACCAAGACGCGGGAAATGGACGGGCAGATGCCGTTTGAGGAGTGGATCTACGGCAAGCCGCCCAAGGACGTGGAGTTTGTGCGCATCAACGGCAATCACGTGATTCGGGTGGAAGTGGCCCGGATGGGCGAGACGCCGGTGATCTTTACCAAGGACGAGGTGGAGGGGATGATGCGCACCGACGGCACGCTGCTTGAGACCGCAGCCACGTCCCGTCAGCGCACAGTCGCGGAGGGTGATTCGCAGCACTCCGATGAAGATGGTCCAGGGCCCACGCCGAGTCTGCGCAAGCCCGGCGAGACGTTGCCCGCCGGCAGTGCGCCTCCGGAGGTGAACCGGCCGGTGCAGATGCCCAGGCAGCATCCTGACGCGCAACCGGGCACGGATACGGATGGACAGACCGATTCGTCGACGGCCACGCCAGACGCCACGCAACAGGCTCCGCCCAAAGCGCAACAGCCTCCTGCAACCGGCGGCAGCCAGCCAAACTGATATAAACTGAAGGCAGCGAGTCGCGCTTCGCCCAGGTAACAATGGGCGAGGCAAATGACCGCGCCGTTGAAGCCGTCCGCCGCGGCGGATGTGCGCAGAGACAACCCCAGAAGGAGAAACACCCGACCGATGGCCAAGATTGCAAAAACAGGTGACCGCAAAAAGGAAATGGACACGACGAAGTCGACCGACTGTCCCAAGTGCCACAAGCCGACGCGCATCGTCAAGCGCGTCAAGGATCGCGAGCGCGGCGTTCCGGGCGGAGTTTACATCTCGTGCTCCGTGTGCGATTTCTACGAGAAGCTTTAAGCAGAGATTGAGGATTTCAGAAGCATGAAAGGCCCGGCCGAGCGCCGGGCCTTTTGCTGCTCTTGAGTGCGGATCTTGGTGAGACAGGAGGGCCTGAAGATCAAGTCAAGCGTTGCCGGCCCCGGGCGAAGTCATCCCGTTGCGGCGCGCGATGCCATGACGCCGGGATTTCATCCGGCTACTGGTGGTTCTGGCGCCAGTCGTGGTACTCCTTCTGTTCTTCTGGAGGGCGTTGAGCAATATCCTTGTGGGAGCGATGGGTTTCAACCTCCCACTTGTTGTAAATCACCGTCTCGCTGGGGGCCGGTTGGCTGGCGGTCTGCCCGGAATCGGTCTGGGGCGCGGGTTGGCAACCGGTCAGGACAGAAGTGGCCATAGCGGCGCCCAACAAACACATCGAGAATTTCGTCAAATGCATTGAGATTCCTTTCGTCCCCAGACTTGGTGGGACTGTCACGCTTGGATGCGATGTCTCAGCGCGCTGTTGCAAGCTTTCAAGCCACGCGCGGGCGACGCGAAGCCCTATGTACTCGGTTTTGGGGCGTTTAGCTGCTCTCTCTCACCGAGTTCCAGGTCTCAAACGCCAGACCTCACCCCACGGACGAAGATCAGTCCGCGAGACCCTTCGGCCCTGGGCTACCCGCATTACAACTGTTTTTCATTGCTTGAGCCGCTTCGATAATAAGTTGCCGGAGCTCTAAAGCGTGTTCTGTTGTGGCCAGATTGGGCGAACGCGTAGGACTAGAATGGGCCAACTGTCGAGGGCCACATGGCTGTAGAGGATACCGATTTTCAACAACTTGCCGAGTACAGCGCTGATGTTATCTGCCGGGCGGGCGTGGACATGAAATGGCGCTATGTCTCTCCTTCGTCGCTTGCTGTTCTTGGCTGGACGCCGGAGGAGATGATGGGCATGGAGGCGTTTGCGCTGGTTCACCCGGACGATCTTGCCGGCCTGAATGAAATTGCGACCCGGAATTTTGCTTCTGACTCAGAGCCTGAGCGGACCGCAGCTCGGATGCGAAAAAAGGATGGGACCCTGGTATGGATTGAATTCACGGCCCGTGTCGTGCGCGATCCGGTCACTGGCGAACCAGAAGAGGCCGTAGTGACCATGCGCGACGTGAGCGAGCGAAAGATGCTGGAAGACGAACTCTCCTCTCTCGCGCTGACCGATAGCCTGACGGGACTTGCAAATCGCAGAGCATTCGACGAAGCGCTCGACCGGGAGTGGAAACGTACCCTGCGTGAGGGCTCGCAGATTTCGCTGCTGCTTTTGGATGTGGATCATTTCAAGGAACTCAATGACCGGTATGGGCACCAGGTGGGAGATGACTGCCTGCGCGCCGTCGCGTTTGCTGTGAAGAAAGCAGTGCGCGAAACGGATATCCCGGCCCGATACGGGGGAGATGAAATCGCGGTCATACTTCCTTCTACCGATACCCCCGGCGCGCTCGGTGTGGCTGAAAAAGTGCGGGCCGCGGTTGAGGCTCTCCGGCTTACCAATGAAGACAATCCGGAGGGCAGCGGCTGGGTGACTTCGAGCGTGGGCGTGGCTACCGCGCTCTCGCGCCAGGGTGGAACCATGAAGATGCCCGAGAGCTTGCTCCTGGCGGCGGATAACGCGCTATACAAGGCCAAGCGTAAAGGCCGGAACTGTGTGGCGACGGCGCTGCTTGTGGCCTTCAAAGAGCCGTAAAGAGGTATGATCGGCGGCTGCAACGCACAGGTATGCGCTTGTAGATTGAAGTGCGCAAGCCAGCCTACAATCAAGCTATGGAGCAAGCTGAGGAACGCGATCCCGTATGCGGGATGATGGTGGATCCGGCGAAGGCGGCGGCAAGCGTTCAACACGCGGGCGCGGCCGTTTATTTTTGCAGCCAGAGGTGTGCCGCAAAGTTCCGCGCCGCGCCGGAGAAGTACGCGCTGGGCAAGGCCGGCAAGCCGGTGCAACTCGTCCAGCTGGGCGCAGCTGCATCGCACGCGCCGGCCAAAGCCGAACAGCGTGGGGAATACACCTGCCCCATGCATCCTGAGATCAAGAATCAGGGGCCGGGCTCGTGTCCAATTTGCGGCATGGCGCTGGAGCCTCGTGTGGTGACTGCCGAAGAGGCCAATCCAGAGCTGGACGACATGACGAGACGGCTGTGGATCAGCGTCGCCCTTGCCTTGCCCATGCTTGCACTGATGTTCTCGGGCTTTCTACCCGCGACCCCCATGCAGAACTGGTTTACGACAAGAATCTGGGCATGGATCGAATTCGCGCTGGCCACTCCAGTGGTGCTGTGGTGCGGGTTGCCGTTCTTCGTCAGGGGCTGGCAATCTGTGGTGCATCGCAGCCTGAACATGTTCACCTTGATTGCCCTCGGCACCGGCTCAGCCTATCTGTACAGCGTCGTCGCTACCCTTGTTCCCCAGGTGTTTCCCGCGACGTTTCGTGGGGGCGCCGGACAGATTGACGTGTATTTCGAGCCGGCCGCGGTGATTGTTGCGCTGGTTCTTCTAGGGCAGGTGATGGAACTGCGCGCGCGCAGCCAGACCAGCGGCGCGATTCGCGCGTTGCTGGGGCTGGCTCCAAAGACTGCCAGGCGGCTTGACGGCAACGGCGGCGATGCGGACGTTCCGCTGGAACAGGTGCAGGTTGGCGACAGGCTGCGTGTGCGTCCGGGCGAAAAAGTGCCTGTAGACGGGATCGTGCTTGAGGGCCGCAGTTCCGTGGACGAATCGATGATGAGTGGAGAGCCCATTCCGGTTGAAAAAGACGCGGGCGCAAAGGTCACGGCGGGGACGGTGAACGGAACGGGCGGATTCGTGATGCGCGCGGAGCGGGTTGGCGCAGACACGCTGCTGGCGCAAATTGTGAGGATGGTCAGCGAGGCGCAGCGGTCGCGGGCGCCGATTCAGCGGCTGGCAGATCGGGTGTCGTCGTACTTTGTGCCTGCCGTGGTGGTTGCGGCCATCGCAACATTTGCTGCTTGGTCCCTGGCCGGGCCGCAGCCGCGCTTTGCTCACGCGCTGGTCAACGCTGTTGCGGTGCTCATTGTTGCCTGCCCATGCGCGCTGGGGCTGGCAACGCCGATGGCGATCATGGTGGCCACAGGCCGCGGGGCGCGGGCGGGCATTCTCATTCGCAATGCTGAGGCGCTTGAGATATTCGGCAAGGTTGACACGCTCATCATCGACAAGACCGGGACGCTGACCGAGGGCAAGCCGGCGCTTAGCTGCGTGGTTGCTCAGCCGGGCATCACGGAATCTGCGTTGCTGCAACTGGTGGCCAGCCTGGAACGAGGGAGCGAACACCCTTTGGCAGCGGCTATCGTGAAGGGCGCGGAAGCAAAAAAGCTGGCCCTGGCCGATGTGTCCGGCTTCAGCTCCATCACCGGCAAGGGCGCGAAAGGCGCTGTTTCCGGCAGGCAGGTTGCGGTGGGAAATGCGGAGCTGTTCCGCGACCTGGCGGTTGATCCGGAGGCGTTGCTGGGGCGTGCGGAGGCCTTGCGCAAGGAGGGGCAGACGGTGATGCTGGTGGCCGTGGATGGCAGAGCGGCGGGGTTGGTCGCGGTGTCCGATCCGATCAAGGAGTCGACGCCCGACGCGATCCGCGAACTGCGCGCAGCTGGTTTGAAGATCGTCATGGTCACCGGTGACAGCGCAACCACCGCGAAGGCGGTCGCAGACAAGCTGGGCATTGAGTTTTATGCCGATGTGCTGCCTGAAAAGAAGGCGGAAGTGGTGAAAAAGCGGCAGCAAAAAGGATCCGTAGTGGCCATGGCCGGCGACGGAGTGAACGACGCGCCCGCGCTGGCCCAGGCTGACGTTGGCATTGCCATGGGAACCGGCACGGACGTGGCCATGGAAGCCGGTGGTATCACGCTGCTGAAGGGCGACTTGAGGGGCATTCTCCGCGCTCGCCACTTGAGCCAAACGACCATGCTCAATATTCGCGAGAATCTGTTCTTCGCTTTTGTGTACAACGCCGTCGGAGTGCCGCTTGCGGCGGGCGTGCTGTTTCCGGCGTTTGGATTGCTGCTGAATCCAATGATTGCCGCGGCGGCGATGAGCTTCAGTTCTGTCTCTGTGATTGCAAATGCCCTGCGATTGCGCAGTATCGAATTGTGATTTTTTTGAAGCTCAGAGCTTGGTCGGTCCATTCCTCTGCGCGTCCGGGCGGACGACCGTCATTCTTCTTCCGGAGGGAGCGGATAGTCGGGGTTGTTCTTCAGGAGGGAGCCGAGGCCTTCAGGCCTCGGAATCCAAGCCGCATTCAAATCGGCTTTAGCCACGGGCACTTCATAAATGCCGCTCGGCTGAGCGAACGCCCTCGTCATCCCAACATCCCGCATCGATGCAAATCAGCGACAGCCGCTCAGTCAGCGTCAACGCAGAAAAGCCGCGTATTTTCAGGGCCTTACGCCGTTTCCCGCCTTTTTGAGCCGCTTCCCGCAAAAACGTCGGACAATTCTCAGCAACCCTTTTTCTAAATTCGCAACTTTTCCAGGGACTGAAATACGAGTTTCGGCTAATTTTTGGGTCATCCCTCCCGTAAAGTGCAACCCTATCAGCGCACATCTGCGCTTTTTCGCAACCCCTTATGCAAGCATTTGGCCGTTCCGCAGCACCTTTGGAGCGAACATTCAGGCTCCCGGAGGAACCGCTTCGGCCATTTCTTGGAGGACAGCCTCGGCGGCTTCCGCAGGGTCGGCGGCGTGGGTGATGGGACGGCCTACGACCAGGTAGCTGGCGCCGTTGCGGAGGGCTTCGGCAGGGGTGGCGATTCGCTTTTGGTCTCCGAGGGCTGCTCCAGGGGGGCGGATCCCGGGGACAGCGAGGACGCCGGTGGGGCCAGCAAGGGCGCGCAGCGTGGCGACTTCCTGGGCGGAACAAACAAAGCCGTGAATGCCCGATTCGAGGGCCATGCGGGCCAGTAGGCTGACCTGCTCAGCGGGGGAACGGGGGAGGCCGACGGCCGTGGCCTGGGCCTGATCGATGCTGGTGAGCATGGTGACGGCGAGGAGCTCGGGAGGGTCGGCCAGGCCCTGGAGGGCGTCGCGAGCGGCGGCCAGCATGACGGGGCCTCCGGCAGCGTGGACGTTGACGATGCGAACGCCGAGCGAGGCGGCCGAGCGGACCGCTCCGGCAACGGTGTTGGGAATGTCGTGGAACTTGAGATCGAGAAAGATAGAGTGGCCGCGGGCAGCGAGGGTTTCAACGATGGAGGGACCGGCGGCAGTAAAGAGTTCGAGGCCCACCTTGAACCATTGACAGGCGCCTTCAAGGCGACCGGCAAGGGCCAGTGCGGCGGCGGCGCTGGGCACATCGAGGGCTACGATGAGGCGCTTACGCGCCTGCTCAAGCGGGTCAGCGGCGGGCGGGCGAGCCGAGCCGAAGGAGGGTTTGAGCCGCTCTGGAATGGGCATAACTCAATCCTAAAGCATGCGTGGGGGCGGTAATCGCAGGTCAGGCCTCGGCGGCAATCGGCGGCGCGGCGGGGAACTGGCGGAAAGCGGTTTGGTGCTGCGCGGGAAGAAAGCGGCAGAGATACTCGACGGGATCGTCGGACGCAGCCATCTGGCGGAGGTGATATTTCCAAACGTCAGGCTTGATAGTGCGGCGGGTGAAAGGCTTGCGGGTAACAACGACAACTTCGCCGCGGGGATTGATTCTGGGATAGGTGGTGGAGGGGACCAGGAAGCTCATCTGCGCACCGGTGCGCCAGAAGCTGCGAGCGAAGTCGTGGGAGAAGAGCAGAGCGAAATGGCGGCCTTCGGCTGCGAGGAGGGCCAAAGCCTGCTCGGCGCCGGGCCAGTCAGGCTGGATTTGGGCAAGGAACCAGCGGCGGAATTCGAATCCGTTAAACTGAGCTTGATTCAGCAACAGGCGCAACATGTGTTTGCGATTCATTTCAGTTATTCCTTCATGGTTCAAGTGCAGGATTGGCCGGCGGATGATTTGCGGCGCCGTCTACTGGGGATTAACGTGAAGAGAGCCGGGGTTTCCTTTTTCACAGCGGTCGACAAGTGGGTTCGAGAGCAAGAGGGAGCGTTGATTTTGACGACGGGACGGTTGTGGCGGGGATTGGGATGGGGGGTGCTGTTGCTGGGAGCGGCCAGCCTGGGGTGGGCTGCCGGTGTGCATACCAATCCGCTAAACCACGAGCAGCTGGTGCGGGAGGGATTCGAACACTTTTATAACCTCGATTATCCCGGCGCGATTGAGCGATTCGAGAAAGTTCACGCCGCGCATCCCGGCGATCCGCAGGGGACGGTGCTGCTGCTGGAGGCGGCGTTGTTTCAGGAGCTCTACCGGCTGGATTTGCTGGATACGACTTTTTATGCAAACGACGGATTTCTGACCGGGCGGCACGCGACGAGCGAAGACACGAAGACACGGGACAGGATTCTAGGGCTGGCCGATGAGACGGTGAACGAGGCCAACTGGAGGCTGAGCAGGAACGCGAACGATGTGGATGCGCTGTACGCGCGAGGGTGGGCGCGGGCGCTGAAGTGCACCTACCTGGCAATGGTGGAGCGGAGTTATGGGGCGGGCTTCCGGCTGGCGACGAAGGCCAGGGAAGACCACATGCGGGTACTGCAACTGGACCCGGATTATGTTGATGCCAAGCTGGTAGTGGGGGTGTATGAGTACGTGGTCGGGGCGTTGCCGTGGCCTTTCAAGCTGCTGATCGGGTTTGCCGGAGTGACGGGATCGAAGAACCGCGGCTTGGAGATGCTGACTGACGACGGCAATCGCGGCGTGACAACCAATGTTGAGGCGCGGACGACAATAGCGCTTTTTTTACGGCGGGAGGCACGGTACAAGGAAGCGATCGAGGTGGTTCGCAAGCTGAAGAGCGAATATCCGCGAGACTACCTGTTCAGCTTGGAAGAGGCGAATCTGCGCAAGGACGCGGGCGAGGGAATGGTCGCGGTGAAGGCTTACCGGGAGATTCTGACTGCGAATGCCAGGCGGGGGTATTATTTTTCAGCGCGGATGGAGCTGACTTATTTTGGCTTGGGAGACGCGCTGCGAGGGCAACGGCATTATGCAGAGGCGGCGCAATCGTATGAGCAGGCTGCATGGACCACGAACGTGGGACCGGAGTTGAAGATCCGGTCGCTGCTGGCGGCAGGCGAGTGCAGGGATATGAATGGCGAGCGGCAGGCGGCTGTGAAGGACTACCAGGCGGCGATTGATGCTGGGCCGAATACATCTCGCGCGGACACGGCGAGGAAGCATTTGCGCAGCGCGTATGCGGGGAGCTGAGGATGAGAAGTGCTTTGGACGGGTGCTGTGAACTGGAACCGCGGGCGCTTAGGCTTCGTATGTCGAGAGTAAGAAGGGCATTGCGGAGGGAGATCGAAGATGGCCGTCTTTTGTAACAGGTGCGGGACAGGGTTGCCCCCAAGCGCGCGGTTCTGCTCGAACTGCGGCGCGGTGATTGCGTACGCGCAGCCGATGCCGGGTAAGCCGCTGGTGAGGCCGCGCGTGGGGCGGCAAATTGCGGGTGTATGCCTGGCGCTGGCGCAGTCAAATGGGTGGGATGTAACGGTAGTGCGGATCCTGACGGTGGTTGGATTTTTCCTGACCAGCGGATTGGTGGGCGTGGCCTACCTCGCGGGATGGATCGGGATCCCGGAGGAGCCGTTCCCGCTGCCGGGATAGTATTTAAGGTATGAACGGAACGTTCGAATCGGATGGGGCAATGCTCGGCTTTCGCGATACGGGGACGGGTGTTCCAGTGGTGTTTTTGCACCCGACGCCGCTGGATCGCGATTACTGGCGGTTGCTGATCGCGGAGATGGGCGGCGTGAGGGCGATTGTTCCCGACTTTCGGGGACACGGGGCATCGGAACTGGGCAAGGGGCTGCCTGTGGGGGGCTTCACGCGTGTACCGGATGCTCCGGTGCTGACGATTGGGCAACTGGCGGCCGATGTCCTAGCGCTGCTGGATCATCTTGAGATTGAGGAAGCGGTGTTTGCGGGCTGTTCGATCGGCGGTTATACGCTGCTGGAGCTGTGGCGCAGGGCTCCTGAGCGAATGCTTGGATTGGCATTTGTGTGTTCCAAGCCGCAACCGGACGCCGAGACGAACCTGGAGAAACGCGTTGCCAATATCGCCCAGGCGCGAGCCGGGGAAGTGGGTGCGCTGATGGATGGAATGGCGCTGGCGCTGATTGGGAAAACTGCACGCGAGCGGCGGCCGGCGATTACAGCCGAGCTGCGGGCGCGGATGACGCTGACCGCGGAATCTATGGTCGCGGTGCAGGCGGGACTCGCGGTTCGGGCTGACTCAGTGCCCACCGTGGCAACCATCGATGTGCCGGTGTTGGCGATTGCAGGGGGCGAGGATCCGGTGGTGAGCCAGGCCGACATGGAAGCTTTCGATGACGCGCCGGGAGGGTGCGAATTCCACCTGCTGCCCGATGCGGGGCACTTTTCAGCGTATGAACAGCCGGGCAAGGTGGCTGCGCTGCTGGCGGAGTGGCTGCGGCAACCGCAGGCGTGATGAATCCTTCGAGCAGAGCTTTCATGAAAATATTACGCAGCATCTTCTGCATTATTCTTGGCGTTTATGGAATGGCGCTGATTGCGTTCGTTGCGTTTCAAAGAAGTCACCTCTACCAGCCAAGTCATACATATGTGAACTTGCGCGAGGCGAATGCAAATAAATTATTGAACGAATTTCCTATAAGAACAGCAGACGGCATACGGCTATTGGGTTGGTATGCGCCAGCTAGAAGCAAACCCTTTACCTTCGTCTTCTTTCATGGTAATGGAGATAGTTTGAGCACTGTTGCGGATGTCGCCGATCCTTTCATTGCTGCCGGGTATGGGTTCCTGATTGCCGAGTATAGAGGCTACAGTGGATTGCCGGGCAAGCCGACAGAGGCCGGCCTTTACGCCGACGGGCGCGCTTATCTCTATGGGCTCCTGTCACAGGGCGTGAAGATGGAAAACATCATTCTGCTTGGACATTCGCTGGGAGCAGGCGTGGCGGTTCAACTGTCAGAGGAGTTCCATGTGGGCGGGCTGATTTTGCTGGCGCCGTTTCTATCGGTTGCAGAGATGGAGCAGGCCCACTATCCAATATTTCCAGTGAAGTATATGGCTCTGGACCGATTTGAGAACTCCAAGAAGATAGGGAATACTCGAGTACCCGTTTTGATCATCAATGGGGCCATGGACAAGTCGATTCCTCCATCGGAGGGGAAACAACTTTATGACATGGCAAATGAGCCACGCGAGTTCCACTCATTGCCGGGCCACAACCATAACGATATCCTTGATGATTTCGCGCCGATTGGCTTGGATTGGGTCAGCCGGTTGCAGTCGAAAGATCAGGCGACCCAGCATTAAAGAATCTGACTTGTGGCACGGAGCCCGGGCTCGAAAGTATGACCCCAATACTGTAGGCTCAAGGGAACGTTCGTCTTTTGGAAATTCATGTTGACCTCAATCGCTGTGCCATCTTCACGTCCTTTTCACTCTCCGCATCCCGGGAGCGCACTGTACTGCGGGCGGGTTTCGCTCGATTTGCTGGCCAGACGGTTTGGGACGCCACTTTACGTGTACTCGGCCGATCAGATTTTGGAGCGGCTAGGCTTGTTTCAGCGGGCGCTTGCGGGCACGGAGCACCTGGTTTGTTACGCGGTTAAGGCGAATTCGGCGCTGGCGATTTTGAAGCTGCTTGCCGGGTGGGGGGCGGGATTCGACATTGTCAGCGGCGGGGAACTGGAACGGGTGCTGGTGGCCGCGCCGGAGGCCGTGGAGCGGGTGGTCTTCTCCGGGGTGGGCAAGACGGAGGGGGAGATCGACCGGGCGCTAAAAGCTGGGATTCTCGCATTCAACGTCGAGAGCGAGGCGGAACTGAAGATGCTGGCGGCGAGGGCAAAGAAGCTGAAGCGCAAGGCGCGGTTTGCGCTGCGTGTGAATCCCGACGTGTTTGCCGATACGCATCCGTATATCTCAACGGGGTTGCGGGAGCACAAGTTTGGGATCGATATACGGCAGGCTCGGCGGATTTACAAGAGCGTGGCCGGGAATCGCTGGCTTGAGGCTTGCGGGGTGAGCGTCCATATCGGGTCGCAGATTCGCTCGGCGGAGCCGTTTGGCAAGGCCATGGAGCGGGTGAGCAGGCTGGTTGGGCAACTGCGGAGCGACGGAATTCAGATCAAGTCGATCGATGCGGGCGGGGGATTGGGGATCGACTACCACGCAGGGAGCTTTGACGCGGAGGCCAAGGTGCGGGAGTATGCCGAGGCGATTGAGCGCGGATTGAGCGGATTTGAGGGGCGGCTGTTGCTGGAGCCGGGACGGTTCCTGGTGGCGCAGGCTGGGGCGCTGGTGGCACGGGTGCTGCAGGTGAAGCGGACGGGCAAAAAGACGTTTGTGATTACCGATGCGGCGATGAACGACCTGATTCGGCCGGCGCTTTACCAGGCGCATCACGAGATTGTGCCGGTGAGGCCGCGAACGGGAAGAGCACGAATCGTTGACGTGGTGGGGCCAGTGTGCGAGACGGGGGATTTTTTTGCGCGGGACCGCAAACTGGCGCCTGTTGAGCCGGGGGATCTGGTGGCGCTGCTGGATGCGGGGGCATACGGGATGGCGCAGAGCTCGAACTACAACACGCGGATGCGCGCGGCGGAGGTGCTGGTAGAGGGCGCGAAGGCGACCCTGATCCGGCGCAGGGAGACGATGGCTGATTTGCTGGGGCCGGAGATGGGGATTGCGGTGAGTTGAAATGTTGGTGCGCATCCGGCAAATCTCGTGAGGTCTCAGCGAGTCCTGCTATGGTATTGCGCGGAGGAGTTCACGATGCAAATTGGAATGCAGGCTCTGTGCGCTCTGGCTCTTGCAGGCGTGGCGATGGGAATTTGCGCGCCGGCTCATGGCGATTCTCTGACGGTGAAGACGCAGCAGGGAAAGGTGCGGGGCAAGACAATCAACGAAGGGAAGGTGAAGGCGTTTCTGGGTCTGCCTTATGAGGCCGCGCCGGTGGGAGATTTGCGCTGGAAGGCGCCGGAGCCGGCGGCCAAGTGGAGCGGGGAGCGCGACGCGACGAAATTTGGCGCGCATTGTGTTCAAGGCAGGGTTTATGACGACATGATTTTTGAGGACGGCGGCGAGAGCGAGGATTGCCTCTTCCTGAACGTCTACGCTCCGGCGGATGCATCGCGCAAGAGCAAGCTGCCGGTGATGTTCTGGATTCATGGGGGCGGGTACTCGGGTGGAGCAAGCTCAGAGCCGCGGCATAATGGGGATTTTTTACCCACCAAGGGCGTGGTGTTGGTGACCATCAACTACCGGCTGGGGGTTTTCGGGTTTCTGGCTACGGCGGAGCTGGGCAAAGAGGCCAACGGAGCGGCTGGGGATTACGGTCTGCTGGACATGGTGGCCGCGCTCAAGTGGGTCAGTGCCAATATCGCGGAGTTTGGCGGCGATCCGGGGAACGTGACCATCTTCGGCGAGAGCGCGGGGTCGTTTGCCGTGAGTACGCTGATGGCTTCGCCGCCGGCAAAGGGGTTGTTTCAAAAGGCTATCGGCGAAAGCGGCGGGGCGTTCAGCGACGTGCTACCTACCGACACGCTGGAAGCGCGCGAAGAAAGGGATGCTGCGTGGGTGGCTTCGCTGGGCGTGAACACGCTGGCGGAGTTACGGGCCTTGCCGGCCGCGAAGGTGTTGGAAGCGGCGAAGAACAAAAAGAGAGGTTTCTCGCCGGTGGTCGATGGGAGGCTTTTGACCGAATCGGTGGCTGCAGCGTACGCTGCCGGCCGGCAGGCTCATGTGCCCCTGTTGGCAGGATGGAACAAGGACGAGGGCAGCTGGCTGGCCGACGGAATGACAGTGGAGAAGTGGAAGGCTTATGCGGAGGAGCACTTCAAGGAGCGGGCAGAGGAGTTTCTGAAACTGTATCCCGGCGACACGGAGCAGGAAGTGGCGCATTCGGCGGCGGATTACGGAGGCGACCAGTTTATTGCTTTCGGAACCTGGAAGTGGCTCGAGGCGCATCGGAAGACGGGGGAGTCGCCGGTTTATCGCTACCATTTTGAGCTGGCCGCGCCGCCGAGCAAGTTCCATCCGGGCTCGTTTGCGTTCCATTCCGACGATATCGAGTACGTCTTTGGGACTTTGGACACGCGGCCGGGCGCGGTGTGGCGGCCCGAGGATCGCAAGCTGAGCGAAGAGATGATGGGGTACTGGACCAACTTTGCCAAGACGGGCGATCCCAATGGCGCTGGGCTGCCGGTGTGGCCGAAGTATGACAAAGACGACACGCTGATCCACCTGGACGCAACGATTACGTCGGGGCCAGATACATTGAGGCCGCGGTACGAGTTTCTGATGCGGGGTATTCCGGCGTACAGGCCTTAGTGTGAATCAGCCAATCAGCGGTCGACGCCTGCGGCGGCAGCGAAGCCTGCGGATTGCACGAGGGGGATGGTGCTTGCCGGAGGGGGCTCGCCGAATGACGAGTCTTTGGCGTTGATGGCGTTGGAGTAGTCGGGGCCGAGTCCGAGCTTCTTGATGGCGCGGGAGTCAGGCATCAGCTTGGTTTGCCAACCCTGGTCGGACTGGTATTTTTGCATAGCGGCCTGGGTTGCGGTGTCCCACTCGCCGTTCGCTTCGCCGGTGAAATAGTGCTCGCGGATGAGGGCCTGCTGGATTTCAGTGACGCGAGCCGGCTCAATGGCTTGCTGGCCGTGCAGGCGGTGGGACTTGGCGGCTGCCTTGTGTGGGCTGTGCAGGTGGCTGCCGGCGTGACTCCGGTGAGTGCGAGTGGCCATGGCGGGCGAGGCGATGAGGGCTGCGGAAAGTATAAAGGCTGCGCTTGCCCGGAAAAAGACCATGCTCGATCCACCTCAGAAAAACGGAATTAACAGTTAATTTACGTTGCAGTGTAGCGGAGAATCCCGTATCGCGACAAGAGGCAAACGTAATTTGTTCGGAAAATCCGTCGATTTAAGGGAAGAGCGCCGGGGCGAGTTCCGCCTCCGGCGCTATCCGTTTGCTACTCCAAAGTACCGCCCAGGTAGTTGATTCCATTCTCCGGATGGCGTGGATCGATGACTTCAAAGACCACGTCGTCGTGGGATTTTAGTTTTCCTACCACGGCATCGAACTGGTCCTTGGTGCCAGTGGGCTGTTTGTTGATGCGGGTGATGACCAGGCCGGGCTGAAGGCCCTGCAGATCGCCGAAGGAGCCGGAACGGACCGACTGAACGACAACGCCCTGGGTGTGGATTTTGGCTGCGGTCGTGGGTGAGACATCACGGACGACGATGCCCAACTTGGTTTCGCCGGGTTCTGCCTTCTCATCGGGACTGTTCTCTTCTGGTGGTTCGCCCAGGTTGGCAAAAACCTTGTCGCGG
>JBEKEQ010000007.1:0-57784 GCA_050013735.1 Occallatibacter sp.
TATTGATCCTCGTGTTGGTCGCCGCCATACCCACGTGGCCGTATAACAAAAGCTGGGGCTATTATCCCTCCGGCGGGATTGGCATTTTGCTTGTCGCTGCGGTGGCCCTGCTGTTTGCCGGCAAGATATGAAGGAGTGAAGGGGCGAAGTAGTGAAGCAGTGAAGAATGCCGGTCGCCGCGGGTCGCCACCGGGACTGCTCCGCCGCTTGGTTCGCAAGCCGGAGCAGTCCAGACAGCTGGGAACGCGACCCACGCAAGCAGCAGATTCTGGGGTACTCGTTGCTCGCCTCGTGGAGGCTTCCACACTTTTTCTATCGGACCCTTTGCCTTGCGCATTCAGGAGGGAATTTGCTCCACCACCGCCGGCCTGAGTACCAAAGTGTCGCTGACCCCAGATCTCTGACCCCTGATCTCTGACCCCAGATCTCTGACTTCTGATCTCTGACCCCTGATCTCTGACCCCTCAAGCCCTGTGCGGGCAGCTCTTGGTGTTCACGCACCCCTCGGCCAGCCGCAGCCGCTCTACTGGCCGTCCAGCCACCAGGTGTTCCGCCACAATCTCCGCCGCGTCTTCGGGCTTCACGTTGCCATACCAAACCGCATCGGGATACACCACCACCGTGGGCCCGTGCTCGCACTGGTCCAGGCATCCCGACTTGTTGATCCGCACTTTCTCCGCGAGCCCCGCCGCCCTGGACAGTTGCTGCAACTGCGTGTGCAGCTCGCTCTTTCCATCCGTGGTGCAGCTCCGCCGCGGCGCATCCGCGGGCCGTGTGTTGTGGCAGACAAAAACGTGGCGCTCAAAAGCAGGCAAGCAGCGTTCCTCCTCAGATTATGTTTTTCAAACCGCCCCTCCAGACTAACCGACGTGCCCGCCGCTCAGTCCCACCCTATTCCCTAATCCCTAGTCCCTGTTCCCTAGCCCCTAGTCCGTAGCCCCTGCATTGAAGAACTTTCCACATTATCCAGCGCCCACCCGGCCTCATCTGCGAAAATGGATACTTGACTATGAGCACGGACAACCTACTCTCGCTGAAAGACGACATGGTGGCCTTTATCGCGGGCCACGGTATGCACCGCCTTCCCGGTTACGTCACCGAGGACGTTCCCTCCATCCTGTGGGAGGGGAACGGCAACCCCGAATCGTGGAAGGACTTTGTGGAGATGGCCAAGCACGTTGGCGCTCCGTTTGTTACCTTCAGCGAGATGTCGCTGGAGCGCGAGGAGCTGGACGCGCTGATTGAAGAAGCCGGCGAGATGAACTTCCCCGACGAAGAAGCCACCGAACTCGTCGAAGCGCAATGGCTACGTAAGTACGCGGGCATGCTGGGCTACATCCAGCTCGGCTTCGTCTACCAGGGGCTGGTCTTTCTGCATGAAACCACCACCGAGTGGTATGAGCGCTTCCAGTCGCTGCTCGAAGATATTGAAGGCTTCCAGGACATCGTCATCGACGACGCCCATCGGGTTGACGACGAGGACGAGTAAGCCGGGTGAACCAGGCAGGCACGGCGGATAACGGTCCTGCGCCCCCGCACACTGCTTCGGGCCGGCGTCCCGGCCAACGCTGGCTTCTCGACCCGCCCCATCCCGATGCATCCGCCGAATTGGCTCGTGAGGCTCATCTGCCCTCAGTTCTCGCCGAGCTGCTGGTGGCCCGCGGCATCAGCCACGCCGCCGAGGCCCATGCGTTCCTGAATCCTGAGCCGGCCCTCCTTCACGATCCGCTGCTGATGCTGGGCATGGCCGCGGCTGTCGAGCGGCTTGAGCGAGCCATCGCCGCGCACGAACCCGTCCTGCTTTACGGCGATTACGATGTGGACGGCACCACCGCGGTGGTGTTGCTCAAGACCGCCATCGAAATGCTCGGCGGTACAGCGCGCTTTCACGTACCCCACCGTTTGCGCGAAGGCTACGGACTGCAATCCAGCGTTCTTGAAGCCGCATACGCTGAAGGCGTCCGCCTGGTGATCACCGTGGACACCGGCATGCGGGCATTTGCCGAAGCAGAAACCGCGCGCCGCCTGGGCCTCGACCTCATCATCACCGACCACCATCTGCTGGAAGCAGGCGACGCCGTCCCTCACGCGCTGGCCATCCTCAATCCCAACCAGCCCGGCTGCGCTTATCCTGAAAAGTCCTTGTGCGGCGCTGCCATCGCGTTCAAGCTGGCGCAGGCCGTCCTCGAGCGCCGCGATGCAGTTCGCACCCGCGAGAAAACCCTGCCCAGCTTTCTCAAGATGGCGGCCATCGCCACCATTGCAGACGCCGTGCCGCTCAAGGGTGAGAATCGCGTCATCGCCGCGCTCGGTCTCAGTGAATTGCGCCGTCCTGCCGGCGCGGGGTTGAGGGCGCTTTTTGCAGCCGCCGCGCTGGACCCCGCGGCGAAGCAGGTCACCGGCTTCGACGTGGCCTTTCGCCTGGCCCCGCGCATCAATGCTGCCGGCCGCATGGACGTTGCCTCAGAGGTCATTGAGCTCTTCACCACCCGCTCGCCCGAGCGCGCCGCCGAGCTGGCCGCCAAGCTCGAACGCCTAAACCGCGAACGCCGCGATGCCGAAGCCGCCGCGCTCATTGCCATCGAGGCCCTGCTTGAATCAAGCGCCGAGCTCGCTGCTGACCGTTTGCTGGTGATCGACGGCGATGGATGGCATCGCGGCGTCATCGGCATTCTTGCCTCGCGCGTGGTGGAGCGCACGGCCAAGCCGGCCATCGTGGTCAGCACGGAAGACGGCGTGGCGCATGGCTCGGGCCGCTCCGTCGACGGTTTTCAATTACTCAACGCCGTTGAAAGCTGCGCCGATCTATTCACGCGCTTCGGCGGCCACGCCTTCGCCATCGGCTTTGCGCTGCCTGCCGAGGCGCTGCCCGAGCTGAAGCGCCGCCTGCGCCTTTACGCCTGCGAGCATTTGGCCGCAAGCGAACCACAGCACCTGCTGCGCATTCACGCAGAGTTGCCGCTCGATCGCATCACGCCGGTGCTGGCCGGATGGCTGCGCAAGCTGGAGCCATTTGGCCATGGCAACCCCGAGCCTGTTTTTGTGGCGCGCAACGTGCGGCTGCTGGCCCCGCCGCGCATCATGAAGGAGCGCCACATCCGGCTTGAACTTGCTCACCAACCCGGTCAAGCCGCAACCCAACAGCCAACCGTCGCCGGCTCCAGTGGCTCCATCCGCGCCGTGGGCTGGAACCTGGCCGGGCGCGTCGCCGCGCTCGGTCTGGCCCAAGGCTCGCTCATCGACATCGCCTACCGCATCCGCGAAAACGATCATCCCCAATACGGCGGCATCGAAGTCGAAATCGCCGGCCTGCGCCCGTTTGAAGAAAACCCCGAACGCAGCAAGGCCCACGGCTAAAGCGCGGGCCTTGCTGGTTGATCGCCGATCACCGGGATGCGCGCTACCTCTTCTCGTGCTCCTCGGGCTTGGGGTTCGATCGCGGCGCCGGGTTGGCTCTCGGCGCTGAGTTTGCTCTCGGCGCTGAGTTGTTTCTGGGTGCCGGGTTGCTTCTGGGCGCTGTGTTGTGCTGCGTTTCAGAACGAACCGGGGGCTTGTTTGCGTTGGTGCCATGCGACGCGCCAGGCGCGGGCCGATTGGGAGTCATTGCCCTTGATCCGCCTGCCGCTGCGCCTCCACGCGCGGCTGCGGGCGCGGGGTGATTCTCCGCTGCCAGCGGCCTTGAGACTGCCACATTCTTCGGATGCCCGCCATTGTTCTTGGCATACGAAGTTTTGTCAGCCTGGGCGGCCTGCACGTGCTGCTGCTGGACCTTGGTGGGAGCCACATGCTGGTCATGCTCGGCGATCCGCTCTTCGGCCGTGGGAGGGTGGTTGATGCCGCCCGGCCCTCCGCTGAAGGCTACGTGACCGGGATTGGCCACCGTGCCCCGTTCCACAACCGTGCGATCGATATAGGTGTTGTGGATGATGGTGGTGTTCACGTTGATGACCGCGGTGTTGTAAGCAAACACGCCGCCGCGCCACATGCCGCCGGCAAAACCGATGCCGCCGTAACCGAAGCCGTAGTTCACGCCGCCGTAGTAGCCGATGTGCGGTCCCCAGTAGCCGTCATGAAAAACGTAAAGTCCGCCGGACCAGCCCCAGTAACCGGGGGTCCACAACGCGCCAATGTAGGGCGCAGGCACCCACGCGCCGGGAACCCAGTAGTAGCCGTCCGCGCCATACGCCCAGTAGCCGGGCGTCCACATCAGGTTGGGAGCGGGGCAGACGGGTTGCACATAGACCGGCAACACCGGCGGGGCAAACCCGACACTGATAAAGACTCCTGCGCGCGAAGACGCGGGGAGCAGAGAGATGAGCAGCGCCAGCATTAGCCAGCGCGCAGAGCGAAACAGTCTCATGTGCAATTCCTCCTTGATATCCGTTGCTAACTGGGACTGAATACCTTGTTGCCGGTTCAGTCTATTCCACTTTCAACCCTTACTGCCAGCATAAGTTGCAGAGGAAAAGTTGAATTTCGCGCTGCGCCGGGTGCGCCATGAAACGCAGCGAAGCCCACACCTGAATGTGGGCCTCGCTGGTGCAGGTTCAGTCCCGAAAGAAAATCCTGTTGGTACTGCTATTTTCCTTTCGGCTCTTCTCTCCTCGGCTCTGGAGCTGCATGGGGCGCGGGCGCGGCACGCGGTGCGGGAGCTGCGTGCTGCGCAGGCGCAGCGTGGGTTTCGGGCCTTGCGTGCTGCGCAGGCGCTGCATGTGTTTCAGGGGCAGCATGCGGCGCGGGCGCTCCGTGAGGTTCAGGGGCAACGTGCGGCGCAGGGGTCGCCCGAGGTGCTGGCGTTGAACGGTGCTCAGTGGGCGTCGCCCGCGGCGCAGGCGTGGTGTGCGTCTCCGGCGTTGTATGCGTCGTGGCACGCGGCGCAGTGTGCGTCTCCGGGGTGGTGTGCGACTCCGGAGTTGTATGCGTGGTTGTGCGGGGCGCTGTGCGGGTCTCAGGGGCGGTGTGCGTCTCCGGAGTCGTACGCGTCGTGGCACGCGGCGTTGTGTGCGTCTCCGGAGCCGTATGCGTCGTAGTCCGCGGCGTTGTGCGCGGCGCAGTACGCGACTCTGGAGTTGTATGCGTCGTTGTACGCGGCGCAGGATGCGTCTCGGGCGTCGTATGCGTCGTTGCGCGCGGCGTGGTGCGCGACCCAGGAGTAGTCCGCGACTCATTCGCAGTTCTCCCGGCGGCTGAGGTCCGCGACCCGGCATTCGATCCCGCCTTGGCCGGTGCGGACTTGGCTTGCTCCGCTCTCACGCTTGCCGGAGCGGTGTGTCGTTCCGCCGCCAGCGGCTTTGCGGCAACCAGCGTATGCGGGTGCCCGCCATTGGCCTTGGCGTACGACGATTTGTCAGCCCGCGCTGCACTTATCTGCTGAGTCTGGTAACGGGTGGGCGCCACGTGCGGGTCGTGCTCGGCAATTCTTTCCTCCGCCGTGGGAGGATGGTTGATGCCGCCGGGCCCGCCGCTGTAGGCCACGTGGCCGGGATTGGCCACAGTGTTCTGCTCCACGATCGTCCGATTGATATATGTGTTGTGGATGATGGTCGTGTTCACGTTCATGACCGCGGTGTTATACGAAAAAACGCCGCCTTGCCACATGCCGCCGGCAAAGCCGATGCCGCCGTAGCCGAAGCCGTAGTTCACGCCGCCGTAGTAGCCCACGTGCGGTCCCCAGTAGCCTTGGTTGAACACAAACATGCCGCTGTTCCAGCCCCAGTAACCGGGTGTCCACAGCGCGCCGGCGTAGGGCGCAGGCACCCACGCGCCCGGAACCCAGAAGTAGCCGTCAGGGCCGTAACCCCAGTAGCCAGGCGTCCACAGCAGGTCGGGTGCGGGGCAAACGGGTTGCTCATATACCGGCAACACCGGGGGAGCAAATCCGACGCTGATGAATACACCTGCATGAGATGTCGTGCAGAGCAGAGAGACGAGCAACGCCAGCAACAGCGTGCGCGCTGAACGGAAAATTCGCATGGAGAAACCTCCTGGTCTTCTCGGGCCGCTGAAGCGCAGTTGCGCTTTCAGTCGATGAGTGGTTGGAATCCATTCATCCGGCATAAGTTGCCAGCTGTTGCACGCGCATGTCTAAAGTTGGACGTTTGAAGGCCGTTGCCGAGGCCGGCTCCAATGGGGTGGAACATCGGGGGTCCCCGCGGACGGGTGATGGTCCGTTTCCCTCCCCGGTCCCGGTACCTGGAGTCGTACGAGGCCCCGTTCGCTCCTGATGAATAGCCGGGAATGGTCTCTTGCGCCCCGACGGGGCTGGACATCTATTTTGGGCGATTTCCCAGGACTGCGTCCGCCGCGGCGGACTTGTCCTGGGCTAACATCCAGCGCCCCTACGGGGCTGATATTGACGATGCCCTTTCCCAGGTCCATTCTCCTCGCCGGTCCCCAAAAGCCAGGGACCGGTGGCACCCTCAACTCTGGGGTGAAACGTTGGCGGATCGCTTTACAAAGCAGCCTGTCATTCTGAGCGAACGGGGCCCCAAACGTTTCTCAGTTCCGGGGTCCCCAAAGAGCGCTCTTTGCTCTTTGGGGTGGAGTTTGGGGGTGGTGCGTCGAAGAATCCGCGGTTATTCTTCGATGAACTTCAGACTCACCACGCTAGTAACGATAGCTCAGCCCGGTGGCCACCACATGCCGCGCCTGCAGACTCACCGGGATCGGCGCAAAAGGCTGCTCCGGATCAAAGGTTGGAGTCAGCGTCGTGCCGATGGTTCCCGCCACCTGCCCAACGCCGATATCGAATGTGAAGTGCGGATGCTCCCTCTGGGTTACCCGAATCGCATAGTCGAGGGTGGTGGGAATATGCACCGGAGCGGGTGGGGTATAGGTTGGCGGTGCAACCAGCAGCGCGCTCAGGTTCTGAATCTGCTTCGGCTCCTGCATGAATCCCGCCGAAGGCACGATAACCGTCTTCCACGGGCCGGGCAGCGGAAATCCAATTCCCCCGAAAAGTCTTCCGCCGAACCGCGTCGCCTGGCCACCGATACCCAGAATGGACGCATTGGTCATTTTCCAGCCGAAGGTTGCCAGGAACGGCACCGGCGGCTTGGCCCAGGTCTTGGTCGCCACAATATACACGTCCCCGTTGCTGTAGGCCTTGGCGGCCGGAATCGGCACCGGGGCGCACATTTCAGTCACCTCGCAGAGGTAATCGTAGGATTGCGCCGCCGCGATGGGGGCCGTGCCGGAAACGAATTTGTCGCCGGTGCGCGTGATGCCGCCCACCGCAACCCCCGGCATGTATTTGTGAAATTCGCCGTCCTTGATGGCCACAATTTTGCCGCTGAAGATGTTCATCCCGTTGGCGTGCCACAGCCCGCTGAACGCAGCGCTGTCGCCGGTGAGATGCACGTTGCGGCCGTATGCCACCTCGGCCCGGTTGCCAATCCCCTCGGCAATGCCAAAGGTGTGGATATCGCCGATCACGGCGTTGGCGCCTATGAAGTGATAGCCCACCGCGGGGTGCGAGAAGAGCTGGCCCTTCTCCGACTCAACCACGTAGGCCGTGGGCGTGATAAACCCGCCGGTATACCCCTCCAGCGTCAGGTTTTGTGCGTTCAGGCGGCCGGAGAACAGCAATGCGGCCAGCAACAGGCCGCCAATCGAGAGGTTTTTGCAGCTGCGGACTTTCACTTTGTTGAACTCCATGGGAGCGCGGCCCGCCGCGGCGAGACTGCCTCCGGTGATGTTTGGAAACCTACCTCTTTTAACACAAATGAGATACAGTCGTCAGTGATTTTGTTCGGGTGGTAAACTCACCCCATGCCGCGCGGTCTATTTATCACTCTCGAAGGCCTTGACGGTTCCGGCAAAACCACGCAAATCAAGCGCTTGGCCGCCTGGCTCAGGGAACGCGGCAATGCCGCCCAATCGCCGCCCGACCCCAACCCCGGCGCATGGGAAAAGCGGAACCTGATCATCACCCGCCAGCCCGGTGGAACCCCCACGGGCGACCGCATCCGCTCCCTGCTGCTCGATTCCCGCTCCGCTGCCCTCGCTCCCATGGCGGAAATGGCCCTGATGTTTGCCGATCGCGCCCAGGCCATCGCCGAGGTGATTGAACCCGCGCTCGACGCCGGCAAAATCGTGCTGTGCGACCGCTTCACCGACTCCACCGAGGCCTACCAGGGCGGCGGCCGCCAACTGGGCTCCGCATCCGTGCTCGAGCTCCACCGCGTCCTCTGCTCCAACCTTCAGCCTGACCTGACGCTGCTTCTGCTCCCGCCGCTCGAGCTCGCGCTTGTCCGCGCCCGCCGCCGCAACCGCCGCGAAACCTCAAAAACCGGCCAGGACGAAAACCGCTTCGAGCAGGAGCAGGACGCCTTTTACCGCCGCGTCCGCGATAAATACTGCGAAATCGCCGCCCGTGAGCCCGCCCGGGTCGTGCTCATTGAAGGCAACCTGTCCATTGACGAGGTGCACGCGCGAATCATCGCCGCCGTCGCCGAACGGCTCCAGGCATCTGGCCGCACCGGCTTTAATTGATATGCCGCTCTATGGACTTCAGCGGAATGGGCAACCCGCGCGGCAGGCGCAGTATTTGTTAGCCCCGCGCTTCAGGGCGGAGTCAGCTCATACCGCTAGCGCCTGATCCCCGCGCCGTAGGCGCAGAGTTTGTTAGCCCCGCGCTTCAGCGTGGCGAAAGCGAACCCCATAACTCGGCTCCGGAGTCCCGGAGGGACGGCGCCCGCGACGCCATTTCGAATTCAGCACCCTGTACAATGCGTTTCAGGCCCCGTTTCAACATCGGCTTGGCGCAGAGCCAGCCACTCGCAGGCAACCACTCACCAGGAGGGAACGGCATGAGCGATTGGAGACTTGTCCAGAAAGATCCTTCAGAGGCGCTGGCCCAGCTGCACTTTTTCTCGGTCACCAAAAAGCACGCTTGCGGCGAAGTGGAAGCGCGCATCACGGTGAAGGAGTTTGCCACCCCCAAAACCAGCGTCCTCAAGTTTTATGCCACTGCCGACATTGAGCTGAACCAGAACACAGTCGCCATCCAGCCCTTTGGATGGGGCGAGACGCTAATGGGCGCCGTTGGCGAGTGCCTGCGGAACCTGCGCAAATTCGATTACGAATGCCCCGAGCAACCCACAACTCCGCCCACGGATTGAACGCGCCCGCCGGAGACCACAGAGAGGCACACGATGAACATACTGTTATGGGCACTGCAAATCCTCGCCGCGCTCCTCTACGCGTCGTCGGGCGTCATGAAGGTCTTCATGTTCCACAAGATCAGCCAGGGCGTCCCGTCCTTCGGCGCCTTGCCGCGGAATACCTGGACGATCCTCGGTCTGGTCGAGCTCATGTGTTCGGTCCTGCTCATCGTCCCCGACGCATTCCATTGGCAGCCATCGCTCACCATCCTGGCTGCCGCGGTTCTCGCGGTTGAGAGCCTGTTGTTCATCTGGGTGCACATCCGGTACCGCGAGGTCTCGCCCATCATCATGAGCGCCGTGCTGGGCCTCATCACGGCGCTCATCGCCTATGGCCGGCTGGTTCTGCACCCGATCTTCTGAAGGCTGGGCCGTCTCGTAAAGGGTCGTTTGTGAGACATGGGGCCGGGGACAGGCCCGTTGAAACCGCGAAAGTTATACGACCCAATCACGTTTCGGGTCTTTCACGTATAAACGTTTTACGGTGCCGCAAGAGGTGCACAGGTCAGCAAACAGGGCCTCCCTTTTCCCCCTTTCGGATCCTTTGAAAAAGCCTTTCTCTTTCGCCTTGCAGAGGAGGCCGGGATGTACGTCGCCACCACCGCCAGAAGCAGAAACAGTGAGACCGCTGATGAGTTGTGAGCTGCCGCAGTGTTCACATGTATTTTTCGGCATGGACAACTATAGCCCATAACCGGAAAAAATCCATTCCCATTCCCGCCCGATCTGTGAGAAGATCGCCCGATACCGGCTTCCCCAATCCATCTCTTCCCGCAAGGAGGTCCCCGATGCCCATCCCCGCAACCGGGAGTCCGCTGACCCTCGAAATTGAACCCCAGGGTGACGAGGTCATTGTGCGATGCCACGGTCAATTGATCGCCGGCGTGAGCGATGTGCTCTACACCCCGGTCGCCAAGCTCATTCCTTGCTACAAGAGGGTTGTGCTCGACCTGGCAGATGTGGCCTACATGGACAGCATGGGCCTGGGCACGCTGGTGCGTTTATATGTCCACGCTAAGTCGGCACGAACCGAGCTGGTGCTCGCCCATCTGGGCAAGCGCATCCGCCAGCTGCTCGGCGTCACGCATCTTCTGTCGGTGTTCGCCGTCATGGGCGAGCAAGGCATCAAGATCGGATTCTGACCGCGGAGCCAATGCACTAGACTCATTCCGTGGGCTTCCAGCACTTTCTCGGCAACGCGCAAACCGTCTCCCATCTCCGCGAGAGCATCGCCGCCGGCCGCTTTCCCCATTCGCTCATCCTGTCCGGACCGCGCGGAGCGGGCAAATACACGCTTGCGCTGATGCTGGCCAAGGCTGTCAACTGCCTTCACCCAACCGAATCGGACGGCCTGCCCGACTTCTGCAATGCCTGCTCAAACTGCCTGCGCATCGGCGACTCTGCCAACCTGGAGGAGCGCGTGGCTGAAGCCGTAGCCGCCCGCGACGACCTGCGCGATACCGACAAGCGCGAAACCCGCATCCTCATCCAGACCCACCCCGACGTGCTCATTGTCCCTCCCGATCCGCCGCAGTTGCTCATCAAGCTGGGCCAGGTGCGCCAGGTCATCCACGTCGCGTATTACCGTCCCCCGGTCGAATCCAAACGCTCTTTTTCCATCTTCACTTCCTCGGCCTTCATGAAAGAGGCTGCCAACAGCCTGCTCAAAGTGCTCGAAGAGCCGCCCGATCACACCTCGCTCATCCTGCTCACCGAAAACCCCCAGGAGCTGTTGCCCACTATCCGTTCCCGCGCCGTTGTTTATCGCCTGGGCGCGCTGCCGGCCGCCGACCTTGAAGCTCTGCTCGCCGTGCGCCGTCCGGAGCTCAAGCCGCAGGAACGCGCTCTGGCCGCTCGCCTCGCCGAGGGCGCAGTGGGCCGCGCGCTCACCATCGATCTGGCTGTGTACCAGGCCAGCCGCCAGGACGCGCTCATCCTCCTCCGCACCGCCCTGCGGGAGCCGGACTACTCGCAGTTGTTCCATGCAACGGAAAGCTACCGCGCCGGCGCCGACGGCCAGGAAAAGACCATCAACCTGCTCCGCGCCTTCGGCAGCCTGCTTGAAGACCTGCTGCTCATCGTGGCTGGAACCCCCAGCCTCATTCGCAACCTCGACCTCGTAGCGGAGCTTGAGCGCATGGCCCAGGGCCTTTCCGTCGATTGGATCGACCATGCCGCGCGCGCGCTGGTTCAGGTGGAGCAGGGCATGCGCCGCAACCTTCTTCGTTCTCTCTCGATCGACGCCATGGCCGTGAGTATGGACAAAAACTGACCCAAAATGGGACACGCGTCACGCTCTCCCACCGTCCCACAAAATATGAGAGCAACCTGCGCCCCGCCGCCAGCATCTCTCTGGGTACAACTTAATTCACACATTGCACGATTGCCGTAGAGCGGGAATTCAGCCCGCCGACGGAGTGTTCTATCCGGTTTCATGCAATTGAAAAGCGGTTTTATTTGCTCTAAACATTTTCGGGCCCTGCAACGTCAACAGGAAGGCCATTCACTTTTTCGTTAATCCCTGTTGAAGGCCGCACCCAGGCCGCACTGCAACATTGCACTGTTTTTTCTGTTCGTCAGATTTCATCTCTTTTTGAGAAAGGTGTTTCCCATGTCCAGCTTGCCCAGTCCAGCCATTCGCTCCGCTGCAGTCCGCAACGAGTACAGTCTGGCGCTCGCCAGGCCGCAACTGCACGCCCGCAGAAGCTTCCCCACACCCACGCCTTTACGCTTCCCTGCACGCACCATCGAGGACGAAGCCCCCTACCGCCAGGCTGAGCTCTTTTATCTGCAAAAGCAGATTCAGTCGCAGACCCCCATGGTGCTGGTGCTCGAAGACGGCGAGCAAATCGAAGGCTACATCGATTGGTACGACCGCAACTCACTCAAGCTCCGCGGCCGGCAGAAGACCCTCATCTATAAATCCGCCATCAAGTACATGTACAAACTAGGCGAAGCCGGAGGCTGATCCCTGACCTCTGATCTCTGACTCCTGATCTCTGATCTCTACCCCCTGACCCCTACCCCCTGACCCCTGCCTTCAAAAGCCTGTCCCTCATCGCCGCGCCAATTCCTTCCGGCGGCGGCAAGGGACACAGAATCACCGTGCAACCCTCCGCATCCAGCGCACGCAGCCCCGCGTAGAGCGTGCGCGCCATCTCCTCCGGCGCAGCCCATCGCCCCCACTTGAAACTCGCCGCAACCGAATCAGGGGCAGCAACCCCACCCGGCAGCATCACACCCACGCGCTCTCCGGGCCAATTCAGCGCAGCCTTTGCCAGCTTCGGCCCCAGCTCGGCCAGCGACGCATCCACCAGCACCAGCCGCGCCCTGGGCGCATAGTGCCGCAGCCCCACGCCCGGCGAGGGCAACGCAGCTCGCGGTTCGCTGGTCAGATCGCCACCTTGATAAATCTCCACCGCCCCCGCAATTTCGAAAATCTCTGTTGCCGTCACCGCGCCCGGCCTGTAGATCACCATGGGGCTTTGGCCGCAGTCCAGCACCGTCGACTCCAACCCAAGCCCCGTCGCTCCCGCGTCCACCACCGCATCGATGCGCCCGTCCAGGTCTTCCAGCACATGCGCCGCCGTGGTCGGGCTGGTCCGTCCAAACCGGTTCGCGCTGGGCGCCGCCACCGGAACCCCCGCCCGCCGGATCAGCTCCAGCGCCACCGGATGCGCCGGCATTCGCACTCCCACCAGCGGCCTTCCCGCCGTCACAGCATCCGGCACCGCGGCGCTGCGGGCGAGCAGCAGCGTCAGCGGTCCGGGCCAGAACGCGTCCATCAGCTTCCGCGCCCGCTCCGGAACCTCGGTGACCAAACTTTCCAGCATGGCCGAGTCAGAGATGTGCACAATCACCGGATCCCACGCCGGTCTTTGCTTGGCGGCAAAAATCCGCTCCACCGCAGCCGCATCCAGGGCATTTGCGCCCAGCCCATACACGGTTTCCGTGGGGAACGCCACCAGCCCGCCAGCGCGCAAAATCAGCGCTCCGCACTCCAGTGCTTCCTGGGCCTCGGCGCTCCCAAGCCGCTCCGCGTCCACCGTTAATCGCAGCGTCTTCACCTTCCTATTCTCTCTCGTCCCGTCCGCCAACTGCCGTATACTCATGCCAGCCCATGGCTGTCGAAACCGAAATCAAATTTCGCCTCGATGACTTGCCCGGCCTCACCTCGCGCCTCCAGGCCGCTGGTTTCCGCCTCCAAACTCCCCGCTCGTTCGAGTCCAACGTCCTTTACGATACCCCCGGCCGCAGCATGCGCGCTCGCACTGAAATCCTGCGCATCCGCACCTACGCCGGCCGATGCATCCTCACCCATAAGCGCCTTCCAGACGTTGGCCCCGGCGAAGACACCCACAAGCACCGCGTCGAAACTGAGACAGAAATCTCCGACGGCGACGCGCTGGCGCAAGTGTTTTTCTCCCTCGGCCTGGTCGCCGCCTTCCGCTATGAAAAATGGCGCACCGAGTGGCATGACGGGCAGGGCCACTGCGTTGTCGACGAGACCCCCATCGGCAACTACGCCGAGCTCGAAGGCCCTGCGGAGTGGATCGACCGCGCCGCCGAACGCCTGGGCGTTGACCGCTCCCGCTACATCACCCTCAGTTACGGGCGCCTGTTCGAACTGTGGCGCCAGCAGCATCACTCCGCCGCTGAAGACCTTACCTTCGCAGCCGTCTGCCCGTCCGTCTTGCCGCAATAATGGGCACCTTCACGCCCTGGCCGCGCACATTCCCTTCGTAACCAAATCTTAAATATGCACTCATGAGTGGCTCTCCATCACCGATATACCAGGTGAGAGATTTATAACTTTGGGAGGACCCATGAAGATCAATCCATTCGCAATCAATCCCCGCCGCCTGCGTCGCGCCGGGATAATCTTTTTCCAGTCCGCCGCACTGGCGCTTGTTATTGCGCTCGCCATGCCCGCCAGGGCCGCGGATGATCGCACCATCAAGGATCGCGTCACACCTGCTTACCCTGAGATCGCCAAGCGCCTCAAAATTACCGGCGCGGTGACGATTGAGGCCACGGTCGAGGCAGACGGCCGGGTCAGCGCGGTAAAAACGATAAGCGGAACCACCATGCTCTCCAGGGCCGCGGAGGATGCCGTGCGCAAGTGGACATTCCAGCCCGGCCCCGGCAAATCGATCGTCCTGGTGCAGATCAACTTCAACCTCTAGTCATAACTAGCCGGCAAACGCCCCGTGCCCCATTCTTTCGCATTCTTTTTGGCGAAACGCGGGATACCGAGAACCCCAAACTCCGGGATCGGGCGGTCAGCGCGCTACCGGCACAACCATCCGCCGTCGACAACCAACAGGTGTCCGTCTACATAGTTGCTTGCTTGCGAAGCAAGAAACACCGCCGCGCCGGCAAGATCGGAGGGCGCGCCCCAGCGGCCGGCGGGAATGCGCGCAAGAATGGATGGGCCGCGCACCGGATCGGCGATCAAGGCCGCGGTGTTATCCGTGGCCATGTATCCAGGGGCGATTGCATTCACGTTCACGCCCCTCGCGGCCCATTCGTTGGCCAGCGCCTTGGTCAACTGTCCCACTCCGCCCTTCGAGGCGGTATAACTCGGAATCAGTATGCCGCCCTGGAAGCATTGCATGGACGCTATGTTGATGATCTTGCCGGAGCCTTGAGCCAGCATCTTTCTGCCTGCGTATTGGCTGATGCGGAAGACGCTGTTCAAATTGGTTTCGATCACCTTGTACCAGAACTCCGCGGAATGCTCCTCGGCGGGGGCGCGAAGAATGGTTCCCGCATTGTTGACGAGGATATCGATCGACCCGAAGGCATTCACAGTTTCATCTACCAGCCCCGTGCACACCGCCGGATCGCACACATCGCCAGTGATGGAAATATGCTTTACGCCTGCCCGCTCAACCTCTTCCGCCACTTCGCCCAGCACCTTGTCCAGGCCGTGCAGCGTTACGTTAGCTCCGGCCTGGGCCAATGCAATCGCAATTCCAGAGCCCAATCCCTGCGCCGAACCTGTAACCAGTGCGTTCTTGCCCTTCAAGCTGAATAAGTCCAGTATTCCCATTGTGTAACTCCTTCCTAACTCTGCAGCAAACTTTTCCGTGCGCAGACCCGCTTATTCTTTATCCGGGTCGGGCAGCATAACATCGCGGATCACTCCATTCAACTCAGCGCACGCGGCGATGAACTGCCTCAGGGTTCTGCGCGTGGGGCCGAAGGTGTCGAATTCCTCGTGCGTCAATCCGTCCTCCGTGTAGGCTCGCTCAAAGTCAGGAAACTTCCTTAGCAGCGTGTCCACGATCTCCGCATTGACCGGCTTGTCCATCCTTGGCGTCACTTCAATGTCGCTGGCGTTGTAACGGACCTGCCACGCATAAGGCGGGGAAATCACCACATCGCCGCCGATCAATTCGCTCCAGTGCATGTGATTGCGAAATGCCGCGGAAAGAAGCCGTAACCGGTAACCGCGCTCGCGGTAAATCGCATACGCCTTCTTGAAAACGGCTACGCCGGCCCATTCAAGATACCCTGGGTCGACCGAGAGATTATGTTTCTCCATCAGCACCTTGAGCCAGTCGTCGAGCCGCCCCACCATGAGGGTGCAAACGGGGCCCATGGTTGAGATGTCGAGGCCCCCTGCTTCGCGGCGCTTCAAGCCGCGCTCCACGGCCTCTGCCACGGCAATGGCCTGCGGAAGCGTAAAGCTGACTGTTGCGTTCACGCTGATTCCGCGAGAAGTGGCTTCTTCAATGGCCACAATGCCTGCGCGCGTGGCCGCGATTTTGACGATCATGTTCGGCGCCAGCCGGCTGAACCTTTCAGCCTGCGCCACAATTGCATCGGCATTGCGATAGGTTCTGGGATCTGTCTGGATAGACAGGCGGCCGTTGCGCCCGCGCTGCTTTTCAAACACCGGCAGCAGCAGTTGGGCCGCATTCGCCGACATCTCTTCCACAATCATCCAGGCAATTTCATCCTCCGTTGCCTGCGGATCGCTGTTGGCAATCGCCCGGATGCGGGGCTTCCAGAGCGGCAGCTCTTTCTTGAGCACAGACACGGCAATGAATGGATTGCATGTGGCGCCCACCGCCCCGTTTTCAATGGAATAAGTGAGTTCATCAATGGAAGCCGAGTCGTTCCAAAGGCAGGTGGGCGTGGTCTGCGTCATTTGAAAAAGCGGACTCTTATATGCGGCCGGAGATTCAGTTTCAGTCATGCGTCCTCTGGAAGTTAAGAGCTATGCAGCAGAAACGCTACCATCCTCCATCCACCGCGTCAAATCTGCTTCCCGTTACCGCAGTGCAATCCGCTGTTGGGCGGTGAAGCAGTTTCTGGTTTGGCGGTAAAACTCCCGGAGCTCGAATGCCGGACGGCCCATAAGCATGTCCGGAGCTTCGCGAGGAGCCACTCTTGAAGCACGTGAGCCTCCGACGCCTTTGCCGAACCGGAGTATGCTGTTGGTACAGACCCAAATGAGGCTCGTTCGATCTGATTCACCGGAAGTTGTGCGCTGCACCGAATCGGCAAATGTTCTGGCTAGCCGGCGCTGGCCCGCATTGGCTTACGGCCTCCCTTTCGGCCTGACAATCCTGTTCATCTCCATCGTTTTGACCCTACTTGACTCGGCGCAGTCGACGGCCTGGCTCGGCATGTTCTTCTTCCTTACCTGGAGTACGTATGTGCTTTGGTTGACCAAATCCTCCCGCCGCAACTGGTGTGCAGCGGTCTGTGCCGGGCAGGTGTACCTCCGACCTTCTATGACGCGTGGGACGGCCCCGAATGGCATTGGTGAGCCGGATGTCTTCGTGTTCGAAGCTTCAGAGATCACCTCGATTTCGATTCGCACAGTCGAAGCGTATTTGTATGGGCCGAAGCCCAAACTCGCTGAATGTCTAGTGATTGAGCTCGGACCGACGGTGGCGGAAAGCGTTCATGCCCACATTCCTTCGCCTCTGCGGTACTGCGAGACACTTGGTTGCTGTGGAGAGCCTGGTTCGAACTACCTGGCGCGCGCGACGTATGAGGACGGACGCCTCGCCATGTCATGGAGGCAGTGCCACCCTAACGTCCGGGTGTTCGTTCGACAGGTCGTGCAGGAGTGCCCATCCTTATCCATTGGCCCCGAAGAACGTTCTGAGTTGGATTTGAATAGCATCTGGGGTGGAGTCAGATTAAACGATCTGGATGTGCAACAACGGCGGTCGCTCCTCCAGGCAAAACGCCTCGGCTTTGACTCTGATTTCGCGTGGCGGCTAAGTATTTATAAGCAAATATCGTCCCAGGAGGCTCAGGCTTATCTGGCGGAACTCGAGCAGGAAGAAGCCGGAACAAAGCGCTAACAGAACCCGAGAACGGCTCCGTCGCGAAGGCCAAGGGTCCCGCTCCGTATCAAAAGCAGCGGAGCAGTTTCTTTCGCCTCGATGGCAGTGATTCTCTACGTGCAATCCCCTTCCGGGAGTAATGTCGTCAATCCAGAAACTACTCCATTACCCGCTGTTGGCTTCCGGGCAATCAAGGATTAACATGAAGAGAGTGAAAATTTCGCCCGGTTATCATCCTGGCGGGAACGGTCGATTTACATTCCTCAATGTTATAGAGATTCTCAGCTCCCCGTGGGGCAAGGCCATGGCCGCAGAGCGGCTTTCTTCTCCGGAAAACCCGCCGCGCACCATGCGAATAACGTCACCTGAACTGGAGAACCGCTTGAAACAGGTTAGACTAGGCTGTATTGCACGCAACCGGAGCAGCATTTAGGTTATGTCGGCCCCTACCGAGAATTCCAACACGCCTGGCGCAGGCGTATTGTCCATCGCGCTCATCGGTCCCGATCAGGAACGCCGCAAGGTGGTTGCCAACGCTCTGGCTTTATGCCAGGCCAGGGCATCGCGGGATGGGAAGCGATCAGGGGGCAGCGGAGGGCAGTCTTCTGCCGCAGGAGCCAAGGGACATGTCTCCTTTGGCGGCGTGACAGTTCGAGAGTTTTCTGCCTATCCTGCCGATTTGAACGATCTTCCGCGGGTGCTGGAGCACCACTTTGACATCGTCATTGTGGATCTGGAGTCGGACCCCGAATACGCCCTGGTGCTGGTAGAAAACATTTGCGCGGCCAGCGCCGCCACCGTGATGGTCTACGCGGAGAAGGCCGATTTGCAGATGGCGGTTCGCGTGATGCGCGCCGGGGCCCGCGAGTTCCTCACCTTCCCCCTTTCTCCCGACGACTTGGACGGCGCGCTTTCAAGAGTCTCGGTCCGCCGCCCGGCGTCAAATCAGCCGGCGGAAAAAACCATTGGCGATTTATGCGTTTTTCTAGGCGCCAAGGGAGGGTGCGGAGTGACCACCCTGGCCTCAAATTTTGCGCTGTTGATGGCCCAGGAGTCTGGCCAGAGCACGCTTCTGATTGACTTCGGTTTACCGCTTGGCGACGTGGCCATCAACCTGGGAATGACGGCTGAATACTCCACCGCAAACGCGCTGCAGGATTACACCCGGCTCGATGCGAATTTCCTTGCCGGGCTGTTGGCCAAGCATAGTTCCGGCCTGAACGTGCTGGCGGCTCCAAGCGAATTCGGCCAGTCAAAGCCCATCACCATTGAGGCCGTCGACAAACTGATTTCTGTTGCGCGCCAGAACTTCGATCACGTGGTGGTCGATGCCGGCTCCAGGCTGGACTTCAAGGGTTCGGCTCTGCTGGATGAGTCCGCAACCCTTTACCTGGTCGCGCAGGTCGGCGTCTCAGAGCTGCGCAACGCAAATCGCCTGATCTCGCAATTTTTTTCCGCTCGCGGCCGCAAGCTCCAGATCGTGCTCAATCGCTACATTCCCGGCGCACTCGGCCTGGATGAAAAGAACATCGCCAAGGCGCTCACCAAGCCAGTCCAGTGGCGCATTCCCGACGATTATGCCGATGCCCGGCGCACCCAGAACACGGCCACGCCCATCGCTCTGGGAGACACGCCTATTTCACAAGCCATCCGCCAGATGGCCCGGACCGCGTGCGGCCTGCCCGACCTGGAGAAAAAGAAGAGGCGATTCAGCTTCCTGTCGTAAGTGTCCTGTTCCCTGCTCCCTGGTCCCTGCTGCTCTACGTCCCCGCCCCATGACACTTCTTATACTTCTTCCCGCTGCCGCAGGGGCATGGATCGTTGCGTCCCACTTTTTCGCCTGTCCGACGCTGCGCGGGCTGGCTTGAATCTCCGCCGCCCGACCGGCTTGCTGCTTCCAGCTCCCGCTGCTTTTTGCGCTGAAACTCTTTTTCCAGCGCGTCAATCGTAGTCGAAGCCTGCCGCGTGTGGATTGCAATATCGTGCGGCGGAGCCTCAAGCGTTGGCGGCTGCGCAGCGCTCGCCACAGGGGGCGCCGGCGGAACAGGGCCTCGCGGCCTGGGCGGCGGACCACCTGCCGGCTGTCCGTCCGGCCCCAGAATCTGCATCCGGAACAGGAACCGGACCGTGTCCTCCTGGAACTTGAACATCATGGCCTCAAACATGTCGTAAGACTCGCGCTTGTAGGCCACCAGCGGGTCCTGCTGCGCGTACCCACGCAGCCCGATCCCCTCCTTCAGGTGATCCATGTTGAGCAGGTGTTCCTTCCACAGCCCGTCAATCACGCTCAACATCACCATCCGCTCGTGGTAGCGCATGGTTTCGCTGCTCAGAATCTTCTCTTTGGCCTCGTAATCCTGCTTCAGCTTGTCAAAGATCGCATCACCCAGCTCGTGCCGGCTCAGCTCCTGCGGCTTGATGCCCGCCGCGGTCAGGCTCAGCCCAAACTGGTCAACCAGTTTTTCTTCCAGCCCTTTCACATTCCATTGGTCGGGATGCAGCTTTTCGCCGGCAAACTCGTCAAGAAATCCGCTCAGAATTCCGCCGACATAATCCTCCAGAATCATCTCCCGCTGGTCCAGGCCCTCCAGCAGGTTGCGCCGCACTCCATACACGGCTTCGCGCTGCTTGTTCATCACGTCGTCGTATTCCAGCAGGTGCTTGCGGCTTTCAAAGTTCTGTGACTCCACCGCCTTCTGCGCCGCCTCAATGCGGTTCGACATCATCTTGCCTTCAATCGGCACGCCCTCTTCCATCCCCAGCCGTTCCAGCAGCGTGCTCACCCACTGCTTGGCGAAGATGCGCATCAAATCGTCTTCAAGAGAGAGATAGAATCGGCTCTCGCCCGGATCGCCCTGGCGTCCCGCGCGCCCTCTCAGCTGGTTGTCGATGCGCCGCGATTCATGCCGTTCCGTGCCCAGAATGAACAACCCTCCGGCATCGATGACCTGCGCGTGATCGGCCTGCGCGGCTTCCGCGTGGCCTTTGTACGCCTCGGCCCACTCCGGCTCGCTTACCTCGAACTCCTGCCCGTTGTAATAAAAGCGCAGGAATCCCGCCGGCGCCATCGGGTTAATCGCGCCCTCGTTGGCGCTGATGGCCCGCGCCTTGCTCTTCTTCACCAGCTCCTGCCGGGTCATGAACTCCGGGTTACCGCCCAGCAGAATATCCGTGCCGCGGCCGGCCATATTGGTGGCGATGGTCACCATCCCCAGCCGTCCGGCCTGCGCCACGATCTCCGCTTCGCGCTCGTGGAACTTGGCGTTCAGCACGGAGTGGCTTACGCCCTTCTTTTTCAGAATGGCCGACAGCCGCTCGCTCTTCTCCACTGACGTTGTGCCCACCAGCACCGGCTGCTTCTTCTCGTGCAGCGCGGCAATGTCGTCTGCCGCCGCCTTGTATTTTTCTTTCTCCGTACGGAAGACCACGTCCGCGTTCTCCAACCGCCGCATCGGCTTGTTGGTCGGAATCACCACGATCTCCAGCTTGTAAATCTTTTCGAACTCCGCGGCTTCCGTGTCCGCCGTGCCCGTCATGCCGCTCAATTTCTTGTACAGCCTGAAGTAGTTCTGGAAGGTGATCGTCGCCAGCGTCTGGTCTTCCTTGCGGATGTTTACACCTTCCTTGGCCTCAATCGACTGGTGCAGCCCGTCGCTCCAGCGGCGCCCCGGCATCAGGCGCCCGGTAAAGGTGTCCACAATAATCACCTCGCCGTCCTTCACCACGTACTCCACGTCCCGCTTGTAGAGCGCGTGCGCCTTGATCGCCGTTTCCACGTAGTGCTTCAGGTCCCAGTTTTCCGCGTCGGCAATGTTGCCGATTCCCAGCAGCTTTTCAATCGTCTCCCAGCCCCGGTCCGTCACTCCGATCGTCCGCTGCTTCTCGTCCACAATGTAGTCGCCGGTCAGGAACTTCTCGCCCTCCCGCAGTTCCAGCCCCAGCTCTGCCTGGCGCTTGGTGTCGATGGATTCAATCTCCTCGCCCAGCTCCAGTTCCGGAATGATCTTTTTCACCCGCGCGTACTTATCCGTCGTCTGGTCCGTCGGCCCACTGATGATCAGCGGCGTCCGCGCCTCGTCAATCAAAATCGAGTCCACTTCGTCCACAATCGCGTAGTAGTGGCCCCGCTGCACGCAATCCTTGATTTCGAACTTCATGTTGTCGCGCAGGTAGTCGAAGCCGAACTCGTTATTCGTTCCGTAAGTAATGTCTGCCGCGTAAGCCGCCCGGCGCTCGCTGTCGTCCAGGTCGTGGACGATTACGCCCACCGTCAGCCCCAGGAACTCGTAGATCTTGCCCATCCACTCCGCGTCGCGCTTGGCCAGGTAGTCGTTTACCGTAACCACGTGGACCCCGTGCCCCGCCAGCGCGTTCAGATAGCAGGCCAGCGTAGCCACCAGCGTCTTGCCTTCGCCGGTCTTCATTTCGCTGATCTTGCCCTGGTGCAGCACCATTCCGCCGATCAACTGCACGTCAAAGTGCCGCATCTGCACCGCGCGCCATCCCGCCTCTCGCACCACCGCAAAGGCCTCGGGCAAAATCTCGTCCAGCGCCGCGCGCTCGGCCGCGTCCTGCGCCTTCTCGCGCTCTTCCTTGTCCTCGATTCCCTTGCCCGCCTCGGCCGCGCGGCCCGCAATCCGGCTGCGGAACTCCACGGTCTTGGCCCGCAACTCCTCATCTGTCAATCGTTTGATCGATGGTTCAAGCTCATTGATCGTACCCACCACCGGCCACAACTTCTTGAGGATGCGATCGTTCGACGTGCCAAATATTTTGGTCAGGAACTTATCAAAAAACACAGGATTCTCCGTCTACCAGTGTAAATGGTGGCCGCGGCGCTCAAATTTCTGCCCTGGAAGCACAGGCCGGCAGGCCCGCATATCGCAGTCTGCGCAAAAACCCGGCCGAAGCCGCTTTGTGTGAGGGGTGGCTTTTGTCGCGCCGGCAAAGCCAATAAAATCACCGGGGCTTCACGGTTTACGGAAAAATTAAATTGCATTTGCTTGCAAAGACGCGCAATCCCTTGATAGATGTATTAGCATCCGTGAAGAATCGATTGTGAAAAGCCAACCTCATGCCCCAGCTGGAACAACCCTCGGTCTTCGTTGTCGATGATGAAGATGTCATCGCCACAACCCTTGCGTTGATTTTGCGCCTCCAAGGCGGGTTTCGCGCCCGGTCGTTTAACAACCCTCTAGAAGCTTTGGAAGCCGCGCGCCTTGAAGCTCCCGATCTGCTTATTACCGATGTCGTCATGCCCCAGCTCTCCGGCATCGACCTGGCAATTCAGATACGAGAATATTGCCCAGATTGCAAGGTTCTGTTGTTTTCCGGTCAAGCCGCAACCGCCCATATGCTTGAAGCCGCGCGGCAAAACGGCCACGCTTTCGAAATTCTGTTGAAGCCGGTGCACCCGGCGGACCTGCTGATTAAAATTCGCAATCTGACAGAGCCCGAATCGTCGCTGCCCACCGACGAGGAGCTGCGACGGCGACATTAACGCTGCATCCCTTCTTTACGGCGGTTGGCTCTGATCTCACCAGAAATCTTATCGATTCCAGGGTGCCACCGGTCTCTCGCTTTTGTAGACCGGGGAGGAACAGTCAAACTACCTTACGCGCATCCCGCCAGCCCGTCCGCGCGTCCTGCCGAACATGCTCCGGGCGCACGCCCACTCCAACCGCGTATCCCAACGCGCGATGAATGCCCGGAATGTGCAGAACAGCCCTCATCTGCCAGGGCGCGCGAAACGGCCCGGGGTTTTTGAAGACCCGGGCAATCCCCCGATGAGCAACAATCTGAATGGCCTGCGTAACCCGCGTGGGAAAGGTGCGTCGCTTCTCCACCGCCGCAACAATCGCCTCCGACAGATCTCTCTCCCGCAGCGGCGTCGCCAGCAGGTTGGCCGCGGCAACTGCATCCTGAATCGCCAGGTTAATCCCCACTCCCCCCGCGGGCGACATGGCGTGCGCCGCGTCGCCAATGCACAGCACTCCCGGCCTGTGCCAACGCCGAAGGCGGTTGATCTGCACGGTCAGAATCTTGATCTGTTCCCAGTCGCGCAGCTCGTTCACCCGCTCGGCCAGCCACGGAGCGAGCTCAAGAATGCCGGCGCGGAATGCATCCATGCCGCGCGCCCGGATGTTGTCGTATGAGCCCTTGGCGATGAGAAACCCCGCCTGGAAATAATCGGACCGGTCGATAAGAATCATCGCTTTTCCGTAGTTGACGTTGCCCAGCACCTGCGCCGGATCGCCCTGCCTGCGGCTGATTCTGAACCACAAAACGTCGATCGGCACTCCATGCTCAATCACCTCCAACCCCGCCGCGCCGCGCGTAACAGAATGCCGGCCATCGCAGCCCACCACCAGGTCCGCATGCACCTTCACTTCTCTTTCGCCGTTCCGCGCAACCACGCCCACGATGCGTTCGCCGTCTCGCAACACGTCCACCGCTTCGTGCCCCATGAGGAGTTGGAACGGCGGGAACTTCTTTGCGTGGCTGGAAAGAAAGTTCAGGAAATCCCATTGCGGCATCAGCGCCACGAATTTGCAATGCGTGGGCACATGACTGAAGTCGGCGCCTTCAAAGGTGCAGCCTCCAATATTCAGTCCCAGCCGCTCCACCTGCTGATGCGGCAACTTAAGGAACTCCTCCAGCAATCCAAGCTCTTTCAGCACTTCCATTGTGGATGGGTGCACGGTGTCGCCGCGAAAATCGCGGAAAAAATCGTCGTGCTTTTCGAGCACCGTAACCTCCACGCCCTGGCGCGCCAGCAGGTAACCGAGCATCACTCCCGCCGGCCCGCCCCCCACAATACAGCAGCCCGTCTCCACAACCGCAGAAGTCATCTGAGTTTGGCCTCCTTCCAGCATGCCTGGTATCTGAGATGCCGAATCTCAAGCATAGAATCGCCGTCCGCTGTTTGCATCAGGAAATGCCCCATTCATTCCGCAGCCCATTTGACGCGAATCCATTTTTTAGACTGCAGTCTAAAGAATGAACCAGGTTGCAACCCGTCTCCGCACCCGCCTGCGGCAGCAAACTCGCTCAGAGATTGTAGCTGTCGCCTTCGATCTTTTCGCCAGACGCGGTTTCAAGAAAGTGTCTGTCGAGATGATCTCTGCCGCGGCCGGCATCTCTCGCGCCACGTTTTTCAACTACTTTCCGCAAAAGGAGCTCCTATTGCGCGAGGTGGCCTCTGCCAGGGCTGAGAAACTCAAAAACGTCCTCGGCGATCTTGAGGCCGCGGGGCATACGCCGTCGGCCGAAGCCATTTTGCAGCTGATTCTCAAGCTTTCGCAGGAGAACGCCCGCATTACTCCGCACTCAAAGAAGCTCATGATTGAGACCATTTTCCACCAGGTCTCGCATAAGACGCTGGTTACCGTCCGCGACCAGGCCGTCGGCGCCATCCAGCAATTTATGGGCGCCATCCCCGGCGTGAAAAAGCTCAAAGCCAAAGCCCTCGCCGAGACTCTTCTCTCCGTCTACATCGCCACCATGCTTGAGTGGCTCATGCGCGATGCGGTGCCGCAGAAGTGGCTGGTAGAAACCATGCGCGAACGCTTGCAGGTTGTTCTGGAAGGTGTGCGATGAAACGACAGATCATCATCGCAGCCGCGTCGCTGGCGCTCTTCCTCGGTGTCGCGCTGGCGTGCTACTACGCCTGGTCGGCTCGCCGCGCCCGCTATGAGTACTCCGGCACGGTGGAAACCCGCGAAATTCAGATCGGCTCTAAAGTTGGCGACCGAGTGACTCTTGTTCCATTCGAAGAGGGCAGCATCGTTAAGGCCGGGGCTCTGCTTGTCCGCTTCGAGTGCGACGATCTCAAAACCCAGCGCGCGCAGACCGCCTCATTGGTCGATCAGGCGCAGGACAATCTTGACCGCATGCTCCGCGGCAACCGTCCTGAAGAGATTGAGCAGGCCGAAGACCTGGCAAGGGCGCAGCATGAAGCCGCGCGGGAGGCCGAGAATGGCCCTCGCGTACAGAAAATTGCCCAGGCGCGGGATGACTTCGACCAACTCAGTCCGATTTCAAGCGGACAGCCCCTTCTCACTGACTCGCGAAAAAGAAAATGCCGGAGTTGGCAAGCCAACCCCGGCAAGTTTTCAAGAGGCGTGAAGCTTTACCACCAGCTATTTGAGTGGAAATCGAACAGCCCCATCATGTCGTCGAGCGCCGGGCTGTTCACCGGCACGTAGGGATTCCCAGAGGTCGCAATGGGATTGGGGAAATTGTCGCGGCTGCGATCGGTAATGGTGGGAAGCCCCCAGTTGGCTTCAATGAACTTGTCGATCGAAACGTGGTCGGCATACGCGTGGTCGACATGTCCCTTCTTGGCGAATGGAGATACCGCAAGCAGAATGATGCGCGTGCCGTCGCCGAAGAAGTCCAGCGGCTGCACGTAGCCAGAGTCGTAGTAGCCGCCGCCTTCGTCTTCGGTGATAAAGATCGCCGTCGAGGCCCACAGATCCGGATTTGCCTGAACCCCTTCAACAATTTTCTTGCAGAACGATTCAAACAGATCCAGCTTGGAAGAAGCCGGGTGACCGTCAACCAGTCCGCTGGGCTTGACGATGGAGACGGCAGGCAGGATGCCGGCTGCGATTTCGTCGTACAGAACCGCAGTGTCCTGGATATGCGCCTGCACCTCGGCCGGGTTTGACATGATCGACGTGTCGTACTGGAAGGGATTGCAGATGTTGCAATACTCGTCAGTAAGCGCGCCCACCGCGCCGTAGTTCAGCTGGTAGGGATCGGGAACGTAGTTGTTCCACTGGTCGCCGTAGTACACCCAGGAAATGCCGGCCTTGTTCATATCGTCGCCGATGCTGGGAACCGCGGACGGCGGAATGGTGAACGCGGTGTTGTTGACGTTGGTGTCGGTGTAGGCGTTGTTGCCATTGCCAAAGTATCCGGGGTTGTAGTTGTTCAGCAGATAATAGTGGCCCGCCTGGCAGCGGGGATCGATTCCCAGCTGGTTGAGGTAGTTCACAATGGGAGCCACGCCCGGCTGCGAGGTGTCAGCGCAGTTGGTGTAGGAGCCGCCGCCGTATTGCGCGGAGCCGTAACCGCCGCCGCCGTAGCCATCTTCTGTATACCAGTTGTTGGTGTTCGGGGCAGGATTCGGATTCTCGATTTCATTCACTACGCCGGCATTCAGAGTCCCCGCGTCCACCGTGACGTTCTCCGGAGGCGCCTCCGCGGTCCCCTTGCCATTGGTGAAGTAGATTGCATCGGCGTGACCGAACATGATGTGGTTGGCGCCCGTGCCGCCGTTGACCGACTGATGAAAGTTGTCGCTAATTGCATAGGTGTCAGCGAGCTGCTTGAAGTAAGGAACGTCGCCGTAATACATGTTGTAGAAACCCATCGCCGTGGAGCCCTCGCCCGTGGTGTAGGCCGTAGGCGAATACTCGGTGCTGAAGTCGGCGGGTTGCGCCACGCCGTTGGTGCCTGCGCCGACCGTGGTTTCTACCCATGGAAACAGTTTCGCGTCGCAGCCGGACGGATTCTCAAAGGTGGCATGATCCACGCTGCAATCCAACTGCTGCCACATCTGGTAGAAGCGGTGAACGGGGCTGGCGGCGTAGGCGTTGTAGTCAAAGCCGTTTTTCAGCGAGTTGGTCAGTTGGAACGGTCCCGCAGGCAGCGCGGTCACGTCTGCAATGCGCTCGTCGGGAGTGTAACTGGTTTGGCCGGTGCCGCCGGAGACCAGCTCAGGATATCCATCCGGCGTAAGTCCGTTTTCCGACTGCTCGGCCAGCGTCAAGCTGTCGCCTGCGACATAGGAGTCTTTCGGTCCTCCAACCAGCGGCGCGGGGAGCACGCTGCCGGGAAAAGACGACTTGCTGGGGCTCAGCAAAAAGGCGTCGGGCTGCTCATCGGTGGCTGCCTTCTGCGCGGCCTTGGCAAAATTCGGGCCGGGTTTGCCGTCGACCAGCACAATCCCCTCTGACAGCAGGTTGTGAATGGTCTGGCCGGACTTAGGCACATACGTGGCAAAGACGTGGTCGAAGCTGCGGTTTTCGCCAATGATCACAATCACATGCTTGATTGGCGTGGCAGTTTCATTGTCGCGGTCGTGAGCCAGGGGTTTGGGGGCTTCGGCTGCAAATGCGTTGCCGATCGCGAACTGAAATATCGCAATGGATACCAGTCCCTTCCTCGCAGCGCGCACGGCTGCAAGAGCGAAGTTCTTAATTAACATTCAACCACCTCCAGGGGAATCCGAGTTAGTTTCCTCGGCTGGGGGCAATGTAACCTGCAAAGATGAAAACTGCTATTTAACCCTCTTAACAGCAGATGAATTCTTCTCCACAATTCATCGGCAGAGTTATCGAAAATTATTGAAATTTTTGCTGACGCGAAGTTGAGTTTTTGCATCCCCCAGTCTGCGACGAAGTTTCCCCCGCACACCGGTTTTCCGTGGCCTGCGCGGCGCCTTGCGATTTGGGCACTACGCGAATGGATCCCATCATTCCTTTGTCTTCGTGCTCCAGTAGATGGCAATGGTAAACAAACGTCCCCACCGTATTGGGATCGCGGAAATCCATCCGCAGCCGAACGCTCGGGTAAGCCAGCGTGTGCCCGTTGTAATAAGGCACGTTGACCGTGTCGCGAAGAAAGTTCTCGTTCACCGGCCTTCCGTTGTAAGCGAGCAGCAGAAAATGTAACTGGTGAATGTGAAATGCGTGTAACTCGCTCGAGCGGTTTTCGATGATCCAGTCTTCCACTGTGCCTTGCTGCGCCACAATATCCGGCACATCCGAGCTCATATCGAACATCTTCGGCTGCTGTCCGTCCACGGTGAGATAAAACTCCACTGCGCTGGTGGGATCGTTCGGAACGGCCAGCTTCTCTGAGAAGTAAAGCCGCCGCACCCGCACCGGCGCCACGCTTCCCAGCCACGCCTCGGTCGCGGGTGCAAGAGCCTGCGGCGAGCCTTGCAGCTTTGACCGCGGCTCAGGTGCAGTTGCCGAAACAACAATGCTAGCCAGCGCCCGGTTAGGATCGTTCTCGCCGCCGGGACCGGTATCTACCGTCCTCGTCACCAGCAATCCCTGTTGCCCGGCTCGCGGCCCGGTGACAATGAACTCTACGCGCGCGCCCGGCGGCACGCCCAAGTGATCTTGCGGATCGGTCGACTCGCCGCTTGGGTCGTTGTGGCTCATCGGCACGCCATCCATCGCCACCAGTTCCAGCGGCTGAGGCATCCGGTTAAACAGCACCGCAAGGTTCAGGTACGTAATCGCAGAAGCGTTCAACACCCGCCACAACTGCCGTTCCCCCGGCCTCATCTCAATCACCGCGGGAGGATAATCCGGGTAAGGAACCGGCACGTAATTGATCGAGAGATCCTTGGCCGGCTTGCCGAAACCGGTCCCGGTATTGGCCGCGTCTCCGTCCCGGTCCACCAGAAACTTCGGCACCACCGGCTCCGATTTCGACGGCGGCGCATTGGGATGCATCAGGTCCTGATCGCGAATGATCAACACCCGCTCGGGCAATCCCGCCGCCGCCTTTTTCGCGCGCTCCAGCCCTTCCACAATCAGCGCGCCCGATGCTCCTCCCAGAATAGGAACCTTGCTGAAGCCATGAATGTGCGGATGGTACCAATACAGTCCCGGCGGCTCATCGCCGGGAATGCGAAAGCGATACTCAAACGGAGCGTCCCCCGGCTGCACCGATGTTTTCAACACCTCGTCCTGGTGGCAAACCGGCGGAATCGTCAGCCCGTGGAAGTGAAGGTTGGTTGAAACCGCGCTCATCACGCCGCTGGCGCACGCGTCGCCGGCTTTCGCACCGTGACTGCCGGAATGCACATGCGCTGCTGGGGCCGTTGCCGTGCCAAGGTCACGCAGCGCATTCTTCAAATGCAGAATCACGAGGTCGCCGGGACTCACCCGCAAATTAGGAGACTCGCGTCCCGACGCATCGAGATAGCAGTAGCGCACGGAGCCATCGGGATCGGCCTCATTGTGAATGGTCAGCTCCGCCTCCAGCACGCCGTTCTGGCTGCGCAAGTCCTCCGGCTCACCCACAATGCTGCCAACAGCGGGCCGCGGACACACGTCTTTCGCGCCCTGGGCGCCCAGGGGTTGGCAAACAGTCAAAACAGCAGACAAGGCAACCGCAGTCAGAAAGGAGGGGATAAGTTTTTGCATAGGGGATGAAGTCTTCTCTTATTCCAGTTGCTTCGAATTTACCTCGCAACAACCAGCGCTGGCTGCTACTCAACCAGTCTTCACCCGCCACGTTAACATCCCGTGAAACACGTCTCAAACTTCTATCTTTGATATCAACCAACGCGACCAAGCCAGGCCCAACCCCACCCGCCAATCAGTTTTGAAAAATCATGACTTCTAGCCATCCCGAAAAAGTCAACCGTCCATCTCTGAAAATAACAACCCGCACCCTGACAAATCCGTCCGCCCCAACCCTGACTTTGGCCCATTTTCACTCGTTCACTTATTCACTGTTTCACTGTCCACTAACCACTGTTCACCGCCCACTGCTCCTCCTGCTCCTTGTACTGCAACTGGTACAGCTTCCAGTAGATTCCCCGCTTGGCCAGCAGCTCCTGGTGCGAGCCCATCTCGCGCAATTGACCCTTGTGCATCACCAGGATGGTGTCGGCGCGCTGCACGGTTGAGAGCCGGTGCGCGATCAGCACGCTGGTGCGTCCTTCCACCATCCTGTCGAGCGCTCCGCGGATGCGCAGTTCCGTGTCTGTATCCACGCTCGACGTTGCCTCGTCCAAAATCAAAATGTGCGGATTGTAGGCCAAGGCTCGCGCAAAATTGATGAGCTGCTTCTGTCCTGTCGAGAGTGAATTGCCGCGCTCCCGCACCGGCTCGTCAAATCCGTTGGGCAGGTTCTCAATGAAATCGAGCACATTCACATCCCGCGCCGCCGTCCGCAGTTGCGCGTCTGTGATTTCGTCGTTGCCAAGGCGGATATTGTCTTTCAGCGTGCCCGTAAACAGGAATGGATCTTGCAAAACCACAGCGAAATGGCGCCTTAGCGCGGTCAGGTCCTGATCGCGCAAGTCCACGCCGTCTACGAGGATTTGGCCTGCGGTCACATCGTAGAAGCGCATCATCAGGCTGGTGAGCGTCGTCTTGCCTGCGCCAGTGTGGCCCACAATGGCCACCGTCTGTCCACGCTCGATGGTGAAGCTGACATCTTTGAGAATCCATTCAATGCCGGCGATCGATGCCAGCGCAGCCGCCGGGGCGTCACTTGCTGCCGCCTGCTCCACCGCGGCCTGCTCAGCCTCGGTCAGCTTCTGATAGGTGAACCAGACGTGACGAAATTCGATTCGGTTTGATCCGTCGCCCATCACCGGAATTGCAGGATTCACAATTTCCGGCGGCGTATCGAGCAGCTTGAAAATGCGCTCGCACGCAGCCATCGCCGCCTGCAAAATGTTGTACTTGTCGCTCAAATCCTGAATCGGCCGCCAGAAGCGCAGCGAGTACAAAATGAACATGTTCAGCACGCCGATTGTCACCGCTCCCGTGAGCTGGCCGAACCCTCCCCGCCAGATCACCAGCGCAATGGCGACGGAGGAGATTACGTCGACGGCCGGGTAATAAAGGGCGTAGGCAAAGATGGTGTCTTTGAAGGCGATCATGTGCTGCCGATTGACCGCCTCAAAGTCGTCATAAGCGCGTTCTTCCCGATTGAACAACTGCACCACGCTCATTCCCGACACGTGTTCCTGCGTAAAGCTGTTGATGCGGGCAATGGCGGCGCGGACGCGGCGGTAGCTTTCGCGTACGTGGTTGCGGAAGAGGCGCGTGGCAATCAGGATCAGCGGCAGCACGGAAAACGCGATGAGCGCCAGCCACCAGTTGATGGTGAGCATGACGGCGGCCATGATGGTAAGGTTGAGAAAGTCGTCGACAATGGCCAGGATGCCGGCGGTAAACATGTCGTTGATGGCGTCCACGTCGGAAGTGAGCCGGGTGACCAGGCGGCCAACGGCGTGGCTGTCAAAAAAGCCGATATGCATGCGCTGCATGTGGCGGAAGATGTCGCGGCGCAGATCGAACATGAGCTTCTGGCCGGTCCACTGCATCAGGTAAGTCTGAATGAATTGAAAGAAATAGGCCGAAAGCAGCGCGCAGATGTAGATAACGGCCAGGCGGGTAATGCCCTGGTACGGGTCGGTTGGCAGGCGGCGCGTGAGCCAGTTGGTGGCCGGGCCGGGCGCACCGGTGAGATAGCGGTCAATGGCCACTTTGACCAGGTAAGGGCCGGCGACGTCGGAGAGAGATTTCAGGGTAATGGAGACGGTGGAGACGGTGGCCTGAACCCAATAAGGGCGCAGATAGTGGGCGAGGCGGCGCATGAGCCGGTGGTCGTACACCTTGCCGACGGGGTCCTCATCGGGTTTATGGGGCTTTTTCTGCTCTTCGCCGGCCATGCTTTGGAAGGGTGTTCGGGCCTACGTTTTTATTGTAGTGGACAGTGTGCAGTGTGCAGTGAACAGTGATTGGTGGACTTGTGGGGTGCAGAGGAACTTGGGAAAAAGAGCCCCGATGTCCCCTCCAGGCCGGCAAACGCGTCGCAGCGTCATCCTGGTCCCAAGTTCCTTGAACCCCAGCCGTGTTCCCCGTTTGTTCGCCTCCGGGATATAATATCCGTCATGGACTTTCAACTGGTGACTACATACAAACCTCGGGGCGATCAGCCGCGGGCCATTGAGGAACTGATGCAAGGGCTCTCTGCCGGGGAGCGGCACCAGGTGCTGCTGGGAGTTACCGGCTCCGGCAAAACCTTTACCATGGCCAAGATCATTGAGCAGTCGCAGCGGCCCGCACTCATCCTGGCCCATAACAAGACGCTCGCCGCGCAGCTCTATCACGAGTTCAAGCAGTTCTTTCCCGGCAATGCGGTTGAATACTTTGTGAGCTACTACGACTATTACCAGCCCGAAGCCTACATCCCCGCCGGCGACTTATATATCGAGAAGGAAGCCACGATCAACGAAGAGCTGGATAAGCTGCGGCTCTCTGCCACGCGCAGCTTGTTTGAGCGGCGCGACTCCATCATTGTGAGCTCGGTAAGCTGCATCTACGGCCTTGGCTCGCCGGAGGCTTACTACGGCATGCTGTTGCTGCTGGAGAAAGGGCAGAAGATCAGCCGGCAGGATATTATGCGGCGGCTGGTGGAGATTCTCTACGAGCGCAACGATGCGGACTTCAGGCGTGGCACCTTCCGCGTGCGCGGAGACATCATCGAGGTCTTTCCTACCTATGACGAAACGGCTTACCGGATTGAGCTATTCGGCGACGAGATTGAGTCGCTCTCCCAGATCGACCCGCTTTTCGGAACCGTCAAGCAGAAGTATTCGCGCCTGCCGATCTATCCCAAGAGCCACTACGTGGTGCAGCCGGCACGCAAGGCTGAGGCCGTCGATTCCATTCTGAAAGAACTGGCCGAGTGGGTGCCGCAGCTTGAGGCCGAGGGCCGCATGGTGGAGGCGCAGCGCGTTCACCAGCGCACGCGGTTTGACCTGGAGATGATCAAATCCATGGGCTACTGCCACGGCATTGAGAACTACTCGCGGCACTTTAGCGGCCGGCTGCCGGGTGAGCCTCCGCCCACGCTGCTGGATTATTTTCCGCGCGACTTTCTGCTCTTTATCGACGAGAGCCACGCCACCATTCCCCAGGTGCATGGCATGTGGCACGGCGACCGCAGCCGCAAGCAGAACCTTGTGGACTACGGCTTCAGGCTGCCCAGTGCCATGGACAACCGGCCGCTGAAGTTTGACGAGTTTGAGAACCGGATTCACCAGACGATTTATGTTTCCGCCACGCCGGGGCCCTATGAGCTGACGCGGTCAGCCGGGGTGGTTGTGGAGCAGGTGATTCGGCCGACGGGCCTTGTGGATCCCGAAGTGGAGATACGCCCGGTGAAGGGCCAGATCGACGACCTGCTGGCCGAGATTCGCGACCGGGCCAAGCGGAACGAGCGGGTGCTGGTGACCACCTTGACCAAGCGCATGGCCGAGGACCTGGCCGGCTACTACACCGAGGTTGGCGTGCGCTGCCGCTATATGCACTCTGAGATAGAGACGCTGGAGCGCGTGAAGCTGTTGGCCGGGTTGCGCAAAGGCGAGTTTGACGTGCTCATCGGCATCAACCTGCTGCGCGAAGGCCTGGACCTGCCGGAGGTTTCGCTGGTGGCCATTCTGGACGCCGACAAGGAGGGCTTTTTGCGCTCCGCCGGCTCGCTGATTCAGACCATGGGCCGCGCAGCGCGCCATTTGGAAGGAAAAGCCATCCTCTACGCGGACAAAATCACCGATTCCATGCGCCGCGCCATGGACGAAACCGACCGCCGACGCACCGTGCAGCGCGCCTACAACGACGAAAACGGGATTACTCCGCAGTCGATCATCAGCCAGGTGGATATGGGGCTGGCGCAGATTCTCAAAGCGGAATACGGCGATGTTGAGTTGGAAGAGAGCGCGGGGATGCCGGAGTTTGCGTCGCAGACGGAGCTGGACAGTTACATTGCAAAGTTGGAGACGGAGATGCGGGACGCGGCAAAGAAGTTCGAATTTGAGAAGGCGGCGCGGCTGCGAGACTCAATCAAGGAGCTTAAGGAAAAGGAGTTTTTGTTTGGGTAAAGAAGCCCTCGCTGAACGCCGCAGAGATGGAATCTACGGTGCTGAAAGTACCTCGAGCAATGTGAAGCCCTCAAAGGACGGACTGTTGTTATAGCGGATACGGGCGCGGATGGCGGCGTCAGAAGAGAGCCGCAGGAGGGAGTCTTTGGGCGCACTTGCGTAGAACTGCTTCAGAAGATCAAAGCCGTTGTTGTTTCCCGCCGCGCGGAGGACGACGCTGATGGCGCGGTGCGGCTGCATTCCCGGCGGGTAGTGAGGCAGGCGGGAGCGGGGGATGCCGAGATTTTTGCATTGGGGGCCGTTGGGGTTGGTGGTGCGGATGCAGTAATCGATTTTGAAGCATTCCTTCATTGTCCTGCCCAGGCAGGTGCTCTCGAGCGGTTCGGGAAGCCAGACCAGGACGATGCTGTTGCCGCCGCCTGCAAAATCGGGCGCCTGCACATAGAGCGTTTGCTCCATCTCAGTGGAGTCTGGCTGGCCGGCATGCGCCGGAGCGACGGCGGAAGACGTTGCTGCAATGGGCGGCGCGGCGACGCAGATAAACGCGGCCATGACGACGGCGCGGAAATTGCCGAGAAGTTTTTGAGAAGCGGATTTCATGGCTGCTCCGGTGGATGCGATTTTCGCATCTTCGTTTGCCGCAGCCAAGCGGAATCATTCGAACGAAACAGGCTGGATTGCAACGACAATCCGCCCCCTGCAGGACAACCGATTTTGACCGGATGCCATCCAACGGATCAGTTAGCAAATAAAGCAGTCCGGTCACTCCTCTCAGACCGTTCAGGATTCAGGAACGCATGGCGACAATTCTATTGGTGGATAACGATCCGCTGCAGGCGTTTCTCCGCAAGTCCATCCTGGAACGGCGATTTCGCGGGGTGCAACGCGTGGCAGATGCGGCCGAGGCACTTTGCCTGGTGGAACAACCGCATTTTGCCGAGGATCTTGGCCTGGTGGTCTCAGGGCTGGACATGCCGGGAATCGGCGGCCCGGAGTTTGTTGCCGAGCTGCATGCGCGGCTGCCCAACGTGCCGGTGCTGGTGCTGGGCGGCGTTAGCGATGTGGCGGGTGATTATTCCGAGAAACAGGTGCGCTTTTTGCCCAGGCCAACCAAAGCCGAAGATCTGCTCGAACTGGCCGGCAAGATGCTGACGTTGAAAGTGCCGCAGATTGCCGGGTAGTGATTCTCGGTGAACGCGCATAACAAACTCGATGAAGCGAAGACGAGATTTCCTTTGGGCAGGATTCATGCTTTGAGAGGAAGTCTTTCGCCGTGCTCACCCGGTTTTGTGCCTGCTTGGGAAAGATACCCAGCTTTTTAATTCGCTGCTTCACTCACCAAATCCAGCTTTGAAACAGCCTTGTGTTTTTGCATCGCAAAAAACTCCCGTTAACTTTGAAGAAATATTCCGGTAACTCTTGAAGAGCGCCTTTGGGCGAATTATGAGAGCGGATGAAAACCAGGCCCTGTTTAGATGAAATAGACAACTTCTTTAACTATGAAGAAATAAGTTAGGTAACTCGAATGATCGTATTTAAGTAACTATTGAATAACACCTTCGTGCGTCTTGCCGGAGTTGATTCCTTATCGACAAACATAAGCTTCAAGACGATTGACGCGCATAACTCGTGACCCTAATCTAGGGCAGAACTCACACAATAGATCAACCTTGTACGCCCTCCAGCCCCCATCTGGTCTGTGAATCTTTAAGGAGATGCCATGTTGAAATTTCTTGTTCGCACCATGAGTCCGGTCTTGTTGGGCGCGGTTTTCACTTCTACAGCATTTGCCGATGGAATTACCCTCAGCGGGGATTTCCCCGGCGGCTATCTTTCGTACACATTCACCGATGAGGCCGGCGACGTCGTCCAGGAGTATGTTTCTCCCTACACGGCAACCTCCACCATAGGCGGAAAGACGATAGCCTCTCAGTTCGCCTGCCTTGACATCAACAATCCAACAGACGTGGGAACGTTTTACAGCGGCTACTTTGGATACGCCGCGACCACCGCCGACGATGAAGTGTCTTGGCTGGCAGACCAGCTGGCAGGCACCAATCCGAACAATCCTTCGCCCTACACTGGACCGATTTCAATGGCCATTTGGCAAATTGAGTTTCCCTCCTCGACAGACTCTGAAGGAGGGAGCGATCCCATCGACCCGGCCGCGCAGGTTTGGGTCGACGATGCCGAGTGGGAAGTACTGGAAGGCGGCTATAAAGCTGACAGCGTGTTTTTCAGTCCCACTAACTCGGATGCACAGCGCTTTGTTGAGATTTCGCTGACGGACGAGCCGGGGACCCTGGGATTGATTCCAGAGCCGGGGACTTTGGGAATGATGGGCGCCGGACTGCTTGGACTGGCCGGATTGCTGCGCCGCAAACTGCCGCGGTAAGGTTCCGCGTTTGGGGTGGTTTTGCCTAAGAATTAGTGGCCGGAGCAGCCGTCTGCTGCTCCGGCCGTTCTTCTTGTTCGATCCTGCTCGAGAGAGTTACCGGGCTTTCGACCTGGAACCGGAGACGTTCTGCGGATGGGAAGCGCCGTATGCCCGAGCGCCTGCACCTGAACGCCCGCTTTTCAATGTGAGCTATATCACAGGTCGAAGGCCTATGATGGACTGAGAATACTCTCATTGGGGAGCCGACTGGCTCCCTCTGGGTGCGAGAATCGTTCTGGAGTCATAATGGCAGCATTTGGTAGTTTCGCTCTTATTATTGCTTTGGCGCTGGCTGCGTGGAATCTGCTGGCTGGAGCGTATGCGCTGCGCCTGATTGCGACCGGGCAGCCGGCTGCGATTTCTCCGGAGCGGCTGGCGGATACGGCGCGGCGGGCTGGAATCGCGGGGTTTGTGGCCGTGACCGCGGCGGCGTTTGCGCTGGTGTGGTCGGTCTTTACCAACGACTTTTCAATCACCTACATCATGGAGCACTCCAACCGGGCGCTTCCGGCAGCGTATAAGTTTTCAGCTCTGTGGAGCGGGCAGGAGGGTTCCCTGCTGCTGTGGGCGTGGCTGCTGGGCACGTACGGGTTCGTGCTGCGGCTGACGCACAAGACAGACGTCAAGCTATACGCCTACGCGGGGACCATTCTGGCTGGAATCCAGGTCTTCTTTCTGGCAATTTTGAACTTTGCCGCGCCGCCCTTTGCGCTGCTTCGCGGCGCCATTCCGGATGACGGCAACGGGCTGAATCCGCTGCTCCAATATCCGGAGATGGTGATTCATCCGCCGATGCTTTACCTGGGCTATGTGGGCTTTTCGGTCCCATTTGCTTTCGCTCTCGGTGCGCTCATGATGCGTTACCCCGGCGAAAAATGGATCAAGGTTACGCGCATCTGGACCATGGTGACCTGGCTGTTTTTAACCTGCGGCATCTTCCTCGGCATGCACTGGGCCTACGCGGTGCTCGGTTGGGGCGGCTACTGGGGATGGGATCCGGTGGAGAACGCCAGCTTCATGCCATGGCTCACAGGGACAGCCTTTCTGCACTCGGTGATGATGCAGGAGAAGAAGGGCATGATGAAGAGCTGGAATGTGTGGCTCATCTTTGCCACCTTCCTGCTTACGTTGCTGGGCACGCTGCTGACACGCGCTGGGCTGGTGAGCTCAGTGCATGCGTTTGCGCAATCGTCCATCGGGACATGGTTTGTGGCGTTCATGGGGATTGTGCTGGCGGTTTGCATTTTTACTTACATTTTGCAGCGCGACCACCTGAAGAGCGATCACCACTTGGAGTCCCTGGTGAGCCGCGAGTCGAGCTTCCTGTTTAACAATCTCGTGCTGCTGATGGCTTGCTTTGTGATTCTGTGGGGGACGCTGTTCCCGATCCTCAGCGAGTATGTGGTGGGCAACAAGGTCACCGTTGGCGCTCCGTGGTACAACCGCGTAGCGGTGCCGATCGGGCTGTTTCTGCTATTCCTTACCGGCGTGGGACCGCTGCTGCCGTGGAGATCGACGTCGCTGCGCGCCATTCGGCGCAACTTTGTGCTGCCTTCCGTTGCGATGGGGGCAACGATCATTGTCTGCCTGGCGGTAGGCGTGCGGCCGTGGAAGGACGGCGAGTTCGACTCGGGAAATTTCTTCGCGCTGGTGGCGTTTGCGCTGTCCGTGTCTGTGCTGACGGCGATTCTGAGCGAGTTTTTGCGCGGGGCCGGAGTGATTTCGCGGCAGACGGGACGCAACCTGCTGGTGGCGACCTGGCTGCTGACGCGGCGCAACACGCGCCGCTACGGCGGCTACATTGTTCACATTGGCGTGGTGATCATCGTCATCGGGCTGGCCGGGTCGGCCTTCAACCGCAACGTGGAGCAGGAGCTGGGGCTGCACAGCACCATGTCCATTGGCCCTTACACGCTGGAGTGCGTCGGGTTCACGCAGGATTCGAATCTGAATTACAACTCGGAGTACGCGCTGCTCGATGTGTACCGAGGCAGCAAGAAGCAGTTCCAGATGACTCCGGAAAAGCGCGTCTACCTGGCCAGCGGTCAGCCGCAGACCATGGTGGCCATTCACTCAGTGCCGAGCTGGGATTTGTACGTGGTGTATGAAGGAACGAATCCTGACACGGGGCAGCCGATTATCAAGGCGTTTCTGAATCCGCTGGTGGGTTGGATATGGGCGGGGCTTGTGGTGCTGGTGATTGGCACGGTGGCGGCGCTGGTTCCCAGTTTGAGCCCGGCAACGGCTTCGCTTCGAGTTCCCGCGCGAGCCGCGCCAGGCGAGCCGGCGTTGAAGGGAGGCCATCTGTGAGGGCTCCCAAACGGCTGACTTTTTGTATGCGCGCGTTGCAGGCGGGTGCGCTGGCGGTTGCGGTTTGCTTCTCAATGGGCGCAACGGATGCCGGTTCGCGCTTTAACAGCCTGAACCATCGGCTGATGTGCACCTGCGGCTGCGCCGAGATTCTGGGCGAGTGCAACCACGTGGGCTGCCCAAACTCGACGAGTGAATTACAGGAACTGCGCGCGGGCATTGATGGCGGAAAGAGCGACAAGGAGATTCTGGATTCTTTCGTCGGCAAGTACGGGGCGATTGTGCTGGCCGCGCCCACAACACAGGGATTCGACCTGGTGGCATGGATTGCGCCCTTCGCGGTGTTTGCGGCGGCGCTGTTGGGGACGGTTCTGCTGGTGCGGCGCTGGTCAGTGGGCAGGACGCAGGTTGTGGCACAGGCCTCGAGCCCGTCGACGGATGCGTTGAAGGAACGGATTCGACGGGAGACCAGTGGGCAGTGAACAGTGTGCAGTGGACAGTGGGCAGCGGAGGATTTTGAGCGATGACTACCTTTGACGGTGAATTGGCCGGCATATTTCTGGCGCTTGCGCTACTTGTTTACACCTTTTGGCCGGAGAACGTCTTCGCCAGCCAACGGGAGAAGACACGGCTGGATTATCTGCTGGAGCGCAAGGAACAGCTCTATGAGAACCTGCGCGACCTGAACTTCGAGTACCGCGCGGGAAAGTATCCCGAAGAGGATTTTGCAGTGCAGAGAGCGCAGCTTGAAAACGAAACAGCGGTGCTGCTGGCTGAGATTGACGTGTTGCAACAAGCGTGAATGAAACAGGGACTGGGGATCAGAGGTCAGAGGTCAGAGGTCAGAGATCAGAGGTCAGAGGTCAGAGGTCAGAGGTCAGAGATCAGAGATCAGGGATCAGGGATCAGGGATCAGGGATCAGAGATCAGGGATCAGAGATCAGCGTTGATTGAGAAATGAAGGGCACCGACACGAAATGAAATCGAATCGACTTGGCGCAGGCGTTTTGGCTTTGAGCGTTTTGTTTACCGGGGCGTTGGCGCAGGCCGCGACCGTTACCGGCACCGTGACCAACAAGACCACCGGCAAGCCCGCAGTGGGCGACACGGTGGAACTGGTGGACGTGCAGGCCGGCATGAGGGCCACGGCGCATGCCACCACGGACGGCAGCGGACACTATTCGCTCAGCGAGCCGGGCAGCGGGCCTTACCTGATTCGGGCCATTCATCAGGGAGCGGGATACTTTATTGCCGCGCCCCAGGGCAGCGGGCCGGGCAACCTCACGGTTTATGACTCGGCAGCCAAGGTGGTGGGCGTGTCCACAGAGGACGACATTCTGCAGATCGAGTCGCAGAATGGCCAATTGAACGTGGCCGAGCAATACGTGGTGCGCAACATCAGTTCGCCCCCGATTACCCAGTTCAGCACCAACAACTTTGAGTTTGTGCTGCCCACGGGAGCAGTGCTGGACGGCGCGGAGGCGACCCGGCCCAGCGGCCTGCCTACCAATGCCATTCCACTGCCGCTGGGACAAAAGGGGCACTATTCCTTCAACGTTCCCATCCAGCCTGACGAAGGCGAAAACCCCACGGTCTTCGTGGTGCACTATCACCTGACCTACAGCGGGAGCTATTCCTTTGACCACAGGGTTGTGACGCCGGTGACCAATTTTGCCGTGCAGCTACCCAAGGCTATGACGTTCACCGCGGGCGCGGGACTCAACTTCCAGGCAGTGCCTGAAAACCCCGCGGTGCAAACCCTGTTGTTGAAAAACCCTGTTCCCGGCAAGGCGCTGCAGTTCAGCGTATCCGGCACCGGATCGCTGCCGCGTGAGGACCAGGGCGCTGCGGCCGGTCAACAAGGCGGCGGGGCCATGGGAGCGCAGGACAATGGGAACGGCGGACCGGAAGCGGCGCCGGGCAACCAGCCGGGAGGCGGCATTGGAACCCCGATCAACACGCCCGACCCGCTGAGCAAATACAAGTGGTGGATTCTTGGCGGGCTGGGATTGCTGCTGATTGTTGCAGCGGCCTTCCTGCTGCGCAAGCCGGCGGGGCCGCCGCTAGTGGCTGGCGCAACCGCTGTAGGAGTGGCGTCCACAGCTGGAGTTTCAACGGCTTCAAAACACACGCTGCTGCTGAACGCTCTTAAAGAAGAGTTGTTTGCGCTGGAGAGCGAAAAGATAGACGGCTCGATTTCGGCGGAAGAGTACGCCAAGGTGAAGGCGGCGCTGGAGACGGTGCTGAGGCGGGCGCTGAAGCGCGCGTAGTTGTGGGCTTTCAGCCTTCAGCTTTTGCCAGGATGGCGCCTGATTGGGTTCGTGGTTTCCCACCCTTCGGACAAGAAGACGTCCGATGGATGGCGCACGGAACTGTTGTGGACACCCGAAGCTTCATTCCTCCGGGGGTCGTCGAAGCCGGCGGACAACTGACAGAAATGAAGAGAGCCGGCAGGTTCGCCGGCTCTCATAGGTTCAGTTTCAAACCTGGTTAAGCTGCCGCGGCGCTGGAGACGGTGGCAGCCACGCTCGTCACCAGTTCAGGCGCGGGATGGAGCGAGTCCTGCCGCGGCTTGAGCAGCGGCAGGGCCACGGCCAGCACATCTTCAATGCGCTTGGCGTAGTGAATCTGCACCCCCCCGATCAGTTCCGGCGTCAGGTCCTCTTCCACATCCTGGCGGTTGTCCGCGGGCAGAATAATGGTTTCAATTCCGGCGCGTCGCGCGGCCAGGAACTTCTCCTTGATGCCGCCCACCGGCAGCACGTTGCCGCTGAGCGTGATTTCGCCGGTCATGGCGGTGAGCGGACGCACCGGCGAATCGGTCAGCAGCGAAGCCAGCACCGTGGCCATGGTTACGCCGGCCGAGGGTCCGTCCTTGGGAATTGCACCCGCAGGCACATGAATGTGCAGGTCGATCTCCTTGGTAAAGTCCTCGGCCAGCCCCAGCGAGGCGGCGTTTGACCTGACCCAGGTGAGCCCGGCCTGCATCGATTCCTGCATGACCTCGCCGATTTGCCCGGTCATGGTGAAGGAGCCCTTGCCCTTCATCTTGTTGGCTTCGATGAAGAGAATGTCGCCGCCGGCCGGCGTCCAGGCCAGGCCTACGGCTACTCCGGGCCGTTTCACACGCTCGGCAACTTCGGTTTCGACGCGCACCTGGATGCCGCCCAGGAACTCCTTGAGGGTTTCGCGGGTCACGATCAGCTTTTCTGTTTTGCCCTCCACCACGCGCCGGGCCTGCTTACGGCAGACAGTTCCCAGCACCTGTTCCAGCTTTCTTACTCCCGCCTCGCGGGTGTAGTGGCGCACCACGTACCGCACCGCGTCCTCGGGAAATTCGATTTGCTCCGTCGTGATGCCGTTTTCCTTGATCTGGCGCGGAATCAGATAGCGGTTGGCAATGTGCACCTTTTCCTCTTCGCTGTAGCCTTGCAGGAAGATCAACTCCATCCTGTCGAGCAGCGGAGGCGGAACCGGATCGAGCATATTCGCGGTGCAGATGAACAGCACCTTCGACAGGTCGAACGGCACGTCAAGGTAGTTGTCGCGGAAGCTGAAATTCTGCTCCGGGTCCAGCGTTTCAAGCAGGGCGGAGGCCGGGTCGCCGCGGAAATCGCGGCCCAGCTTGTCGACCTCGTCGAGCATGATCACCGGGTCGTTTGAGTCGGCGCGGCGAATGCTCTGGATGATCTGACCCGGCAATGCGCCGATGTAAGTCCGGCGATGGCCGCGAATCTCAGCCTCGTCGTGCATGCCGCCCAGCGAGACGCGCTGGAATTTGCGGCCCAGAGCCCGCGCAATGGAGCGGCCCAGGCTGGTTTTGCCCACCCCCGGCGGCCCAACGAAGCAAAGGATTGGCCCCTTCATGTCGGGCTTCAGCTCTTTCACGCTCAAATAGTCGAGGATGCGATCCTTTACCTTCTTCAGCTCATAGTGGTCCTCATCCAGAATCTCCCTGGCCTTGTTGATATCGATCTTTTCTCCCGAGCTCCGGGCCCAGGGCAACAGCGCCAGCCACTCGATGTAGTTGCGGGTGAGCCCGTAGTCGGCGGCCATGGGAGACATGCGCTGCAGGCGCGCCAACTCCTTCAGCGCCTCTTTCTTCACGTCCTCGGGCATTCCGGCGGCGTCGATTTTCTGGCGCAGCTCGTCGGTTTCGCGCTGGCCTTCGTCCTGCTCGCCCAGTTCCTTCTGGATGGCCTTCATCTGCTCGCGCAGATAGTAGTCGCGCTGCGACTGCTGCACCTGGTCCTGCACCTCGGTCTGGATCTTGGCGCGCAACTGCTGCACCTCAATCTCCTTGGCCAGATGCTTGTTGAGCAGTTCCAGCCGTTCCACAATTCCGGCCGTCTCAAGCAGTTGCTGCTTGTCGTCGGTGGTCAGGAATGGCAGCGAGGAGGCGACAAAGTCCACCAGCCGGCTAGGCTCCTCGATGTTCGCGGCAATGGTTCTGAGCTCGTCAGAGAGGGTCTGCGACTCGGAGACAATCTGCTGGAACTCCCCGATCACGTTGCGCACCAACGCTTCCACGCCTGAGGTGGACACCGGCTCAACGTCTTCCAGCGCCTCAATTTCGGCCACCATGAAGGGCTCGGTCTGGGAATAGCGTACCAACCGCACGCGGGCAATGCCCTCGGTAAAGACAAAGCGGCTCTGGTTGGGCATGCGCACAACTTTATGCACCGTGGCCAGCGTGCCAACGGTGTGCAGATCATCCGGTTTTGGCGAGTCGAGGCGGGGGTCGAGCTGGGCCGTCACCACGATGGTCCGCTCCTCGCCCAGAGATTCGATCAACTGGATGGAGCCTTCGCGGCCCACTGTAAGTGGCAGAACCGCATGGGGAAACAAGACGGTGTCGCGCACCGGCAACACGGGAATCCTGCGAACATCGGAGAAGTCTTTTGCTGAGGAGGCCGAACTGGAAGAATGGATTGGCATTGAGTGTCCTTTTATCAACTTTCCTTCATTAGACAACGCAGACTTTGAAAAGTTTCAGGAATGTCTCTTGCCGCCCTGCTCCTGCCCCCCTCAACCCGCTCATCTTCTGGTTGGTACGGTCCTGGGTTGTCTCGTGTTCCCCCCTTGAATTCCCGGCGCGGAACTCCTGAAGGCCCCAACACGTCGGACGCCCCACAAGCCTGCCGCTTGTTGCAAGCTTGGATGCATAAATTGTCGATGAGTATATCGGCCAAAAGCCAGGAAAGGTGAGGAGGGCGGGCCCGAAAAGACGCTTTCGGGCCCGGGTTGGTTGAGAGTCGGAGGGCTTAATTTACGACTGAGCCGTTTTGCTCTTGCTTGATTGCCGATTCGATGTGTTCCCACAATTCGTCGGGGGGTTCCACCACAGGCAACAACTGGCGGGCTGCCTCGGCGATGGTTTCGAGGTCGGCAAGCAGCGCGCTGCAGAGTTCGCAGCTTTGCATGTGGGGATGATCGGTGATTCTGACGCCGCTAGCGATCAGTTCCGGCAATTGAGCCTGGAACTCGGCGCAGGTGAGCGTGCTGGGGTCTTTGGTCATCGCCGGGCCTCCTGGCGTGGAAATGCGCGCAGTGCGTCCCGCAGCTTGAGCCGCGCCTTGTGCAACTGCGATTTGCTGTTACCGATGGAGCACTCCAGCATGGAGGCAATCTCATTATGCTCGTAGCCCTCGATGTCGTGCAGGATGAAGACGAGCCGGTAACCGGCGGGCAGTTCTGCGACAGCGCGCTCCAGGGCCAGCCGGTCGATGGATCCGGCCAGGGTCAGATCCGCGGTTCCAAAACTGCGTCCTGGGCGTTCCTCCGATGGCGGCTCCATGGCCTCATCCAGCGAGATTACCGGCAAACCCTTCTTGCGAAGATGCATCAACACTACATTAATGGCCAAGCGGTGCAGCCAGGTGGAAAAGGCCGAGTCGCCCCGGAAGGTGGAGATTTTCCGGTGCAGCTGGAGAAAAGCCTCCTGGGTCAGGTCCTCAGCCTCCGCGATATTGCCGACCATGCGGAGGCATAGTGAATAGATGCGCCTTTTGTGCAGGGAGTAGACCTGGGCAAAGGCGCGATGGTCACCTTGCTGGGCGCGGGCCAGAACCTCGGCCTCAACGGGATTTGGAGAAACGGATGGAGTATAAGCCGCGCGACCTGGTGTGGATGGCGGCGCTTTCGCCTCGAGCGGAGAGGCATTCTGGTCTTCAGCCGACAGGTCTTCCTCGCTGAGGTAAGAATTCGAACTCCCTGGCGAATGGTTTTTGTCATTGGGGCGAGAATTCGCGCTCCCCAGCGACCGGTTTTCATCATTGGGGCTCCGAGCCAGGATTCCCACCGTCAATGCCTCATTTTCAGGCCGGGCGGCTCGGTTGGGGGGCCGATTTGAGATCCTCGTTTGGGGCATCTGCCTCCTTGGGGGCGCCTTGCGTGCCGGCTTGTACTGCGCCGGGCTTGATTCATCGTTAGTATAGGGGACAGAGACCGGGGATCGGAGACCCGTGGCTGACTCACCGCCGTTCTCTCATCCCCCGGCTCCTCCTTCATTCTCAGGAAGATATGGTCTTGACAACAAAACCCGGATACCCAGCGGCAGGCTTACGTCGCCGGGGTGAATATCCGGTGGGGAAATTCGTCGATGGTTGTGTGCACAAGTTGATTTTGATGGGAGTTTTGGTTTTCGGGATGTCCGCCGGCCCAAAAAGCTGGAGCCAGAGCGAGGCGGGCACACTGCCGACGCCGGGTAAGGCGGCTGCCAGCCCCGCAGCCGGGTTGCAGACTGCCCAGGGACCGGCGCGGGTGACGCAGACCGGGAGTGGATTCGTGGCCCAGTGGGCCGGCCTGCCGGTGCGCGGCATCTCGTTTGAGGGGGTTACGGCCAGCCGCCTGGCGCCGCTTGCCGGCCATCTTGCCCAAGCTGAGGGAGCGCCGCTCAACCCCGAGGCTCTGAAAAAGAGCCTGCGCCAGCTTTTTGCCACCGGGCTCTATGAAACGATTCGGGTGGAGGGTTCCCGGCGGCAAGACGGCGTGGCCCTGGTCTTCAGCGGAACTCCGCGCACGTTTATCGGAACGGTCAGCGTGGACGGGGCCAAGGGCGCCACCATCAATACCCAGCTTGAGCGCGCCAGCCAGCTCGCGCCCGGCGCCCGCTTTACGCAAGCCAAGCTGAACACTGCACTGGAGCAGATGCGCCGTACGCTGGCCCGGAGCGGCTTCCACGACGCGCAGATCACCCAGGTGATGAATCAGCATCCTGAGCAGCAACTGGTGGATATAGCCTTTCACGTTGCCAGCGGCCCGCAGGCGCGGGTGGGCGCGGTCCAGGTGACCGGCGACCCCGGAATGTCTACCGACGAATTCCGGCGTCATGCGCATTTGCGGACCGGCGCGCATGTGGACCACGACACAGGCAATCGCGCCCTGGCGGGGGTGCTGAAGCACTATCAGAAAGAGGACCGGCTGGAGGCCGAAATCAAGTTGGAATCGGAAAACTATGCGTCGGCCACAAAGCGCAGCGACTTTCATTTTTCCGCCAACCGGGGGCCCGAGGTGAAGGTGCTGGTAGAAGGCGTAAGCATGAGCGAGGAGCGCGTCAAACATGTGATTCCCATTTTTGAGGAGGGAACCGTGGACGAAGACCTGCTGAACGAAGGCAATCGCCGCCTGCGGGACTATTACCAGCGCTTGGGCTACTTTGACGTTGTTGTGGTTCATGAGCAGCAATCGGCCAGCCCTGAGCGGGTGGTGATTGTGTACACGGTGAGCCTGGGGCCGCGCAGGCGCGTAGAGCGGGTTTCAGTGGCCGGAAACCGCTATTTCGACTCCGCGACGCTCAAAGACCTGCTCAGCGTTCATGCCGCCAACGCTCTCGATCCCCATGGCGTCTACAGCCAGGCTTTGGTTTCAGCCGACATAAGTGCTTTGCAGGCGGTTTACCGGAATAATGGATTTTCAAGCGTGAAGATCATTCCCGAGACCAGCACACCAGAGACCGCCGAAGCAGATAACGCCGCGGCTGAAAACGGCGCGGGAGGCGGGAGGGCCGCCGTGCAACAGAGAAGCCGAGCCGTTGCCCGTGAAACCGCGCCGCTGGCCGTGGTTTACCAGATTGAAGAGGGCCCGCAGATGCGGGTGAACAACGTGAAGATTGAGGGCGCCGAGCACGCCGACGCCGCCAAACTTTCGGCCCTGCTGAATACCACGCCGAGGCAGTTGCTTTCACCACAAAACCTGGCCGGGGACCGCGACGCACTGTTGTCTGACTACATGAGCCGCGGCTTTTTGCAGGTGCAGGTCGAGGTGGTTCAGAAGGCTGAACCCTCCGCTTCAAATGAAATGAACGTGGACTTCCACATCACCGAGGGACCGCAGACCTTTGTACGCAACGTACTGATCACCGGACTGCATTACACGCGTCCTTCCACTATTGCGCGGGCCATCACGCTGCACGACGGCGATCCGCTGGACGAGACGGCCCTGCTGGATACGCAGCGCAATCTCTATGAGTTCGCGCTTTTCAGCGAAGTGGGCACGGCGGTCGAAAACCCAACCGGAGATGAAGCCAACAAGACCGTGCTGGTGCAGTTGTCTGAGGCGCGGCGCTGGGCGCTGACTTACGGATTCGGATTCGAGGCCCAGACGGGAACTCCGCAATATAACTGCGGCGGCCTTATCGCCAGCGGCGCCACATGCAATCCCAACGGCAAAACCGGCGTAAGCCCGCGCGTGCTTGGCAACCTGACCCGCAACAATCTGTTTGGCCGGGAGCAATCGGCGTCGATACAAGCAACCTACGGATTGCTGGAGCAGAAGATCAATGTGCTGTTTCAGATTCCGCGGTTTCAAGGCAATCGCAACTTCGGGCTCGACTTCAACGCCGGCTACGCCAGCAGCCTGGATGTGACCACCTATGTGGCCTCGCGGCTGCAAGGCGGCATTCGCTGGAACGAGCACTTCAACACGCCCGGCTCCTTTATCTCTAAAGCCAACACGTTGATCTACGAATTGAATTTTCGCCGCGTGAAGGTGCAGGCCAACAGCTTGCAGGTTGCGCCCGAGGAGATTGAAACCCTGGCTACCGCGGTGCGCGTGGCGGGGCCGGCGTTGACCTGGATTCGCGATACACGCGACTCGCCGCTCGACGCGCATCGCGGCACATACACCAGCTTTCAGGAGTTTCTTTCGCATCGCGTCTTTGGCGCGCAGGCGGAGTTTAACCGCATCGACGTTTCGAATTCCGGCTATTGGAGCTTTGACAAAGGCCGGCTGGTGCTGGCGCGCAACACCCGCTACGGGCAGGAGCGAGCGTTCGGCACGCCATCGGAAGAGCTGATTCCCTTGCCTGAGCGGCTTTATGCCGGCGGAACAACCTCACTGCGCGGCTTTTCAATCAACGCCGCCGGGCCGCGCGATCCTGAAACGGGCTACCCCATCGGCGGCGCGGGCGCCCTGATCAACAGCACCGAGTTGCGCCTGCCTCCGCCCACGCTGCCGTGGTTTGGCGATGCGCTCAGCCTGGTGCTCTTTCACGATATGGGCAACGTGTTTACCAACGCCTCCGATGCGTGGGCCAGCGCCATTCGGACGCGCCAGCCCGATCGCGACGCGTGCAAGGTCATTGCGACAGTCGGAGACCCCTCAAGCTACAAGCCGACCGGCCCCATCACTTCTACAGGCCAGCAAGGCCAATGCAGCTTTAACTACTTCTCTCACGCGCTGGGCGCGGGCCTGCGCTACCATACGCCTGCAGGGCCCATCCGCCTGGACTTTAGCTATAACCTGAATACCCCCATTTACCCGGTGAACTACAACTACTCGCTCACGCAGCCGGGATCTGATCCTAATGTTGGCGAGGCCGGGCATTTCAACTTCTTCTTCAGCCTGGGGCAGACTTTCTGATGAGCGCGAAGCCCTCAATTCGCCGCAAGATCACGCTCGGGCAGGCTGCCTTGTGCGCCCTGCTTCTTTGCCTCGCGGCGGCCGGGGCAACCAACATCATGGCTCAGACGCAGGAGGCGCCGGCGGTGCTGGACCGCGTTGTGGCCGTGGTCAACAACCAAGCCATCCTGGCCAGCGATATCGACGATGAGATTCGGCTTTCGGTTCTTGATCCTGGAGGCGTGGGTCAGGGGCCTCTCACGCGGCAACGAGCCCTGGAGCAGCTGATCGGCCGCGCGCTGATCCAGCAGCAGATGCGGCAGGAAGACACGCAAGCCGTTGAGCCTCCGCAGGCGGAACTGGACGCGCGGCTGCGGGAGCTGCGGAATGAGCTGCCGGCGTGCGTCCACCACAATTGCGCATCGGATGTTGGCTGGAAGACGTTTCTGGCCGCGAATGGCCTTACCCAGGAGCGGGTGGAGAGCTATCTGCGGTACCGCATTGAGATTCTGAGCTTTGTTGAGGAGCGATTCCGCCAGGGCATCCGCGTGTCTCCACAGGAGATTGAAACCTACTATCGCGAAACGCTCGCGCCCCAGTACACCGCCGGAGAGGCCATACCGTCGCTCAGCCAAGTGTCCCCGCGCATTGAGGAGATCCTCCTTCAACAAAAGGTCAATGTGCTTTTTGATGAGTGGCTGACGAGCCTGCGCACGCAGGGCGAAGTGGAAGTGCTTGACCCCGCGCTTGAAACCCCCGCACCCCAGGCCGCACCGGCGCCCCAGGGAAAAGGAAGCCAATGACCGAGCCCGAATCCACGCTTCCGGTTCCTGACGCGCCGCTTCCGCCGGCGAGGCGCAGCCGTTTGCGGCGCTTCTTTCTTCGCCATCTGCCTTTCAGCCTGGCGGGAGCAATCGTAGTGCTGGGCACGGCCTTCACGGCTTTTTATTTTTTTGTCAGTTCCGCCACGTTTGAGGCAATCGTTTTGAGGCGGCTGGTGGTGATGCTGGAGGAGTCGACCGGCGGCCACGTCCAAATTGCTTCGTTTCACTGGCGTCCGCTGCGCCTTGACGCCGATGCAGGCGGATTGGTGATTCACGGCCTGGAAGACCCCGGCGAAGCGCCTTACGCCGAGATCGATCACCTGCACGTGCGCTTCAGTTTGCTCGATTTCTGGAGCCCGCGGATTCAATTGCGCGACCTTGAAATTACCCGCCCCGGATTCCACCTTATCGTCTATCCCGACGGCTCAACCAACCAGCCGCATCCCGGCAAGCCGGCGAAAAAAGGCACATCGACGCTCGACGAGTTTTTTAACCTGCACACGCGCCACATTTCAGTGCAGCAGGGCTTTCTGCACTATGAAAACCGCTCCGCGGCGTTTGACTTCCAAAACCGCTATATCCCGCTCGACTTCGACGCCAGCGATCTTTCTGTCATCATGACGTGCGTCCCCGGCAAGGTGCTGACGCTCAATTCGTTGCGGGGGTGCGGGAGTTACCGCATTGAGGCAGGAGCTTCTGACTTGAATCTTTCGCGCGGCGGGCAGCGGATGGTGGGGCAGCCGGTTCATGGCTACATCCAGGCCACCCTGGAGCTGACTCGCAGCGCCCTTTATCTCCGCTCCCTGCGCCTCACCTCCGAGGTTCGATCGGCAAAAGAAAAAACGGCCGACCGGCACAGCCTTGAAATCTCTGGAGGGCTCGAGAGCTTCGCTCATCCCAAATGGAACGCGAGGGTTACGGGGGAACTGGACCTGAAGCTGCTGGACCCGGTCTTCGGCTATCCGATGACGCCCGAAGGCGTTGCCCGCCTCGACCTCGACAGCTCAGGGAACGACGCCGGCTTTCGCGCGGATGGGGCGATTCACTTTGAAGGCGCAAGTTATGTCGGAACCGGGGTGGTGGCCACCGGAGTGAAGCTGGACGCGAAAGTTCATGCCGATTCAAAGCAGCTGCTCGTCACGTCGATCGTTGCCCGTTTGCGCCAGGGCGGACAGTTGGAGGGCGAGCTTGCGCTGACTCCCTGGCTGCCCGACTTTTCAGCACCGCGGCTGATGCCGCGAGGCGCTCACTTTGTGAAAGCCACGGGCGACAGAAACACTGCCCCCGTCCATCCTCTGCCCTTCGTCATCCCGATGAAAGGCAAAGTGACGGCGCAGTTGAGGAACGTGTCGCTCGACACACTGCTGGACATGGTGAGCCAGCGGCCCTTCCAGCGCCTGGGCCTGGATGCCCTGCTGAACGGCCCCGCCGATGCAACCTGGAGCAACGGAGATACGCAGAGCGTGGTCGTCTCCGCGGCACTTCACCTGAGCCCCTCAGGGCAGGCTACGCCGGGTGAAGTGGCCACCGACGGCTCAGTGGATGCAACCTATCACCAGCGCGACGGCTCGGCGGATTTGCGCAAGCTGGAGCTGCACACCCCTGCCAGCGACTTGCTGGCCCGCGGCCGCCTGGGCGCTTACCCGGCGACCAGCACCACGGCCATGGCCGTCGATTTCCATTCGCGCAACCTGAATGAATTCGACACTGTGCTTCGCAGCCTGGGGTTGAACCGCTATGGAAAAACCGGCACCGCCGCATTGCCTGTGACCCTGGCCGGACAGATGGATTTTCTGCATGGAACATGGAACGGCTCGCTGGTCGATCCGCGCATTGCAGGCAACCTGAAGGCCACGCAACTGGCGATTGAGATGCTTCCCATCCAGCCGGTGATGAAGAACAAACCCGTGCAGCCGCAGCTGGTTCAGCCGCGATTCGTACGCTGGGATTCGGTGGAGGCAACGGGCAGTTATTCTGCCGAGCGGATCGTGCTGGAACACGGCTTGCTGCGCCGCGGCAAGTCTGAAATTGCACTGGATGGAACTCTGGACGCGACGCCGGGCCGCGTTCCCGCGTACGACGCCAACTCCACGCTTTATCTGCATCTGCACGCCGCCAAGGTTGCCCTTGACGATGTGCTGCCGCTTACGGGCCAGAACCTGCCCATCAGTGATTCGGGACACGGCACGCTGGACGCGCAACTGCAACTGGCCGGGCCGGTGCATGCGCTCGGCGGCTCCGGATGGGCCGAACTGGATGGCGCCAGCGTCTATGGAGAACCGATAACGCGCCTGCGCGCCCAGGGAGCGATGGCCGGCCAGGTGCTCAAACTGTCCTCGGTCACCGTCAACGGGCCGGCAGGCAGCGTCGCGGGCTCGGGCAGTTACGACATCAACGCCCGGCGCTTTCAGGTGGACGCCAAGGGCTCCGCGATCGACATTTCCATCGTCGACGCTACGCACCGGCTGGGCCTTGCGACGGCCGGCAAGCTGGGGTTTTCTGTGACCGGTGCGGGTACGCTCGACGACCCGCGCCTGCAGGCCCGCGCCACGCTCAGCGGGCTCGCCGTGGGCGGAGAATCCCTGGGCACGCTGGCGCTGACGGCCCATACCGCCGACCGCGCAGTGATCTACAGCGCCAATACGAAGCTGGAGAGTGCGGAAGTGGACCTGCACGGCCAGACCGCCTTCGACGGCGACTTTACCACCCACGCCCAGCTCGATTTTTCGCGCTTCAACATTGGCGCATTGCTGGAGTTGGCTCACGTGCAGGGGCTCACCGGCGAGTCCGCGCTGGCCGGCACTGTCACCGTAGAGGGACCATTGGCGCATCTTTCCGAACTCCGCGGCGAAGCCCGCCTGCAGCAACTTGCGGTTACCGTGGCCGGGGTCCACCTGCAGAGCCAGGGCGGCGTGCACGCCACGCTTGGCAATTCCCGCATCACGTTGGACCCGCTCCACATCACCGGCGAGGAAACCGATCTGCGCGCCCAGGGAGCCCTCTCACTAAAGGACAAAAAGCAGCTCGACTTTGCTTCCAGCGGCTCAATCAACCTGAAGCTGGCCGAAACCCTCGATCGGGACCTGACTGCGGGGGGAACCACGACGTTCCAGGCCGAAGCGCACGGCCCATTGGCGAATCCCGAATGGCGGGGACGGGTCGACTTCCAGAACGGGTCGCTCTCTCTTGAAGACATTCCCAACGGCCTGAGCCAGCTGCATGGAACGCTGGAATTCAATCAGAACCGCCTTGAAGTGAAGTCGCTTACTGCCATGAGCGGCGGCGGACTGCTGAGCGTGACCGGTTACCTGGCCTACCAGCACGGCATCTACGCCGATCTTTCGGTCACAGGCAAGGAGATTCGCATCCGCTACCCGGCGGGGGTCAGCTCGCTTGCCGACGCCACGCTGCGCCTGCAAGGCGCGCAAAACAACCTGATGCTCTCAGGCAATGTGCTCATCACCCGTTTCGCGGTCAGCCAGGATATGGACATTGCCGCACTGGCCGCGCAGGCTAACGGCGTTGAGACCATTGCGCCGCCCGACGCCCCGTCAAACCATATTCGCCTCGACGTACACCTGGTTTCGTCGCCGCAGTTGAATTTTCAGAATGCCTACGCCAAGCTGGCCGGCGATGTGGATCTGCATTTGCGCGGCACCGTTGCCTCGCCGTCGCTGCTGGGCCGCGTCTCCATCACCGAGGGCTCCGCGATCATTGCCGGAACGCGCTATGAGCTGCAGCGAGGCGACATCGATTTCACCAACCCGGTGCGCATTGAACCCGCTATCGACCTCAACGCCACCGCGCGCGTTGAAGACTACGACATTACGCTCGGCCTGCATGGAACCCCGGACAAGCTGGCCGTGACCTATCGCAGCGATCCTCCGCTGCCCGAGGCCGATGTGGTGGCTCTGCTGGCGCTGGGCCGAACAGAGAGCCAGCAGCGCCTTTATACGCAGCAGCAGGAGCAGGCCGTTGCTAACCCAACCACCGATGCGCTGCTTGGCGGCGCGCTGAACGCCACCGTCAGCAGCCGCGTGCAAAAACTTTTTGGCGCGGGCTCTGTGAAGGTGGACCCTAACTACATAGGAGCGCTGGGTAACTCCACCAGCCGCATTACCGTGGAAGAGCAGTTAGGACGGAACGTGACACTCACCTACGCTACCGACGTGGACACCACGGGCCAGCAGCTGATTCAGGCTGAAGTGGCCATCAATCGCCATGTTTCCCTGCTTGTGGCCCGTGACGAATCCGGCGTGTTCTCCATGGTGATTAAAGCTACCCGCCGCTATCGGTAGGAGTTATAAGAAGTTACTGCGCGATGCAACCTTTGCGCGGGATTTGTGTCTAAATGGACCAGCGGCAAGACCAAGGAGGTTCTCCAGAGGTTGCCGCATGGGAAAAGGAGACTCTCCGCAAGGCGCCGCATCGAAGGTGATGTGACCCAGGAGGTAATTTCGAAATGACAAACAGCAAACCAAACACCCCCGCAGTATTGCTCGCGGCCATGTTCGCCGCGGCTTTTTTGTGCCTTCCCCAGGTTTCTTCAGCGGCCGCCCTGCCCATGGGCGCAGGCGTTCAGGGTCAGAATCAGGCTCAGGGTTCCGGCTCTGCCACGAGCGACGCGGCAGCTCGCCTGGACAAGAAGGATCTTCGCAACGTGCAGGTGAGCGTTGACGACCACGGCGTTGCCACCCTCACGGGAACCGTAGACTACTTCTCGCAGAAGGCTGACGCCCAGAAGCGCGTTCTCAAGGCCAAAGGCGTGCTCGCCGTGCGCAACCGGATTGAGGTTGCCGGCGGCAACGTCTCTGACCAGGAGTTGCAAGCGAAACTCGGAGCCAAGCTGGCTTATGACCGCGTTGGCTACCCGGACGTGATCTTTAACGCCATTACGTTGAACGTGCAAAACGGCGTTGTGACCCTGGGCGGCCATGCCCGCGCGGATGTGGACAAGGAATCTGCGCTGGACCTGGTTTCGAACTACCGCGGCGTCAAGGACGTGGTGGACAACATCCAGGTGGATCCCGCTTCCATCATGGACGACCAGGCGCGCAGAGCCGTGGCGCAGGCCATTTACGGCTACCCGACGCTCGGCAAGTACGCCACCGATCCCGCGAAGCCCATCCGAATCTCCGTGCAAAACGGCAACGTAGAGCTTTATGGGACAGTGGACAATGAAGGCGATAAGGAAATCGCCAATCTGCGCGCCAACGGCGTCGCAGGCGTCTTTAGCGTGAAGAACTACCTGCAGGTGGCCAACCAGCCCACCGAGTCGCACAACTAAGCCACGCGGCCGCCTCAGGGACGCACGTACAACCGAAGCCTCAAAACTCCTGGCCCTTGGCGCAAAAAGCACCGGGGGCCAGGCTTTTTGTCTTGAAATCAGGTCCCCCTGAGCGGCTCGCCGCAGTCCTTTCCCGGGGACATTCACAAATTTGTAACGACAAGAGCTGTTTTATTCCTTACACTTATCCCACTATGGCTTTCGACACACCCCTTTCGATCGATCGCAGCGAAGGCAAGAATCCCGGGACGGTGATCTTTCGTCTCACCGGCCCCCTTACTCTCATCAATCTCTTCGATTTGCAAACCCAGCTGCGCTCGGGCGAGCCGCCGCGCGTCACCATCCTCGATCTCACCGGAGTTCCTTACATGGACTCTTCCGGCATGGGCGCCATCATCAACTACTACGTCCGCTGCCAGAACAAGGGAGTCAAGGTGATCGTCGCCGGCGTCAGCAGCCGGGTGCATGAGCTCTTCAAGATGACCAAGGTGGACTCGGTGATTACGCAGACTGCCACGGTTGAGGAAGCGGAAGCTTTGGCGTAGGCGCCGGCAGGCCAGGAGGGTACGCTCCTCAATTACACTGTTGCTAGAGCGTGTTTTCAAAGATGTCTTGGCGCACAGCCCAATGCATTTCCTCAGGGGCTAAAGCCTGCCGTTTCTTGGTCTCTTCGGCACGACTGAAGTCGTGCCCTGACACAAAGCGCGTTTTTGAAATATGCTCCAGGGTCATAGATGCCGGGCTTATGGTCAAAAACACGCACGACGCTTGAGATGATCAAGTGGGAGCACTCCATCTTCGCGCTTCCCTTTGCGCTGACGGCCGCCATCCTTGCCGCCCGCGGCCTGCCCGACGGCCGCACGATCCTGTGGATTCTGGTCGCCATGGTCGCCGCCCGCTCCTGCGCCATGGCCTTTAATCGCTGGGCCGATGCCGAGCTTGACGCCGCCAATCCCCGCACCAGCCAGCGCGCCATTCCCGCCGGGCTGGTTTCGAGGAGTTTCGTTCTCGGTTTCACCTGCATCATGGCGCTGGCTTTTGTGCTGGCCGCCGCCGAGCTCAACCAGCTCTCCCTTTACCTGTCCCCCGTGGTCCTTATGGTCCTGCTGGGCTACAGCTACATGAAGCGGGTCACCCGCTGGTCTCACCTGGTGCTCGGCCTGGCCCTCGGACTGGCTCCTTCAGCGGCTTGGATCGCGGTTTGCGGCTCGCTCGATCCGCGCATCCTGGTGCTCACCGCCGCGGTCACCTTCTGGGCAAGCGGTTTTGACGTGCTCTATGCCTGCCAGGACTTCGAACACGACCGCGCCGCCGGGCTGCACAGCCTGCCCCAGGCCGTGGGCATTCCCGCCGCCTTCTGGGCCGCACGCGCCATGCATCTGGCCATGCTGGTTCTCCTGGTGTGGTTCGCCAAACTGTTTCAATTTCGTACACTCGGCTGGATCGGCATTGCTGCCGTGGCGCTGCTGCTGGTTTATGAGCACTCGCTGGTTTCTCCGCGCGACCTGCGCAAGCTCAACGCCGCCTTTTTCACCATGAATGGCGTCATCGCCACGGTTTTTCTGGCCTTTGTGGCGGCCGACTTGTGGATGCGGAGCTAATTTACGTGTCCGGCTCCGCAATCCTTGGCGAAACTCCAGTAAACCTGTGGTATGGTGCCAGCAAGCAGTCACATCCCACCTCACCGGCAACCGAACCGAAGCAAGCATTGGGAGAATCAGGCGCAGGAATGAAGATTGCCATTCAGGGAGAGCCCGGCTCTTTTAGCCATGAAGCTGCGATAAAGCTGGTTCCCGACGGCCTCATCGTTCCCTGCTCCCTTTCCGCGGACGCGTTTAACGCGCTGGCCCAGGGCGCCGTGGAGGCCGCCGTGATTCCCATTGAGAACAGCCTGGCCGGTTCGGTGCTGGAGCACTTTGACCTGCTGCTGGCTCACGATGTGAAAGTGGAACAGGAAACCCAGTTGCGCATCCGCCACAACCTGATCGCCATCTCCGGCGCAGCGGTCGCGGAAATCGATCGGGTTTTTTCGCATCCCGTGGCCCTGGCGCAGTGCAGGCGCTTTCTTGCCGCACATCCCAGGATGGAGGCCTTTGCCTTTTACGACACCGCGGGCAGCGTGAAGCAGCTGATGGAGCTTCGGGACCGGCACGCGGCCGCCATTGCCAGCGAGGCCGCGGCCCATTATTACGGAGCGCAGATTCTGGAACGCGACATTGAGGACAACCCGGAGAACTTTACGCGCTTTTTCCTGGTCCGCCGCGTGCTGGACGCCGTCAGCGATCCGGAGTCAAACAAGATCAGCCTGGCATTTTCGGTTGAAAACCGTCCCGGCTCCCTGGTGGCCGCGCTGGCCGAGCTCTCTGCCGTGGGAACCAACCTGACCAAGATCGAGTCGCGGCCGGTTCACGGCAAGCCCTGGGAGTACATTTTCTACGTGGATGCGCAGCTGCACTCCTCCGCCGAGGGATCGCTGGCCATTGAAGCGCTGCGGCCGCATTGCTCCATGATCAAGGAGCTCGGCCGCTACCGGGAAGCGCCACAAAAATCCGCAGCCACCGAAGAGAAACCATCGAACTGAACGCAATTCATGCAGGATTCAACAAAAAGGGGATAGGCCAAAGCCCATCCCCTTCTTGCTGTTCACTGCACACTGCTCACTGCACACTGTTCACTGCACACTGCACACTGTTCTTAGAAGTGGTACGCCACGCCGATGACCGGGTTGTAGATCTGGTACCACTTGTTGGTGCCAAATTGCGTGTCCTTGAGGGTTGGCACCTTCACCACCAGGCCGCGATATTCAGCACGGATGTCGAAGCTGGGGCTGAGCTCGTAGGCAATGCCGCCTCCGAACAGAGCGCCGATCTCGGTCTGCTGCTTCACATCCAGGTTCTGGGTGGCGGAGTTGCGGATGGGCAGGAAGATGACTCCCGCTGCCCCAGCCTCAAGAAAC
>JBEKEQ010000008.1:0-57365 GCA_050013735.1 Occallatibacter sp.
ACGGTGTCAAGGGTCAAGATGAACGCCAAAGTACGGCGCCCTTGACACCGCCCCGACCACCACCGGGAGCCTCTGTCAAAAAAGTGTTGACAGGGATAGACGCTGTCATACATGGGGCACGGGGCATTTGTTGCAGGCTTGCGTTCAGGGGCCTGGAAGGCCCTTGCCCCTTCCGCGTTGATCGAGAGTCACGGGAGAACCGATACTTTTTACTCTGGATGCTCCCAAGTGAGCAGTAACTTTGTTTTAAAAATGTTAGAGTGTTCGCCATGCCTGCTCGCGTGGATATTGCCGAGGTTCGCGAAGTAATTGAAAACGATGAGCTGGAGCCTTGCTTTCAACCGATTGTTGAACTTGCGACTGGGCGGCTGACCGGTTTTGAGGTCTTGGCGCGCTGGCGGCATCCGCAGCTTGGTTTGATGTTGCCGGAAAACTTTATTCCCCTGGCAGTGGAGCATGGGTTGATTGGCCTGCTGACGGAGCAGATTATGCGCAAGGCATTTTTATCGGCGCCGCTGCTGCCGGAGACGCTGGAACTGACGGTGAATGCATCGCCGGCCCAGTTGCGCGAACTGAGCCTGCCGGGCCAGATTTTGAAAGCCACGGAAAAGGCGGGATTCCCGCCCAGCAGGCTGACAGTTGAAATTACGGAGAGCGGGGTGGTGGACAATTTTAAACGGGCGCAGAAGATCATGGGCGAACTGAAGGCGATGGGCTGCAGGCTGGCCCTGGACGACTTCGGGACGGGATACTCCAGCATGCGTCACCTTCAAACGCTGCCGTTCGACGAGTTGAAGGTCGATCGCAGCTTTGTAACCGCGATGACCAACACGCGCGCAAGCCGCAAGATTGTAGCGGCGATCATTGGCCTGGGAAGCAGCCTGGGCATGATTACCGTGGCCGAGGGAGTGGAGACGGAGGAGCAGGCGGAGATGCTTTTGTGGCTGGGCTGCGGCATGGGCCAGGGATGGTTCTACGGACGTCCGGTGACGGCAGACCAGATTCCCCGACTGGTGGAGACCGCGCCGCGGAAGCTCTCCACGGCATTGTCGATGCATGGGGACGGCTGGGTGGTCTCCAGCCTGGAAGCCCTGCCCGCGCAACGCCTTGCGCAGTTGAAGGATATCTATGACGGCGCTCCCGTGGGCTTGTGCTTTCTGGATCGCGAGTTTCGCTATGTGAGCCTGAACCGGCGGCTTGCGGAGATGGATGGCGTTCCCATGGACGCTTATCTGGGAAAGACCGTAAGTGAAGTCATACCATGGGCGTTTCCAATGTTTGAGCCCTACCTTCGTCGTGCCCTTGGAGGCGAGGCGATCCCTGAGGTGGAAATCACCGTGCCTTCAGGAAACGCAGGGGAAGAGAACAGGACGGCCTTGTTGTCGTACCAGCCTGCTTTCGACGAGGCTGGAGAGGTGATTGGAGTTTCGCTGGCGGCGATCGATATCACACGGCGGAAACGCGCCGAAGAGGCACTGCGCGAAAGCGAAGAACACCTGAGGAACCTGGTCGAGCTGAATCCCGAGATTCCATGGGTGATGGATTCAGAGGGGAACAACCTGGACGTGAGCTCGCGATGGACGGAGATTACGGGACTGAGCAAGGAGCAGACGCGCAACCTGGGCTGGCTTGAGGCGGTGCACCCGGAAGACATGGAACCGACGATTACGAAACTGCGCGAGGGGCTGCGGTCAGGCAAGCCGATCGATGTGGAGTACCGGGTGAAGAGAGTGGACCGGGAATGGAGATGGATGCGCTCGCGGGGAACGCCGCGGCTTGGGCCTTCAGGCGAGATTTTGCGCTGGTACGGGAGCGTGGAGGATATTGACGACCGCAAACGGCTGGAGGAGTTGATGCGCAAGCATAGGCCCCACTGGGAAGCCGAGGGCTGAGGGGGTGGGAGGTGCTGATAAGCATGCCGTGGTTCAGAGGAAGGAAGGTTGTTGCGAATGGGTGGCGCGGCGGAGATGCTGTTTGGTTTTTAAAGTGGTAAAGTTTGGGCGGGGTAGGCAAAAGTTTAGTCATTCGTCGAACCGGTTCCCATAAATTGCGGGTTATAAAACACTTAAATATGGCCACTCGATTGCTATATCCATAGCGATTCGCAGCAAGTTGCCTGAACATTGCCGTATTCGAGAGGCGTTCGCCCGGGGTGCGCGGAGGGTTCTGTCTATTTAACAGGACGCCAGGCACTGAGCCTGCGATTAGCAGGGATACACAGTTAGTCTTCCTCAGAAGTTTGCCGTGCAACTGCGGCGAATCGATGCTGAGCGAAAGAGGATGAAACCATCAAGACCTTCGGAGTTTATAAAATTCTGGCCGTCGCGGCCTTCTGCTTTCTGACTTCAGCGAATCCGCTGACGGTTTTTGCCGACTCAGTTACCCTGACGCTGGAAAACGTGGGACCCGGAAACTCGGTGAATGGGGACTACACATATCCCTATAACTTCAGCTTTAACGGCAGCCCAACGTACGCCTCGCTGATGTGCGTCAGTTTTGACAAAGAAATTTACTTTGGCGAGAGTTGGACGGCCAACATTGAATCGATCGGAGTCGCCGATGCCGCAGCCGGCAACTCAGACTATGAAGATGCGGCGTGGCTCTTCAACGACGCCGTTCAAAACCCTTCGAATTCGAATGAGGATCAGGTGGCAGCGTGGTATCTGTTCTATCCTTCCACGCCGTTGATTAGCGGCGCCCAGGCGCAATTGAACGCGGCGGAGAGCGCGATTGGCAGTGAGCCCCCAGGCTTCTTCAACGGATTTCAGGTTTATGTTCCGGTGAGCGGGACACAAGTGCCTTCCGGGGATGGACTGCCACAGACATTTATGGGCGAATCGGAAGGCAACCCCGACCACAATCCGAACAACAACCCGTACTTCAATCCCAACAGCGAGCCGCCTCTCGGGAGTACGCCGGAGCCTAACAGCCTGATCCTGCTAGGCACCGGGCTGCTGGGCATGGCGGGCTTTTTTTACCGTAGACGGCCCGTTGCCTAGAGGTTACTGCTGAGGCGCCCTTTTCTTCAGGCGGAGGGCGCGGATTCATGCGTGTGCGGGTGGCCGCAGCCTCCCCAGGCTCCAACAGCGAAAGACCGGGGGCACCTCAATCTGGTTTGGACGGGGCGTCGAGACCGTGGGGCGCCCGCCGCGACGGATCGAGACATGGAGCGCCCGGCATTTCCGATGGGTCGGCATTTCTGAAATTTCGTCGCCTTCTTTCGATGTAAGTCCCCTTGATTCAGCAACTGAAATCGGTTACCGAATTGCACCTTGTCACAGCGAGGCGACGGTGCGCGGCTGAAGTTGCGTGATGACATTTGAGGGGTTCACCTCCGCGATCGTTGACCCAAGACCAAGGAGGAAACAAAACCATGAAAACTGTACTCATCACCGGTTGCTCTTCCGGCTACGGCCTCGCGACCGCCCGCCACTTTCACACGCAGGGCTGGAAGGTGATCGCCACCATGCGAACGCCGCGCGAAGAGGTTCTACCTCGGTCAAACCGGCTGCGCGTGCTGGCGCTCGATGTAACGAAGTCAGAAAGCATTGCGGCTGTGATTGAATCGTGCGGTCCCATCGACGTGCTGGTTAACAATGCGGGTATCGGCGTTGTCGGCGCCTTCGAGGCCACGCCAATGAACACAGTCCGCGAGGTGTTCGATACCAACACGTTCGGAGTGATGGCGATGACGCAGGCGGTACTGCCCCAGTTCTGCGCGCGGAGGTCTGGCGTGGTGGTAAACGTGACCTCAAGCGTAACGCTGGCGCGGATGCCGTTGGCGGCTGCGTACACCGCCAGCAAGACAGCCATTGAAGGGTTCACCGGGTCGCTCGCATTCGAGCTCGAGTACTTTAACGTGCGGGTTAAACTGGTGGAGCCGGGCTATGGTCCGACTACGAGCTTTACAAGCAATGGCAGTGCGCGCATGGCTGGGCTGATTCCTGCGGCGTACTTGCCATTCGCGGAGCCTATCTTCTCTGCATTTGCGCAGCCGGCAGCGGTGACGGCCGAGTCAGACGTGGCCGAGGCGGTGTGGCGAGCCGCGAACGATTCGACTGGGCAACTTCAATTCCCAGCGGGTGCCGACGCGGTAGCGCTGGCTCAGTCGAGATATACCTCGAACCTGCCGGGCTCCCGCAACAGCGTCTTCGATGGCTCACTCTGGTTGGGACGAAAACCGGGGGAGGGCGGGGGACGGAGGGAATACTCCCCGATTTCCCCAGAACATATCGACATGTACGAGTAGGCAGCGACGGAAGCCACTCCGCCTGAGAGGCCCTTTCTTCGCATGACTATTGTTGAGCGCCAAAGATCACGGGGTCATGAGGGGCAATTGCAACGTGGAGTCGTGGCCGGGGCCGGAGTAGATGGTGACGGTGGCGGTTTTGTAGGCCTTCTGTTTGGCGGTCATGATGTTGGGGACGAAGGTTTGGGGGTTGCGGTCGTAGAGCGGAAACCAGGTGCTCTGGATTTCAACCATGACGGTGTGGCCGGCTTTGAAGACGTGGTCTACATCGTGGAGAGAGAACTTGTATTCGCGGATGGAGTTGGGGAGGATGGCAGCGGGGTGGTCGAAGGAGTCAAGATAGCGTCCGCGAAAGATTTCCTGGTTGGTCATTAATTGATAGCCGCGCATTTTGGGGTCGGAGGCGTCGCCGGGGTACTGGTCAATGAGCTTGACAACGAGATCATTGTCAGCGCCGGTGGTGGAGGCGTAGATGTCGGCCAGGACTTCGCCGGTGACGGTGAGGTCGTGGGCGAGGACGGGGAGACGCCAGACGGCGAGATCGGTGCGGGTGGTGACAAAACGCTGGTCCTCAACGAGCCAGGTGTACCACTGGGAGCCGTCGCTGTAAGTGGGCTGGATGGGGCGATGGCGGTAAGGGATGGGGTTGGCGGGGTCGCTGACGTAGGCGGTTTGGGCGGGTGTGGTGGAGGCGGTGAAGCTGAGCAGGCCGGCGCCCTGAAGGTAGAGGCTGGTGGGGCGGGATTCAACGGGCGGAAAGTGGGAGTAACGCTGCCAGGTGTTGGAGCCGGTTTGGAAGCTGGCGGTGTTTTGGAGGTCGAAGCCGGAGGGGTTGGAGCCGGGCTCGTCTTTGAGGTAGTGGGCGAAAAAGGGCGCTTCAATCTGGGCGCGGAACTGCTTGCCGATGGGCGCGGTGTAGTCGAGATTGCCCAAATGGCGAGTGGTGGAAGCCCAGGAGCCGTGACGCCACGGGCCGAGGACGAGGAAGTTCTGGTGGTTTGCGTCGTGGGGCTCGAGGGTTGAGTACTCGATTTGCGGGCCGAACATGTCTTCCTGATCGTAGTAACCGCCGACGCTAAGGGTGGGAACGGCGACCGTGTTGAGCGAGTGCTGGACACCGCGCGAGGACCAGACTTCGTCATACGCGGGGTGGTCGAGGAAGAGCTTCCAGGTGGGCAGCGTTTTGGAGCCGGATTTTTTTACGTCTTTGGCAAAGCTGCCGCGCTCGAGGAAGTAGTCGAAGCCATCGCGAGGCTTGCCATCCTTGTCTTTGCCGTAGCTGACATCCGTTTCTTCCTTGCTGGACTCCATCATGCGGACATAGTCGTAACCGTAGCTTTGGCGGAATGCGCCGTTGTGGAAGAAGTCGTCGCCCATCCAGACGTCGATCATGGGGGCCTGCGGAGAGATGGCCTTGACGGCGGGGTGGGGGTCAATGCCGGCCATCATGGCCAGGAATCCGTCATAGCTGGTGCCGACGAAGCCGGCGCGGCCGTTGTTGCCGGGGACGTTGGTGAGGAGCCAGGCTACGGTGTCGTAGGTGTCGGTGGATTCGTCGATGGCCTTGGGGTCCTTGTGGTCTGCGAGGGGACGGCTCATGATGAACTGGCCTTCGCTTTTGTAGCGGCCGCGAATGTCTTCATCGACAAAGATGTAGCCGGAGCGAGCCAGCTCAGGACGGCCTGCGGATTTGGAGGCACGGTCTGTGTGCGAGACGCCGTAGGGAGTGCGCTCAATGAGGAATGGAAGCGGGGCGGCGATGTCGGCGGGCTTGAGGATGATGGCGTGGAGCTTGACGCCGTCGCGCATGGGGATCATGACTTCAGTGCGCTGATAGTCGTGAAAGAGGTGATGGACGGGCGGGCCGATGCGGGCGCTGACGTGGGTTGGCTCGTCAGACCAGGCCAAGGTTGCGCCGTGGCCAGAGGCATCGAGCGTGAAGCGGAGAGTGAACTTGGTGTTGGGCAGGCTGAATTCGATGGCGGAGATGGGCTTGAGCTCGGTGGGGACGTGGCGCTCGGACTCGATGACGAGGTTGCCATGTTCAACATAAAAGCTGACGGGCGAATCGGGCTCGGCGGCTTCAGTGTACTCGCCGGTGAGAGCTTCGAGCTGCGCGGGGGTGGGTGCGGCTGCTTGCGCCGGCGCGGGTTGGACTGGCGCGGCGGATTGGGAGAGCGCAGGGACGCTCAAAAGCGTAAGGCAGAGGGCGACGAGATGAGCGCGGTTGGGAATCAACGGTTGGAACCTCCACAAACAGTCCAGGGAAATCAACAGCAGGCGATCTGTATTGGGCACGCATTCCCTCGGGAGCTAAAGCCCAACTCAATACTTCAGGATCAATGGCGCGGTTGAAGCCGCGCCCCTTCAGAGCATGCTGGCCTGAAAATCAATTTTAATGGGCGTGGCCGTGGTGGTGGGGCTGGGCGGAGGCCATTTCTTCGATAGGGACAACGCAGCCCTCAACTTCACCGCAGCCGATGTGCTCAAACTGGATAGTGGTGTGACTGATTTGGAAATGATGGCGGAGAACGTGGTTGAGGTTGACGAGAATGAAGGCGCTCTCAGACGGTGGAATGTCAGCGATGGTGACGTGGCAGGCGAGGGCGCGGGATTGGGAGCCGAGGCACCAGACGTGCAGGTCGTGAACGTCGACGACGCCTTCGATGGCTCCCATGGCGGCGCGAATCTCAGGGAGGGAACAGTCGCGCGGAGTGCCTTCAAGGAGGATGTTGAGGGTTTCGCGGACGATGCCGATGCTTGACCAGAGGATGAGGGCGGCGATAACCAGCGAGAGAACGGGGTCGATCCAGTTTTGGCCGGTGAGCAGGATGCCTGCGCCTCCGGCGATGACGGCGGCGGTGGAAAGCGTGTCGCCGGCCATGTGGAGAAAAGCGCTGCGCAGGTTGACGTCTTTAGCGACGCGCCAAAGCAGGACGGCGATGACGCCGTTCATGAGGACGCCGGCGGCGGCGACGACCATCATGAGTTTGGGCTGGACGGCGACGGGAGCAGAGAGGCGATGGATGGCTTCAATGGCGATCCAGACGGAGATGACGATGAGCGTGCCGGCGTTGATGAAAGCGGCAAGGACGCCGGCGCGCTGATAGCCGAAGGTCTTGGAGTTGGTGGCGGGGCGGGATTGGAAGTAGACGGCGGCAAAGCTGAGCAGGAGGGCGAGGAAGTCAGAGACGTTGTGGCCTGCTTCAGAGAGCAGTGCGAGGGAGTGGGCGCGCAGGCCAGCTACGAAGGTGACCGCGACATAGGCGAGCGTGGCGACCAGCGAAAAGCGAAGAACGGATTGAGTTCTGCTTGCGCCTGAGGGGGATGGCGCGGCGTGAACATGCATGGAAGTAGTATACCGGGGGTGGGTATCAGGTGCAAAGGGTGGAAACCGGTGTTTGGGATTCACCCATGGTTCGGTTGGTGCGATCCCACCCATCGCGAAAGGCGCGATGGGTGGGGGCACAGCCTTAGCGTTCAGGATCGGAGGGAGCCTGGGCTTCGGGAGCCGGCCCTGCCTGCGTTTCATGGTGATGGTGAAATAGTTTGTCTATACCGCGTCCCGTTCCCTGGGCGATTTTGCCTGTGCCTTTGGCTGCGCCGACGCCGACGTCTTTGCCGGCGACGGCTGCTCCCTTGCCGACATTGCCGACAGCGGCGAGCGGGTGAAGAGTGACCAGGTCGCCGGCGCCTTTTCCAACACCCTCGGCCGCTGCGCCGGCACCCTTGGCGCTGCCCTTTCCGATGTCTCCGGCGCCTCTGCCGACTTCACCACCGGGGCTGCTTTGACGGAGCGGTTGCTGGGTAGAGGGCTGCGATTTTTTGGCAGGTTGTGGCGGAGGTTGGGCCTGGCTATTCTGGCCGGAGGCAATGTGGGCGCAAAGGGCAGATGTGAGGAGGAAGAACGCGATGGATTTTCGCATGGGATAAGCCTCCCGTTTGTTGAGTTAGATGCGGTTTGGTGATTGCAGGATGACAAGAACGTTGGGGATTCGTCCGGTTTACGAACAACACTCAGAATAGACTTCGCATCTAATCAGCGGGGTTTTGTCGGCAACGGACAATCCATCGCAAAAGATTCCCATAACCATTTTCTCCCATAGACAGAGAGCAGCGGAGTACTTATGATCGTGTTGCAAACGGCCGGGATGCCGCTGCGGCGAATCCGAGTCGATTTCCTCATTGGGAAGCCAGGCAGCAAGACTGTCGAGCTTGTCCACCAGACTCAAACCAAGAGCGGATTAGGAAGCTATTGACGATGAGTACTGTTCCTCTCATGCCTCATGCAGTCTGTTGGGCTTCGGCCCCACGGCTCATTTGGACCATGGTGGTTACAAACTTCATCACCTTTCTCAGCTATCTCATCATCAGCATTACCCTGGTCTACCTGGCGCGGCGAACACGCCGGGTGATGGCGCGCGATTGGGCTTATTTTGTCATCGGTTTTGCGCTGTTCATTGTTGCCTGCGGCACCACGCATCTTTTGGAAGTAGTGACCACGTGGATTCCAGTCTTCTGGATTGACGCATGGGTCAACATTATTACTGCATTGCTGTCAGCCTACGTGGCCATTATGCTCACGAGGCGGGCAGCGACGATTGCCTTCAGCATTAATGACTACGCTGAACGGCTCGGGAACACGGAGAGTCAAAAGCTGCAATTGCAGGAAGGCCTGTTGGCGGCCCAGAAGCTTGAGGATTGGAGCCGCATGTCGGCCACGGTGAGCCACGAAATCAAAGGGCCGCTGCAGGCGATTCAAAATCTGCAATTTCTCATCCGTTCTTCAAATGGAGTATCCCAGGAAGTGGCCGATCTTGCGCGTGCAACGGCCGAAGAAGCGAGCCGGGTTGTGGAGATTGCGCAATCGAGCCTATCGTTCATCCGCCAGGCAGACAAACCGGAACTGGTTGACATTCGCGAGGCTCTGGATTCGGTTCGGTTTCTTCTCGATCCGCTGATTCGCAAGAAGAAGATTGACTTCAATGTTGAAGTGAATGGGGATTGCGTTGTTGAATGCTTCGCAGGAGAGACGCGGCAGGTTCTGCTGAATATTGTGAGGAACGCTTGCGAGTCTGTTACGAAAACTGGCGCAAAGGTGACCGTGTTTTTGAACGGACACTCGGAGACGGTGCAAGTGATTGTGGCCGACGAAGGCGGCGGCATTTCGCCGGAAGTGTTGCCGAGGCTTTTCGAGTTTGGCGTGACAACAAAGGGCCATCATGGGAACGGCATGGGCCTTTGGACGGTAAAGCAAATTCTTGCGCGGCATGGCGGCAATGTGAATGTTGAATCGGAATGGGGCCAGGGAAGCCGATTCGATATCCAGTGGCCGAGAAGACATGGGTCCGCTGAGCGGCTTACCGCGAACGTTTAAGCTGCAGCCCCCAACCAGAACACTTGCCTGCCGTTGCGATCACCCACCTAATGACAAAGACCGTTTCCTGAATCGCGCGCATGGATTTGGCGCTCCTCCCACCCATCGCAAAAAGCGCGATGGATGGGGCACGTGCCACCTGCGGTGGTGCAGACGCTCGCTATTCGCTCGCATAAACTTGGTTGCTTCCCACGCAGATTGTGGCCGCGAAGCGGCGTTTGCCGCACCGCAGGCGCCTAGCCGCGGCCGGGACGGAGGTGACTGACGTCGAGGGGCTCGGGGTCGTCGTAGACGTGCTGGGCTGGGAGTCCCATGCGGAGGCCGGTCCACTCTTCGGCAATGACGATGCTGTTTTGCGGATTGCCGGGTTGGTAGCGGGCGGTGCACGGGAAACCTGGACGTACCTGGGCGAGATCGAGGATGGAGAGGATGGCGGTGATGTCCTGGGAGCACTCATAGTCGACGCCGCCGATGTGGTAGCTGTACAGGAGCATGGTGAGGGTGCGGGCGGGCTCGGACTTGGATTTGGCGGCGACTTCGACCTCATAGCTATCGAGCAACATGCCGTCGACGAGGCGGCCGGACTGGACAAGAAACTGACGGCGGGCGCGCTCCAGCTCGTCGGCTGTGGGGCGCTTGCGCAGTACCAGCCAGAGCGAAACCGCGGTGACCGAGGCGAAGCCGAAAAAGCCGACGATATTCTCCCATAGATTTGCGCTGAGGCCGGTCATCGGGGGCGGGACTCCAAACGAGACTCCGGAGGGGACCGTGAGGGACGGGGTCCCATCCTTGAGAATACCGCAGCCGGGATTGAAGGATTGCACGGGCAGAACGGGACGGCAACGAGCTTTCTTGCTGCGCTATACTCGTGACTGCATCTTGATTAGGTTCCGGCGCGCCGGAGGCTCGATTTGCGGAGGTTTTTCGTTGGTTTTGGAGAGAAATTCCGAAGCGGCACAGAAGTCCCGGATTCGTTCAACCACGGTAATTTGCGTGCGCCGCAACGGCGTGGTGGTGATGGCCGCCGACGGGCAGGTGACGCTGGGCGAGCATGTGCTGAAGCACTCGGCAAAGAAGATCAGGCGGCTTTACCAGGAGAAGATTCTGGCTGGTTTTGCCGGCTCGACGGCGGATGCGTTCAGCTTGTTTGCACGCTTTGAGACCAAGCTGGAGCAGTACGCGGGAAACCTGAACCGCGCGGCCGTGGAACTAGCCAAGGACTGGCGCACGGACAAGATGCTGCGCAACCTTGAGGCGCTGCTGCTGGTGGCCGACAAGGGGCAGACGTTTCTGATTTCGGGGTCGGGAGACGTGATCGATCCGGATGAACCGCTGGCGGCGATTGGATCGGGCGGAAGCTATGCGACGGCAGCGGCTCGGGCGCTGATTGAGAACACGGAGTTGAGCGCGCGGGAGATTGCCGAAAAAGCGATGAAGATTGCCGGAGAGATCTGCATTTATACGAACGACCGCATCACGATTGAGGAGTTGAAGTGAAGAGATGCGAGTGGAGCAGTGAATGGGTGAAAAAGTGAAGGAGTGAAGAAGTACTGTGGCGGGATACTCGGGCACACCACTGCTGAAGAAGCTGGGCATCAAAGAAGGAGATCGCGTGTTGGTGAAGAATGCGCCGGCCACGATGCCCGAGGAGCTTGCCGCTGTAGTGACGGTTCGAGCTGCGAGAGATGTGGACGTTGCGCTGCTTTTTGCAACTTCAGTGCGTGAATTCAATGCGGGATTTGCCGCGCTTTCGAATGCCGTGAAGCCGGATGGAATGATTTGGGCGGCATGGCCCAAGAAGGCCTCTGGGGTTCGCACCGATTTGACGGAGAACGTGATCCGCGATACTGCGCTCAAGACACCGTTCGTCGACGTGAAGGTGTGCGCCATTGACGAGACGTGGTCGGGACTGAAGCTAGTGGTGAGGAAAGAACTGCGCGCGTCGTTTGCGTCGGCGCGATCTTAGGAGTTACGAAACGCCCTATGGCAATTTATTTACCTGCATCCGCTGAAGAACAGGAGCTCGCGCTAGACGAGCTGACGCCGCGCGAAATTGTGTCGGAGCTCGACAAGCACGTGGTGGGACAAAAGGCCGCCAAGCGCGCGGTGGCGATTGCGCTGCGCAACCGGCAGAGAAGGCAGAAGCTGCCTCCTGATTTGGCCGACGACATCATGCCCAAAAACATCATCATGATTGGGCCGACGGGGGTGGGCAAGACGGAGATTGCGCGCAGGCTGGCGAAGCTGACGGGGTCGCCGTTTTTGAAGGTGGAAGCCTCAAAGTTTACCGAGGTGGGCTACGTGGGGCGCGACGTGGAGTCGATGATTCGCGACCTGGTTGAGATTGCCATCGACATGGTGCGCGAAGAACGGCTGGAAGAGGTGGAAGACAAGGCGGAGATGAATGCCGAGGAACGGCTGCTGGACGTGCTGCTGCCGCCTCCGCCGCCCACTGCACCGGCCCAGGAAGGGCAACTGACTCTGCCGGAGACGGATAGCTACCAGCGTTCGCGAGAGAAGCTGCGGCAACAGTTCCGCGAAGGAAAGCTGGACGAGCGGCAGGTGGAGCTGGACGTGCGCGAGCGGAATACGCCGCAGTTTGGCATCATCAGCAACCAGAACCTTGAGGACATGGAGATGAACCTCAAGGACATGCTGCCAAATATTTTTGGCGGGGGCTCGAAGAAGCGGAAGATGAAGGTGGGCGACGCGTTCGATTACCTGGTGCAGGAAGAGGAAGGCCGGCTGATCGACATGGACCAGGTGAACCGCGTGGCCACGGAGAGAGTGGAGTCGAGCGGGATTATTTTCCTGGATGAGATCGATAAAATCGCCGGGCGCGAGGGCGGGCATGGGCCGGATGTTTCGCGCGAGGGCGTGCAGCGGGACATTTTGCCGATTGTGGAAGGAACCACGGTGAACACGCGCTACGGAATGGTGCGGACCGACCATATTTTGTTTATTGCCGCGGGCGCGTTTCACGTTTCAAAGCCCAGCGATCTTATTCCCGAGTTACAGGGAAGATTTCCCATACGGGTGGAGTTGCAGTCGCTAACGGTGGATGACTTTCTGCGCATTTTGACGGAGCCTAAAGCTTCACTGACCAAGCAATACACGGCGTTGTTGGAGACAGAGGGAGTGAGGCTGGAGTTTGCTCCGGAGGCGCTGCGAGAGATGGCTGAGTTTGCCTTCAAGGTGAATGAGCAGACGGAAAACATTGGGGCGCGGCGGCTGCACACGATTATGGAGCGGGTGCTTGAGGATGTGAGCTTCCTGGCTCCGGATGTGGCGCGGCGTGCGCCGGATGAGGAACAGGCGGCCAGGCTTTCAGAGACCATCAAGGCTGAGTCTTCTACGCCGCTGCCGTATCTTGAGCGCATGACGGCTTCAGGGCCGGAGAAGGTTTTTTTGATCGAGGCCGAGTATGTGAAGCAGATGGTGGCTTCGGTGGTGAAGGATCATGATTTGAGCAGGTACATACTTTAGGGGTTAGGGATTGGGGGACAGGGGTCAGGGAACCCCGGCACCCGGCAACTGTAATTCGAATGGCCAGGCTCGCGTGATTCAATCCGTCCGCTACAACGAAGCTCCGGAATTGTTACGACGGCAGTTTGCGCTGCTCTCACATCGGGCGAGCGCCGGCATGCGGGCTTTGCCAGCCGACACGGTTCCAGTGCAGCACGATCCCACTTTCGATGCCCTGTCGTTCTGTGCCTCGCTGGGCGGGGAAATTGTGAGTTACGCGTCTCTCAGGGCTCAAGCCCTACCTTTGTTTTATGTCATTTACGGCGCGACTGAATTCGTGCCCTGACACAAAACCCGCCCGGTTGACGGCGAATATGAGTTTTTTCGCAGCTTGTGAAAGCCCAATCGTTTCGAGGTGGCTTTTGGCACGGCTAAAGCCGTACCCTTTCAAGGCGATTCACTATCCATCAAAAGAGCAAAAGGAGAGAGAGCATGAGTCTTGCGAAGCATCACCATCACATTCATTACATCGAGTTGCCATCGACCGACATTGAGCGGACGAAGAGGTTCTATGCCACGGTTTTTGGCTGGAGCTTTGTGGACTACGGGACGGACTACGTGAGCTTTACCGCGGAAAGCGCAGGCATCAACGGCGGTTTCATGAAGAGCGAGCCGCACGACGGGCCGGGGAAATTTGCGCCGCTGATCGTGCTTTACAGCTCTGACCTTGCGGCCACAGAGATTGCGATAAGGATGGAGGGCGGCGGAGTGGTTGTGCCCACGTTCGAGTTTCCGGGGGGAAGGCGGTTCCACTTCTCGGATGGAGTGGGGAATGTGCTGGCGGTTTGGTCGGAGTGAGTGACAGTGGACAGTGAACAGTGAACATTGGGCAGTGAACAGTTGTCAGTGGTTAGAGTGCCAGGTGTCCTCCGCCACGGCAGGGGGATCTTTACCCCGCGGACTTGGACCCGTCCGTGGGGGCTGGGAAACCTGAGGTGCACGGCGTTTGGCTCGAAAATGTGGGGTTGGTGAAGAATTATCTTGTAAATCGGAATGGACGATAGTAAGAATTCAGCAGGCTTCCCCTTTTTCCCCTTCTTCCCTTCATTCAGACTCTTTATTGCTAGTTGAGTAACTGCGGGCGCGTAGTCTGCCGGGAGCACTGTACCAACGCATCGGAACGCGCTGTTGCGAGACCCGTGTGTTACCAATTTCCGCGGCAAAAAAGGCACCTTCATCGAAGAAAGGATTCCTATGACAACTGGACCAAACAAAATGGCTGCTATTGCGATTGTGTGCGCGCTGGCTTTGATCCTGGTTGCGCCTCCGCAGGCCCAGGCGACTGAGCCCATTGGCGGGGTTACCCATTCCGATGAGGTTTGGATCGGCGTGGCCATTGCCGCGATTGGCGCGGGAATCGGCATCGGCATCTACTATGCAATTCACCACAGCCACAACGTAACTGGATGCACGGCATCCGGAGCAAGCGGCCTGGAATTGCAGAGCAAAGGCGATGGGCAGACGTATTCGCTTGTGGGAGCGGTGGCCGGGATCAAGGCGGGGGAACGCATTCGCGTCACGGGGAAAAAGGTAAAGAAATCGACTGGCCCGAACCAGCAATTTCTGGTGGAGCAGTTGTCAAAGGACTACGGTGCGTGCGCAGCGACGCCATAGAGCATTTTCGGGTTTGGCGTAGTCCTGGAGTTCGTTGGTATCCCGCCCTTTCCGCAGAAAAATGCGGAAAGGATGGGGCACGGAGGTCCACGGGAGCAGCGAAAATGCTCTAGATACCGTGGGAGTGCGCGGAGGCCGGGGAGCGCGCCTAACTCAGGCGAGATGCTTCTTGAGGAATTGGAGCGAGCGTTGGCGGGCGAGAGCTGCTGCGGCGGCGTTGTAGCTGGCGCGGGCGTCGCAATTGAACCCGTGGCCGGCGTCGTACCAGTGGATCTCGACCTGGGGATGAAGGGCGTGAAGTTTCTGCACGCCCTCGGCGGGGATATGCGTGTCTTGCCTGCCGAAATGGAGCATGACGGGCGCAGTGGGCGATTCTTCGGCATAGTCGGCGATGCGGCCCGCGTAATAGCCCACCGCTGCGGCGGGATGGAGACGGGTGGCTGCGAGCCAGGCCATGGTTCCACCAAAACAGTAGCCGATGACGCCTACTTTTTTGCCGGTGGATGCGGCGGCGTAGTCGATGGCGGCAGCGATGTCGGCGAGAGATTTTTCGGGATCGAGCTTGGGGACCAGGCTCATGGCGGTTTGCATGTCGGGGCCTTCGTAGGCAAGCTCAATGCCTGGCTGAATGCGGTCAAAGAGAGCAGGGGCGACGGCGAGGAATCCATCTTTGGCGTAGCCGTCGGCGACCGAGCGAATGTGGGCATTGACGCCGAAGATTTCCTGAATAACTACCAGGCCAGCGATGGGATCGCCCTCAGGATGGGCGACGTAGGCGCTGAGGGCGTGGCCGTCGGACGCGTGGAGGGTTATGTGTTCGCTCATTTCAACTCCCTGGTGGTTAGAGTATTTTTGGGGCGAGGGAGTTTCAAGAGGAACGGTCGGGCGGAGACCGGATGCGCGGCGGAGAAACTCGATATTTTGCGTGAAACTGGCGGGAGGCGTTCTTCCGGGGCTGAAGTGTCTGCGTGAGAACTAGCGATTTGCGCAACGTGTTGTGTTTACCGTTTCGATTCCGCACAATGCGTTGTATAAAATTCGAGTTCTCGCGCGGACACTGAAGCCCAACCTTTTTCTTGCCGTTTACGGCACGACTGAAGTCGTGCCCTGACACTTCTTGGCTCTCCCAATGAGTTTTTTCCCAAGCTGTAAACTACGCGTCTCCCTGCGAAGTGCGTTCTTACGCAGCTGGCGAAATCGTGTCCGATCCGAAAGCGGATCTGTGAATCAAACTCTAGTTGACTTGCGGCGGCAGCATGAGGGGCTTGCGGGGGCCTAGTTCTTCGCGGACCAGGGTGAGGCCGAGGATGCAGCGTTCGAAACGATCGGACAGGCGGGCGAAGAGCGGGGCCTCCTGCTCGTACTCAAAGAGATTGAACTGGCTGACGATGTAGTAACTCTCCTTGCCGGCCTGGATCAATTCGCCGAGACTGGGGTGGCGGCGGCGAAGGCGGCGGCTGGAGCCCATGGCCTCAGGGTACATGCCCGCGACAAAGAGAGAGTAGTCGCCAATGTGCTTGCGCACGGCGCGCTCGGCGTCGAAGCTGGGCGCGGAGCCGTGGACGGGATCGGCGGCAACCATCATTTCTGTGAGCTCTTCTACGGGACGTCCTTCTTCGTCGCGCACCTTGTAGAGCTTGTCAGACTCGGCAAATTCGCAGAGCAGGCGAGCGACGTAGGCGGTTACGTCGGGATCGTTCAGGCCGAGCTTGCCTTCGTAGCTGTTGCGGACCATCTGTTGGAAGAAAGGTTCGAGTGGATGAGCCTGAGCTTGCATACACACCTCCTGTATTCCGTTGTGGCGCCGTCTGGAGCTTGCGCCTGGCCGGTTGCTCAATTCAAGAGAGCCGGGGACGCTGGTCGGTTCCTTGTTACATTGCTGTAACACAGAGACTACAGGAATCGTTGTAAGGGTCTGTAAGGAGGGACCAACATTGTTAGCAGAGTGACTGGGGGATTGCGAAGGGGTGTGGGGAGCGTGGTTGTGGCACGGGGGGTTCGTGGTTTCCCACCCATTTCGCAAAGTGCGTGAAATGGATGGGGCACGGAGCTTTGTTTGGGGGCCTATGCGGAGCTCTTCCGGTGAGACGCGCCGCCGTAGGGTTAGACGGCGGCGGGGGCGCGGGATTCCAGCTCGGCGAGACGCTTGGCGAGCAGAGCTTCAAGCTTGACGAGGGCGGCTGTGAAGCCCTCAATGCCTTCCTTGAGCTTGTCGGTGGCCATGCGGTCGGCGGCGTGCATGCGATCGAAGGTAGCCTTGTCGACGACGATTTTCTCGATGGTCAGGGACTTGGCGGTATCGGGCGAGAGCTTGCGGGGCAGATCGGCCTGGGTGGCTTCGAGCTCGCCCAGCAGTTGAGGCGAGATGGTGAGCAGGTCGCAGCCGGCAAGCTCGGTGATTTCGCCGATGTTGCGGAAGCTGGCGCCCATGACCTGGGTCTTGTAGCCGAAGTGTTTGTAGTAGTTGTAGACCTTGGTGACGGAGATGACGCCAGGATCATCTGCGCCCTGGTAGTCCTTGCCAGTGTCTTTCTTGTACCAGTCGAGAATGCGCCCGACAAAGGGCGAGACGAGAGTGACGCCGGCGTCGGCGGCGGCAATGGCCTGGTGGAGGCCGAAGAGCAGGGTGAGGTTGCAGTGGATGCCCTCTTTTTGAAGGACTTCGGCGGCGCGAATGCCTTCCCACGTGGAAGCGACCTTGATGAGGATGCGCTCGCGGCCAATGCCGGCGTCGTGGTACCGGGCAATGATTGAGCGGGCCTGGCTGATGGTGGCCGCGGTGTCGTAAGAGAGGCGGGCGTCAACTTCAGTGGAGACGCGGCCGGGAACGATGGCCAGTATCTTTTTGCCGAAGGCGATGGCCAGGCCCTGGAAGGCGAGGTTGGCAATGGCTTCGTCCGATGCGCCGTCGCCAAGCTGCTTGCGCGCGTCGTTAATTACGCCGTCGACGATGGGCTGATACTGGGGCAATTGAGCGGCGGCAGTGATCAGAGAGGGGTTGGTGGTGGCGTCCTGGGGGCGGAACTTTTCCATCGCCTGGATGTCGCCGGTGTCGGCGACGACGATGGTGTACTGGCGAAGCTGTTCGAGTAGATTCTGGGGCATGATTTCCTCCTGGGGATGGGCGCTGGGGCGATGAGCGCGTTCGGGACCAGTGTACCGCTTTATTAGATTCAGCAGATGAACGCGGGTTGCATACTGGTGGTTTGGGCTCAGGCGGCATCCGGCTGGACGGTGTTGCTGAGGACGCCGAGGCCGGGGATGGTGACTTCCACCTTGTCTCCCGGCTGGAGGGGGCCGACGCCTGAGGGGGTTCCGGTGAGAATGAGGTCGCCGGGTTCGAGGGTCATGGCGGCGGTGATGCAGGCGAGCAGGGTGGGGATGGAAAAGATGAAGTCGAGGGTTGAGGCGTGCTGACGTAGCTCGCCGTTGACGCGAGTTTCGAGGGTGAGGCCGGCTTCGAGGTCGAGTTCGTCGCTGACGATGGGGCCGACGGGGCAAAAGGTGTCAAAACCCTTGGCGCGGGTCCACTGGGCGTCTTTTTTTTGCAGGTCGCGGGCGGTTACGTCGTTGGCCAGGGTGAGGCCGCGGATGGCGGAGCGCCAGTCTTGAGGGTTGAGATTGCGGACGGGGCGGGCGATGACGAGAGCCAGCTCGCCTTCAAAATCCACGCGGGATGACGCGGCGGGAATGCGCACGACGCCACCGGGGTTGAGCAGCGAAGAGGGCGGCTTGAAAAAGAGAAGCGGCTCGGCGGGAGCTTCATTGCCTAGTTCTTTGGCGTGATCTCGATAATTGCGGCCTACGCAGATGATTTTGGAGGGAGTGGCGGGAGCGAGGAGATCGGCGGCAGAGAGAGGCATGGGCTCGAAGCTGAAACTCCACGAGGTGGAGCGGCCGTGGATGAGGCGGAAGTCGAGATCTTCTTCAGGGGCGCGGGCGAGATCGACGATCCAAGACTCTTGGTTGCGGTCTTCAACGACGCCGTAGTGAGGTTGGTCATCGAGGAGAAAGCGGCAGTATTTCATAGTGAGCGACTCCGAACGGTCTGGGGCAGCTAGAGGTTGGGAACGGTTTCTTCGGTTTCGGCGGAGCGGGGGCTTTGATGGCCGTTCTGGGCGATGGCGATAACGGAGTAGCGATAAGTATGGCCCGGTTGGACGTGGGGGTCATGAAAGGCCGGAGGAATCTGCGGCTGCGCGGGCGAGATGCGCTGCCAGTCTGCGTCACCTTCGCGGCGATAGACGACGTAGCCGGCGAGGTTGGGATCGACGACGGGCTGCCAGCTGAGGTCGATTGCAGCCTCGGAGCCGGTTCGGTTGACGGTGGCGACAGCAGCAACGCCGGTGGGGACGGCGGGTGGAAAAACGTCTTGAGCCTCGACTCGAATGGGCGCGGAAAGATCGCCGGGGAGTTCCAGGGTGTCTCCATCGACAGTGAGGCGGACGACGCGTTGGGCGCGATAATCATAGGTCTGGCCGAAGCGAATGGTTTTGTCGAGAGCGTGGCCGGTTTGCGCGCCGGAGTCGACGAGCAGGGTTTGCTCAAGGGGCTCGGGCGGCGGGGCGAGCGGGCCTTGCTGGGACTTGGCGGCGGGCGGCGTGAGAAGCTTGCGATGAAGGCGAACGGCGATGGTGGCGGAGCGCTGGGCTAAGGCAATGTCGGGGGTCCAATGGAGGGCTACGCCCTCTTTGCGAAGCTCGGCGGTCAGATTCGCGACCGGACTGGGCGCTTCGCCGGCAAGAATGACGGTGTCGTTGGAAAGGCCTGCGGAGCGGCCGTTGCGGTTTGTGAGCTCGACAAAGTAAATGAGTGCGCGGGGTTCGCCGGAGGCAAGCGGAGACGGGAGGGTTTCATTGAAGACGGCATCCGCGCCGGGAGCGAACTCAAGTTTTGCGGCGACGGATTCGCAGGGGCCTGAGCCCTGCTTGCGGCAGACGCGGACGGGAACATTGTCTTTGAGGAAGAGCTTGTCAGTGTTCTTTTTGGGCATGGTCCAGGTGAGAGAGACCTGGTTGCCGGTACGGGTTGCGGAGAGATCGGTGACGAGCGCGGGCAGCTTGAGCGAGGGCGGCAATGGCGCGCCGGGAGTGCCGCAGCCGGCGAGGGTTAGCGCGGCGGACAGCGCAAGGAGCGCCGCAGGCATTCCGAATCTTTCAAGTGCTCTCATCGCCTTTTAAGTCTAGGTTATTCTCTTGAATTGTGCAGATCGGAATTTTGCAGGCATCCCGCCCATTCCACAGAAAAGCGCGGAATGGATGGGGCGCCGGTAGTCTACGGCAATTACTAAAATGCTCTTAAGGAGCGGCGAGGGCCTGGGTACATCTGGAAATTCATTGCAGCGAAGGAGGCTGTTATTCGACGCGGAGAGCCTGCATGGGGTCCAATTTTGCTGCGCGGGCGGCGGGCAGCCAGACTGCAAGAAAAGCGACGGCCGCGAGGATTACCGGAACAGCGGTGAATACGAGCGGGTCCAGAGCTTTGACGCCGAAGAGGAAACCGGCGATGAGGCGAGTGAGACCGAAAGCGGCCCCGATGCCGATGACGACGCCAATGAGGGCCAACCTCATGCCCTGCCAGACGACGAGATTGCGTATGGAAACGCGGTCAGCGCCGAGAGCCATGCGAATGCCCATTTCCTGGGTGCGCTGCTGCACGGTGTAGGCCATGAGGCCGTAGATGCCGATTGCGGCCAGCACCAGCGCGACAGCGCCGAAGATGGTGAGCAGGAGCATGTTGAAGCTTTGGCGTGCCGTGGTCCGCGCATCGACCTCATCCATGGTGCGCACGTGAGACACCGGAAGCCCTCCACTGGATTGACGCAATTGCTCTTCGATTGCCGGGGCGAGCGGTTGCGGTTCGTCATGGGTGCGCACGATCCAGTGCATTGGAATGACCTGAGCGATGAGCGATGTGAAGAAGTTTGACACTTGCTCCTGGGGAACAAAGATCATGGGCGCGGGGTCGCTGTTCAAGCCTGAGTTGTGGGTGTCGGCTACCACGCCGACAATGAGTCGCGCCGGCTCAACAAACTGCGGACCGTCATCGCGGCCGATCTCGATCTGCTGCCCGACCGGATCTTCTTTGGGCCAATATTGCCGGGCGAGGGCCTGGTTGATGAGCACCACCGGCGTGGATTCAGCTCCGTCGTGCTCATCGAAGTCGCGTCCACGCACAATAGGAATCCTGAAAGCCTGAAAGTAGCCCGGTGAAACTTCGGTCCATCGAGCGCCCGGCACGTCCTTGGGCGCGGGCGCGGGCCGTCCCACGATGGTGAAAGGCTGACCGAGTGCGGCCTGAACCGGCAGGGCGCAGGAAAACGCCGACTCTTCCACTCCCGGCAACGCGTTGAGCCTTTGACGCCCGTCGCGCGTGAGTTGAGTGACGCCGGCGGTTTTCTGATAGCGGTCGCCGTTCAATGACATTTCCATGACCAGCACATGATGGGGGTCGAAGCCGGGATCGACCTGGCGCAAGGCGAGAAATGTGCGGATGAGCAGCGCGGCGCCGACGAGCAGCACAAGCGCCAGAGACACTTCACTGACGACCAGCAGAGAGCGGGTTTTGCTTTGACGGAGTCCGGCGCCGGAGCCTTTGCTGCCCTCTTTCATTGAGGTATTCAGATCGGCTTTGGAGGCGATGAGGGCCGGAAACAGACCAAAGAGAATTCCGGTGAGCAGAGAGACGCCGAGGGCAAACCCGAGCACACGCCAGTCGACGCCCACCGCTGCTCCGTTTTCGCCGATGCGCGGCAGTCCGGCTGGACTGATGGCGAGGAGTGCGCGAACACCGCCAAATCCGAGCATCATCCCCAACGCGCCGCCGACCACGGCAAGCAGGATGCTTTCAGTGAGCAGTTGACGCACCAGTCGGGACGGCTGCGCACCGAGCGCCGAGCGAATGGCAAATTCCCGCTTGCGCGCGTTGGCTCGCACCAGCAGCAGATTGGCTACATTGGCGCAGGCAATCAACAACACCAGGCTGACCGCGCCGAGGATGACCCAGAGCGAACGGCGCACATCCCCGACAATGCTGTCACGCAGAGGCTCGACCTGGAAGATGGCGCCTGCCAACGCAGGCGGATAGAGACGGCGAAAGTCGTCTGCTGCCAGCTTCATTTGCGCATTGGCCTGCGCCAGCGAGACTCCTGGCTTGAGCCTGCCGGCTACCTGGAAGAAGTGTCCCTGGTTGGTGCTGTCGCGCTCAAACTGGAACGGCACCCACAGGTCGGCCTCCTGGTCGGTGTGAAAGTCTTTTGCGATTACGCCGAGGATGGTGTAGGACTGGTCGCCGAGGGAGAGTGTTTTGCCGATAGTCCTCGGGTCGCCGCCGAACTTGCGCTGCCATAGCCCGTAGCTGATGACCACCACGTTTCCGCTGTGGGGAGAATCTTCAGCAGGCGAAAACGTGCGGCCCAGAAGAACGGGCGCACCAAAAAGACGGAAATAGCTTTCCGTCACATGCATTCCCTTCACCTGCTCGGGGATTCCGCTGGTGATGTTGAATCCGGGCCCCTGGTCGAATCCAGCCACCTCGCTGAATACGCCGGTCTGCTGCTGGTACATGCGAAAGTTGGGGATGGATGCGAAAGGATACTTGCCCTGTGGCTGCACAATGTCAAACAGCACCAGGCGATCTGCGTCAGGATAGCCCAGCGGCTTGAGCAGCACCGCATTCACCACGGTGAAGATGGCCGTGTTGGCTCCGATGCCGAGTGCCAGGGCGGCGACGGCGGCAATGGTGAAGCCGGGATTTTTCACGAACATGTGCAGCGCGTGCCTGATGTCGTTCCAAACGATTCTCATCGATTCGGTTCACCTCGCTTGGCACAGGATAATGCCTTCGCGGCCGATTTTGGCCGGGAGGAGCTTTGAGGCAGTACAATTCTGACGAATCCGTTTAGGAAAAGTAATTTCCCCTGAAATGAAGATTGTGCCGATTGAAACCGGAGATTGAAAGGGAGGCATCCGCTTGTTGATTTTTGCCGCAGTGCTCGCGATTTTTGTGTATGGGTTGATTGCCGCCATGCTGGGCTCGATTTTGCCCGACTTGTCAGATCGCTTCCACCTGACCCCAAGCCAGAACGGTACGATTGCGTTTGCGCAGGCGCTGGGACTGATGATTGCCTCGGTCGGGGTGGGACCGCTGCTGGACACCGAGGGCGACAAGATTGGCTTGATTCTGGGCCTCGGGCTGATTGCGATTGCGCTGTTTGCGCTGCCGCGGTCAGGCGGGTTCCGCAGCATTATGGTTCTGCTGTTTCTGCTCGGGGTGGGCGGCGGGATTGTGGTGACAGGCGCGCACGCGCTGGTGAGCGGAGGAGTGATCGAAGGGCATCGCGCAACAGCGCTGAACCTGCTGGATCTTTTCTTCGGGCTTGGCGGACTTGTGACTCCCTTTATTGCCGCCAACCTGTTTTCAAGGAAGTGGATTCGCCTGTGCTATACCATCGCGGGCGTTACGGTGCTTTCGCTGATTGTGCAGGCGGTGACCACCATGCCTGCCCCGGTGGGAGGAGCCGGTTTTGTAATGGCCGACGCGGGGTCAGTGCTGGGGCGGCCCTTGCTGTTCGTGCTGGGATTCTTCATGTTTCTCTACGTGGCCTGCGAAGTGGGGGTGTGGAACTGGCTGCCGCGCCACTTGATTGCCCAGGGCATTCCGGAATCGCGTGCGCTCAACATCCTGTCACTCGGATTCGCATTGGGGCTGCTGATCGGGCGCGTCGGCGTGTCGCCGATTCTGATTCACGTGTCGCCCATTTCAGTTACGCTGACGGCATCCGCGGCCATGGCGATTACAACATTTCTAATGCTGCGAACGAAAAAGCCGACGGTTGCCCTGGTGCTGGTGTTTATTGCCGGCTTGACGATGGCGCCGGTGTTTCCAACTACGCTGGCGATGGTGGGCAATGCGTTTCCACGCATGACCGGGACGGCGATTGGATTTGTGATTACCTGTGGATGGGCGGGCATCGCGGTGAGCTCGCCGGTGATTGGCGCCATTGCGGGCGGCGATCCGTTAAGGCTGAAGAAGGCGCTGCTGCTGATTCCCGCGTCGGCGGTGCTGATGGTGGGGATGGACCTGATTGTGTGGTCCATGCTGCGGTAGAACAGAGGGTGAAATGGAGAACCTCAAGAAGGGGCCATCGAAATGCAAGTAAGCGGAGTTATTCGCAGAACTGTTTTCGCAGCTTTTCTGGTAATTACATTCATTTCTTGCCGGCCGGGTATCTCAGAATCGGCAGGAGTTTCGCCCTCCCGGCGCGTCCAGACGGGAGCGGTTCGGCAGTGGAACGGCAAGCCAACTCTGTTTGTAAATGGCCGGCCGACACTGCCCATGATTTACTCGCCCACTAATTGCGTAGGCGGCAGGTACACCTGGGAAGAGATTCCGCAAATCAGCATCCGTGATTTCAGCCAGCACGGGGTCCAACTATTTTCCTTTGTGCTCTATATCGACCAACTATTCGATAAGAACGACAAGCTCGACCTTTCGCTGATGAAGAAAGATATCCGCGGGGTTCTGGACGTGAACCCATCGGCATCTATTTTTGTTTATCTCCTGGTCCAGGCCGGGCCGGAGTGGCGGCAGGCCCATCCTGAAGAGTACACGGAGTTTGCCGACGCGAAGGCGGTGGAGTTCAAAGACTACAACATCCATACCTTGTGGATGGATCACGATAATGACAACACGTTTCGCATCAGCCTGGCTTCAATGAAGTGGCGCGCAACGGCTGTCAAGCGGTTGCACATTCTGCTTAGCGCGTTGGCGGGCACTCCGGAGGGGAATGCCGTGGTCGGTTTCCAGGTGGCCATCGGCATCTATGGCGAGGCTCACTATTGGGGTTTCATTGACCATGACCCCGACACGGGGCCGGCCATGACCGCCTATTTCCGCCGGTGGCTCAGGGAGAAGTACCGCACCGATCAAGCATTGCAGGAGGCATGGAACGATCCCAATGCCAGTTTCGACACCGCGACAGTTCCCGGTGTGCCGGAACGAGAACACACCTCGGACGGAATCTTCCGCGATCCTCAAAAAGAACGAAGGGTGATCGACTATTACCAGTGCCAGCAACATGTGGTTGCGGACGACGTGATTCTCTTTTGCAAGACGGTCAAGGAGAGCTGGCCGCGACCGATCGTGGTAGGAACTCTGTATACCTATTTCTTCGGTCTATTCGGACGGCAGGCGACAGGTGGGCACCTGGAGTCTGAGCGCGTCCTCAATTCGCCTTATATCGACTATTTCCGCGCGCCGATGTCTTACGGCAGCGAGGCCCGAGTGATGGGAGGGAGCGGGCAATCGCGAGGTCTTCTCGATCACGTGAGGAGGCACGGAAAACTCTGGATGGACGAGATGGACTACAACACGGCCTTCGGAGACCCCTTCTACGGCCTTACCTGGGACTCGAAGAGCTTTGCGGACGATGTTACGTTTCTGCGCAGGAATCTTTCAGAACCATTCACGCGGGGCGGAGGATCGTTTTTCTGGGATTTCGGACCGCGCAGCGTGGGAGGCTCATGGCATCAGCCCGACCTGCTGGACGCTATCGGCAAGTTACACGCTGTCTTCAGCGAATACTACGTGCGCCCTTTCCACCGGGATGCGGACGTTTTGTTTGTTTACGACAATCTGGTTCACTATTACATCGCCGACAGTTGGAAGCGGGAGCCCATCACCCAAGCCGCCATCGAGAAGGCTTCCGCTGCCGCTTATCACAGCGGGGCCGTGTTCGATGAGACCATGCTCGCGGACCTGAAAAGCATTGACTGGAGCCGCTACAAGGTGGTGATGTTCATGGACACGTACTACATGACCGAGGACCAGCGGCAATATATTCGGCAGCAGGTGGAGCGCGACGGCCGGACGGTGGTTTGGAATTTCATGCCCGGATACACCGATGGCCAGTCGCTGAACAAGGAATATGTGGAGGAAGTGACGGGGATGAAGCTGGAGAAGTTTACGCCGCCCGCGGGTGAGCCGACCGTGGTAGTGAAAGCTGACTCGCTGCCACCAGTGAAGTTCGGCGTCTCGTTTTCAGTTCCGATGATGGCGGTGGCGGACCCCGATGCTGAAGTGCTGGGTTCCATCGACGACGGCCAACATTGTGGCCTGGCCCGGAAACAGCTGGGCAACAGCACGTCGTGGTATGCAAGTCTGCCGATCACAGATGCGGCGTTGATGCGGGCTATTTTCCATTCCGCGGGAGTTCACATTTACGATGACCAGCCGGACGTGTTGTATTCAGGCGGAGGAATTTTGACAGTGCATACGAAGGGGGGTGGACCGAGAACATTGCGGTTGCTGAACGGAAATGAAGTGCGGTTGGACCTGAAGTCCCGCTCGACGGTCATCCTCGACAACGAAACGGGGAAGGTCTTGATAGGGAACTAAAGTTCGACTATTTCGGGGCCCATGTCAATTTGGCCACCTGAATACCTTTCAAATCTGGCCGCAGGACGGCGAGGTAGGTCTGGCCATCCGATTCGACGATCTCCGGTGCCGCATAAGGCATGGTTTCTACCAGATCGCTATCGTTGCCCTTGCCGAAATCGAGCGGATCCCTTGATCGATAGACCGAAAACCGAGCGTGCTCTCCATAAACCTGGTTGCGGAGGAGGTAATAGTAGCCGGAGGCCTTGTGGTAATAGACGAACGGGCATTCGGCCGACCCTGGCCCGTCGCCGGCTGAGCCGCCATAGTTGACTTTGACGGGAGCGCTCCAGTGGAGCTTGTCGCGCGAGGTGCGGGCAAAGACGCTACCAAGCTTGTTGGGAAAAGCGGTGTAGTAGATGTAGTAGAGTTTCTTGATCCGGATCACCATAGGGTCGCGCGTGTTTGCTCCGGTTTCTTCTCCGAACAGTCCCGATGTGCCGTCGGGCATCAGTTGGCGCGCGAAGGTTTTGCCATCCTTGCTGCGGGCGATGGCGATATGGTCCCAGTTGCCATAGAACATGTAAAGATCCGAGCCCTCTCGGAAGACATAGGGCGCCTGCAGTCCTCCTTCGGCCTCGCCGAAGTTCGGATCGGCCATCATGGCGATTCCCATGGGGGTCCAATTGCTGTCGGTGAGTTTGTTGGCTTGCCAGCGATAGAAGAGGCGGGTGTGTCCGGGGACTTTGGTGAAACGAATGCAGGACCAGAGCTGCCATGTGCCGTCCGCCGCCTGCCAAATGGCGAAATCGACGGGCTGTTGTTTGGGCGAGGTGTATGCGCCAAGATCAGGGTTGCCGGCGATTTGCCAAAAGTCACCGTCAACCTGGGGCACAAAAACCGGAGACTGGCCGAAGAGGCCTACAACGGAGCCGACGGCGAGGAAAAGCGTTCCCAAGCGAGATAAACGACTGCGCATAATGACTCCTTTGTGGCTTGTTTTTCGAACGGGGTGGGCCGCTGTCCGGTGATTTAATTATCGCCGCGGCGTAGAGACGAGCGCATTTTGATTTTCAATGGTTATCCTATTCGCCGGCTTGTACAATGTCGCAATGCCATTGAACGCGAGGATTGAGAAATTGCCGGAGGGGAGAGCGGTTGTGGTGCTGGACGGGCCAATGACGCTTGGATCCTCATTGAAGCTGGCCGATACGCAGATACAAACGGTGATTGCGGACGGCGCTACGAGGATCGTGATCGACCTGACGGGCGTGGATTATGTGGACAGCGCCGGGTTGGGGATGCTGGTTTTTACCTATGGCTCGCTGAACGAGAAGGGCGGCTCCCTGCGTCTGTGCGGGGTGGCGGCGCGGGTGATGTCCTTGCTGAAGCTGACCAAGACAGATACATTTCTGGCCATCGATAAAGACCGGGATGAGAGCGTGACGGCGCTGGGTCTTTGAATGCGCTGGCGGTGCGGTCGATATTCCCGCAGGGGCTGTAGAGGTTGCGGAAAAAGGCAGGGAGCAGGGTTAAAGCGGCGGGAAGGCGACCCTCAGGGGCTAAAGCCCGATCATTCAATTGGCCTTATCGGCACGACTGAAGTCGTGCCCTGACACTTCTTGCGTTCCCGATGAGTTTTTCCGCAAGGTGTGAACCTGCGCTTTCTTAAAACTGCGGCTCATCGAGGGGATTTTTAATGCACGGCGCCGCTGGGACCGGCGCCAGGCTTGTTTTTGCTGAGCAGGAAGGCCAAGAAGACCAGAACGATGGACATATAAGACAGCTCCATGTAGACATCCTGATAACCCTGCGTAGCTGCCTGGAGATTGAGCTGGTTGTAGATGCTGGCGAGGGCCATTCCGCCCGCGTTGGGACTGCCGAACTTGCCGCCGAAGAAGCCGGTGAGCCCATTCAGGCGCTGCTGGTAGCCGATGGACGCGGAGGTCATGGTGTTCTGCAGGTGCTGCTGGTGCCAGAGAGTGCGGCTGGTGACCTGGGCGTTGGTGACGGCGATGAGGATGCTGCCGCCGATGTTTCTGGAAAAATTGATGAGGCCGGCAACCTGGTTGGAGTCTTCCTTGGGCATGCCGACATAAGCCGCGGTGGTGATGGAGATGAAGCAAAAGGGCAGCGGGAGCATTTGCACGACGCGCAGCCAGGAGGCTTGCGCAAAGCTCATGTTGAGGGTGGTGACTTCAGCCGCGATACGGAACGTGACGATGAACATGATGAAGCCGATGGCGGTAAGGTAGCGCGCGGAGACCTTGCTGGTGGCGATGCCGGCCAGGGGCATGACGATGAGCAGGGTAAAACCGCCGGCAGTGAGCGCGAGACCGGCCGTGGTGGCCGTCCAGCCAAGCAGCTGCTGCATGAACTGGGGCTGGAGGACGGTGTTGGCGTTGAGCACGCCGCCCACCAGCATCATGAGGAAGCAACAGATGGCGAAGTTTTTAAAACGGAAGACCTTGAGGTTGATGAGGGGATCTTTTTGCCGCCACTCCCACCAGACCAGGGCGATCATGCCGGCGACGAAGAGGAAGGCGAAGAAGCAGATGAAATTGGAAGAGAACCAGTCGTTCTCCTCGCCCTTGTCGAGCATGATCTGCATGCCGCCCATGGCGACGGTGAGGAAGCCGAGGCCGACGTAATCCATGTTGAGCAGGCGGGAACGGTCGGGCTTGATCCACGGCGGATCTTCGACGAGACGGGTGACGAGAAAGAACGCAAGAATGCCGACGGGGATGTTGATGTAGAAGATCCAGCGCCAGGAAAAGTTATCGGTGATGAATCCGCCGAGGGTGGGACCGATGGATGGGGCGAGAACGGCGACAAGACCGTAAAGGGCGAAGGCCTGACCGCGCTTTTGAGGCTCGAACGAGTCAGCCATAATGGCCTGGGCCATGGGCTGCAAGCCTCCGCCGCCGGCGCCCTGAATGACGCGGAACAGCAGCAGCATGGGCAGCGAAGGCGCGGCGCCACACATGAAACTGGAGACGGTAAAGACGATGATGCAGAAGACGAAGAAGTTGCGCCTGCCGAGTACGCTGGAGGCCCATCCGCCGAGGGGAAGAACGATGGCGTTGGAGACCAGATAGCTGGTGAGCACCCAGGTGCCCTCGTCGGTGCTGGCGCCGAGCGAGCCGGCGATGTGGGGCAGGGCGACGTTGGCGATGGAGGTGTCAAGCACTTCCATGAAGGCCGCCAGAGCCACGGTCATGGCGATGAGCCAGGGATTGACCCTGGGCTTCCAGGCCACGGCCGGGCCGGATTGCGGGTTGTCGAGGGTTTTTCCGGGGCCGGCTGAAGACGGCGGTGGGGACTCGGGCTCGGACAACAGTCTTCTCCTCCTGGGGTGGTTGGTGGTTTTTGGGCGGCCGGGGAAATGAATGCTCGAACACCCGATATGGGGTGCTCTTGTATCTAGATTCGCGGCAGCCGGGTTGGGGTTCACCGATTCAGGGCGTGGGATGGCAAGGAGTGAGACGGGGGAAGCGATATAACCTAAAACCAGGACATGAAGACCCTTTCCCCAAAGCCATCCAAGCGAGGCATGGAGGCGTTTGCCTCGCGCGATTTCAGGCGCTATCAACTGGCGCGCGCGGCGGTGATTCTGGGCGCGGAGGCGCAGTCGGTTGCTGTGGCCTGGCAGGTTTATTCGATTACGCACCGGGCGCTGGACCTGGGCTATACCGGGCTGGCGCTGTTTTTGCCGGGATTGCTGTTCATGCTGCCGGCGGGGCATGCGGCGGACCGGTTCGACCGGCGGCAGGTGATCCTGGTTTGCTATGGGTTGCAGGTTTTTTGCACCACAGCGCTGCTGGTGCTGACGCGGATGGGACTGCACGGGGTGTTTCCGATTTACGCGGTGCTGTTCTGCATTGGGACGGCGCGCGCGTTTTCAGGGCCGGCGAGCTCGGCGCTGGTTCCCCACCTGGTTCCCGAAGAGCACTTTGTGAATGCGGTGACGTGGGGCGGGGCGATCTTCCAGTTTGCCAACATCACGGGGCCAGCGCTGGGCGGAGTGCTGTTTACGCTGCCGCTGACGCAGCTTTTGCCTGGGACCGCGCTGCAAGGGGCGGGGATTGTGTACGTGTTTACGCTGGCAACGCTGCTGTGGTTTTTGGCGCTGATTGCGAGCCTGCATGTGAGGCCGGGGCGCATGGAGCACCGCGCGGCGTCAATCAAGGTGGTGCTGGCGGGGTTCCAGTATATGCTGCACTCTCCGGTGCTGCTGGGAGCGGTTTCACTGGATTTGTTTGTGGTGCTGCTGGGCGGGGCGGTGGCGCTGATGCCGATTTTCGCGCACGACATTCTGCACCAGGGGCCGCGAGGGCTGGGAATGCTGCGGGCGGCCCCGGCGTGCGGGGCGCTGACGATGTCGCTGCTGATGACGCGGTTTCCGCTGCGGCGGCGGGCTGGAGCGCGGTTGTTTGTGTGCGTGGCGATTTTTGGAGCGGGTACCGTGGTGTTCGGGCTTTCGCGGAGTTTGTGGCTTTCGCTGGCGGCGCTGGCGGTGATTGGAGCGGCGGATATGATCAGCGTGGTGATCCGCAGTTCGCTGCTGCAACTGAGCACGCCGCCGGAGATGCGGGGACGGGTGAGCGCGGTGAACGCGCTGTTTGTGGGAGCGTCAAACGAGTTGGGCGAGTTTGAGAGCGGGCTGACGGCGCAGTGGTGGGGCGCGGTGCGAGCCACGGTGGTGGGCGGAGTGGGCGCTCTGATTGTGGCGGGATTATGGGCGGGGTTGTTTCCGGGATTGCGGCAGGCGGATGAGTTGAGCTCGGAGGCGTTGCGGCGGCGGAGTGCTTAGATTTCTGAGGGTGTGATTTTCGCGGTTTGGGATCACAGACGTTGGGGTTCGTGGTTTCCCACCCTTGCGACAGAAAAAAATCGCAAGGATGGGGCACGGAGTTGGTAAGGGGACACGGCGTACTGTTCGTTCAGAGTTTATGGCGGGGCGAGCTGTTGGTTTGCCAGGAACGGAGTTCGTTTGGAGAGTTCTGCGTGGGCGTTGTGGCGCGCGAAGATTTAGGGGGCATACGATGGCGGGGATGAGCGGGGATGTGAGTACGATCTTTCTTGAGTTTTCGCGGCGGAAGCTGCTGGAGCTGTATTGGCCGCGGCTGCGGGAGTGCGTGGAAACGCTCACCGACGAACAGGTGTGGTGGCGGCCGAATGAAGCGTGCAACAGCATTGGAAATTTGATTTTGCATTTGAACGGCAACGTGCGGCAGTGGCTGGTGGCATCGTTCAAAGGGTTGGAGGATGGGCGCGATCGGCCTGCGGAGTTCGCCGCGGCCGGTTCGATTTCAGCGAGGGTGCTTCTGGAGACGCTGGGCGCGACGCTGGCGGAGGCGGCCGAGGTGCTGGCAGGGCTGACGGAGAGCGACTTGGTTGCGCCGTACGAGATTCAGGGCTATCACGTGCGCGGTCTGAATGCGGTTTACCAGGTGGTGGAGCACTTCGGGTTGCACTATGGGCAGATTCTCTACATCACCAAGAGCCTGAACGGAAAGGACCTGGGTTTTCATCGAGAGCTGAACAAGACGGGACGCCTGGCGGAAACTACGCGGAGAATTCCTTGAAGGTCGGGAGTGAATTCGATCTGCTCGAAGCCGGATGAGGCAAGAAGGGCGCGGACCGCTTCCGATTGGCCGAAGCCGATTTCAAGCGCGAAAAAGCCGCCGGGAGTGAGGGCGGCGAAGGCTTGCGGGATGAGGCGGCGGTAGATTGCGAGGCCGTCGAGACCGGCAAAGAGGGCCAGAGCGGGTTCGTGGTCGCGGACTTCGACGGCGAGGGTGGCGCGGTCGGTTTCAGGCACGTAGGGCGGGTTGGAGACGATGATTTCGAATCGTTCGCCGGCCACGGGGGTGAGCAGATCGCCCTGTAGAAAGCGGATACAATCGGCACAGCCGAAACGCTCTGCATTGCCGCGGGCCACTTCCAGCGCGGCAGGCGAGAGATCGATTGCGGTGATCTCAGCTTCAGGCCAATCGTGCGCGATGCTGACGGCGATGGCCCCTGAGCCAGTGCCGACATCGACGATGCGTGGGGCATGAAAACTGGCGACTAACTCGACGACTTTTTCGACCAGGTGCTCGGTTTCGGGGCGCGGAATCAGGACATCCGGTGTGACGCGAAAAGGAAGGCCGTAGAACTCGGTTTCACCGGTGATGTACTGGATGGGCTCGCCGTAACGGCGCCGCATCACCAGTGCATTAAATACCTCACGGATCATTGGCAAAGGGGACAAGTTCCTGTTCGCTACGAGCCAAGCACCGTTGATGTTCTGCGCTATTCCATGATGATTCAGCCAGGCTTTGTGTCCACTGTGTGCGTTTTCTCTGAGAACATACAGTAACAACATTTCCGCGTCGCGCCGCGCACGCTCAGGATGCGGACCCGCAGCGAGAGCGTGCTCGCCTTCGCTCACCAAGGCTCGTATCTTCTGGCTACTTAGCGTTGTAAGCTTCATCCGACACTGCCTTATGCTGCCTGGGCGTTGCCGGCCTTCAACTGCTCGGCCTGGTAGTGGGAGATCAGAGCGTCGACGATGGGCTGCAGGCGGCCTTCCATCACCAGGTCGAGTTGGTGGAGGGTTAAGCCGATGCGGTGGTCGGTGACGCGATTTTGCGGAAAGTTATAGGTGCGGATCTTCTCGCTGCGGTCACCGGTGCCGACCATTTGCTTGCGCTCTTTGGCCAGTTCTGCATTCTGGCGATCCATCTCCATTTCGTATAGGCGGGAGCGCAGGACGCGCATGCCTTTCTCGCGGTTTTTGATTTGCGACTTCTCGTCCTGGCAACTGACCACGGTGTTGGTGGGAATGTGGGTGATGCGGACGGCGGAGTAGGTGGTGTTGACGGACTGGCCGCCAGGGCCGGAAGAACAGAATGTGTCGATGCGGATATCCTTGGCTTCGATTTTCACGTCGACTTCCTCGGCCTCCGGTAGAACGGCGACGGTGACGGCGGAAGTGTGGACGCGGCCCTGCGCCTCAGTGGCGGGAACGCGCTGCACGCGATGGACGCCGCTCTCCCATTTCATCTGCGAGTAGACGCGCTCGCCCTCAATGATGACGATGACTTCCTTGTAGCCGCCGACTCCGGACTCGGAGAGCGAAAGGAGCTCGATCTTCCACTTGTGCTGCTCGGCGAAGCGGGTGTACATGCGGAAGATCTCGGCGGCAAAGAGCGAGGCTTCGTCGCCGCCGGTGCCGGCGCGAATTTCGAGGATGACGTTCTTTTCGTCGTTGGGATCCTTGGGCAGAAGCATGACCTTGATCTCTTCTTCGAGGACGGGTTCGCGCGGGGCCAGAAGGGCGATTTCTTCATTCGCCATTGCGCGCAGTTCCGGATCGCTCTCGGAGAGCATGGCGCGGGCTTCGGCCAGTCCCTGCTGGACCTGCTTGAGCTCGCGGAATTTCATGACCGGGGCTTCGATTTCGCGCAGGGCGCGGCCGGCCTTTTGATATTTCTCGTGGTCGGTGATGACCTCGGGCAGGCCGAGCTGAGCGGACAGCTCGTCGTAGCGCTGCTCCATTTGTTCGAGACGATCGATCATGTTGGGTGCTCCGTGGTTCCAGGCTCCGGGCGAGCTGGATGGATAGCGAATAAGTGAAGAAGTGGACAAGTGAATTGGGCGCGGAACGGGTATGGGCGGCGGGCGCCGCTAGAGGAGGGCCGGGATGGGGTGATGGAGGGCCATGGTGCTGTTGTTATTCTAACTTGAAATTGGATGCTGGTGCGGAGAATGCGATTTAGAGGAATGGATTGACGATTCTGACGCCGTCGATTTCGCGGCCGTGCTGCATGTCTTCGCTGAGCAGGATGCGGCAGCCGGATTGGCTGGCCATGCGGAGAACCAGGGCATCCCAGTAAGAAAAGCCGTGCAAGCGGTGCAGATCGATGGCCGCCAACAGGTCAGAGAGTTTAGGTTCCGCTACGTGGAATTGGGCGAATGCCTCAACTCTCTGTTTGGCTAATCCCGAATCGAGTTTGAGTTTCCCTGTGGCTGACGCAAAATACTCCTGGAGCACTTGTAGCGACACCACTCCCTCCCGCAAGCGGAGGTGGTCCTTTATAAGATTGATGGATCTTGCTTGCTTAGCGAGGTCTCTGGGATCGTCGGAATAGACAAGAACATTTGTATCGAGGAACGTGCGCATTTCACCCTCTGTGTTCATTTTCCTTTTAATTTGAGGCGGTCCTCATAGAGCTCGTCCCGGTTCCATTTCCATCCTTCATCGGGCCTTCCGAGTCCGGAGGTTTTCTCCAGATATTCGGTAGCGCGTTCGATGTCGTCGTCGCCGGCGATGTGCTGGAGGTGCTCGCGGATCTCCTGGTTGATGCTTTTGCCGGTGGCGCGGAGCTTTTCGCGGGCGCGCTCGACAATCTGCTCGTCAATGGAGAGAGTGATGTTCACTTACACAGTATATGTGCGCACATAACCTGTGTCAATCTTGGCGGGCGACGCGGGTTGGGGCTACGGCTCATCCTTATATATGTTGACCTGGAGCTTGCCACCTTCTGCCAGGCGGGCGCGGAACATGCCGGGAGTGTTGAAACTAAAGGCGGTTTGGCCATCGGGAGTGAGGGCGATAACGCCGCCATCGCCGTGGAGCGCTTCTAGCTCCTGGTGAATGACCTGGTCGGCGGCCTGTTGCAGCGCCATGCCTTTGAAAGCGACCAGGTTGCAGATTTCGCGGGCTACGCCGAGGCGGATGAAGTACTCGCCGCTGCCGGTGGCGGAGACGGCGCAGGAGGCGTTGGAGGCGTAGGTGCCGGCGCCGATGATGGGCGAGTCGCCGACGCGGCCCGGGGCTTTGGCCTGCAATCCGCCGGTTGAGGTGCCTGCGGCGACGTTGCCCTGGCGGTCGAGGGCCACCACGCCGACGGTGCCATAGCGGTGCATGCCGTCTTGCTCGTCAAGCTCATTAAGCTGGGCAACGGGCACGACCGCGCCTGGAGGCGGCGCACCGGCGGGACGCGGCGGAATGGGGCGGCTCTCTTTTTCGAGCTGCTTGACCAGCGAACGCCATCGGGACTCCGTGAAGAAGAAGCTTGGGTCCACTTGCTCCAGGCCAACGCGACCGGCGAACGCATCGGCGCCGGAGCCGATGATCATGACGTAGGGGGACTTCTCCATGACCGCACGCGCGAGGCTGATGGGATGGCGGGTGCGCGTGACTCCGGCTACCGCGCCGGCCTTGAGATTGGAGCCGTCCATGATGGATGCATCGAGCTCGTTTTTGCCTTCGGAGGTGAAGACCGCGCCGCGGCCGGCGTTGAAGAGCGGATCGTCTTCGAGGATCTGGATGGCAGCCTCGACAGCGTCGAGCGATGAGCCACCGCGATCGAGGACCTTGGCTCCGGCTTGAGTGGCCTGGGTAAGCGAGGCGCGATAGGCTGCATCGGCCGCGGGAGTGAGAGCGGAGCGCTCGATGACTCCCGCGCCGCCATGGACAACGATGGACCAATGCCGGGGAGATTGCTGAGCTTGGGCCGCGAGGGCGGTGAGCATGATGGCTCCAAATATTTTGGACCAGCCGGGCGTGTTGGACGATTCGCAGCGAAATTTTCGCATCGCGGATTCCTCCTCAAGAGATCTCGATGTTACTTCTTCGGAATCGACAGGTCCGCGCCTTCGCCGACCTTATGAGTCAAGGAAAAGTTGCCCTGATCGATGCCCAGCGAAAGACGGCCACGAGAGTCAATATAGAAAAGCTCCTTGCCGACGGGGACATCGCTGAAAGTTTTGACGAAAGGAAAGGCGAATTGCTTGCCGGCGAGTGTGACAGGGACAAGGTCGCCGAGCTTGTAGCCAAGTTGCCTGAAGGTCGCGGCGGGCACGTTGAGCACGAGGTTGCCGAATGGGCCGTCAGTGCCGATGACCTTTCCATGCAGGCCGGCCGAGTCGATGGTGGCCATCTTTAGATCGAGGCGGACGAGTTTGGCAACGTCGAGCTCGGGGCCGGCGGTGGTCCAGTCATCGCCGCGGGCAAGGTGAGCGCCGGCGGGCGAGAAAATGTCGCGGCCGTGAAAGGTGGAAGAGATGCCGGAGCCGATCATCCAGGCGGGGTTGGTGATTTCGCGGGCGGCAACAATGCCGTCGCGATCCTGAACGAGAGTGAGCAGGCCGTTGTCAGGGAGGACGAAGAATTGACCGACGCGGGATTTGGCGATGATGGCCTTGCGCGTGGAACCGACCGTGGGATCGATGACAACGACGAAAACTGCGTCTTTGGGAAAATAGGGCGCGGAACCGGCAAGAAAGCGCGCGCCCATGGCGATGTTGAATGGCTCGGACTGGTGCGTGATATCGAGGATGCGCACGTCCGGCGCGATGCCGACCATGACGGCTTTGCAGATTCCAACAGCATCGTCTTTGACGTCGAAGTCGGTCATGAAGCCGATGACCTTGGTAGGCTGCTGGGCCGCAGCCGTGAATGCAAGGGCGGCTGCCATGGCCGCCACGGTGAAGAATCTCATGCTGATTCGCATGCGGGTCACCTCCAGGATTCCTCTATGGTATAACTCAACGGCGCGAGAATCGCTGAGGTGGTGTTTCTTGTGGACCGCTTTTTATCACGCCCAGTAGCTGCGGTCGAGGGTGCGGTACTGAATGGCTTCGGCCAGGTGGGCCACGGTGAGATGCTCGGAGCCTTCGAGATCGGCGATGGTGCGCGCCACTTTAAGGATGCGGTCGTGGGCGCGCGCGGTCAGGCCCTGCTGCTGCATGGCGCGCTCAAGCAAGCGCTCGGCGTCGGCGCCCAACTCGCAGTGGGAGCGAATCTGGCGGGTGGTCATTTGCGCGTTGGCATAGATTTTTTCGCCAGCCTTCCTGAAGCGAAGTCGCTGACGCTCGCGCGCGGCCATCACGCGGGCTCTTATCTCGGCAGAGCCTTCGGCTGCAGCGCCGCCACGCAGCTCCTTATATTGCACAGCCGGCACTTCGATGTGAATGTCGATGCGGTCGAGAAGCGGGCCGGAGATTTTGGCCACGTAACGCTGAATCATGGGCGGGGTGCACATGCACTCGCGCGATTTGTCGTTGAAGTAGCCGCAGGGGCAGGGGTTCATGGCCGCGGCCAGCATAAAGCGCGCGGGAAAGCTGAGCGACATGGAGGCGCGGGCGATGGTCACCGTGTGATCTTCAAGCGGCTGGCGCATGACTTCGAGCACGTTGCGGGGAAACTCCGGCAGCTCGTCGAGAAACAGGAGGCCGTTGTGGGCCAGGGAAACTTCGCCGGGCCGGGGCACGATGCCGCCGCCGATGAGGCCCGCGTCAGAGATTGTGTGGTGCGGCGAGCGAAAGGGGCGCTGCGTGACCAGACCGGCCGCCGCGTCCAGCACTCCGGCCACGGAGTGAATCTTGGTGGTCTCAAGAGCCTCCTCGAAGGTGAGCGGGGCGAGGATGGAGGGCAGGCGCTTGGCGAGCATGGTTTTTCCCGAGCCGGGCGGGCCGATCATGAGAATGTTGTGGCTGCCGGCCGCGGCTACTTCGAGAGCTCGCTTGGCCGTCTGCTGGCCGCGCACGTCTTTGAAGTCCACGGAGAAGTGTTGCAGCTCGGTGAGCAGCGCCTGGGTTTCAACGCGGTATGGCTCGCGCTGAATGACGCCTACAACCGCGGAGTTGAGCAGCTCAAGGACGTCGAGCAGAGATGAGACCGGGTAGACATTGACGCCTTCGACCACGGCGGCCTCGGCGGCATTGGCCGCAGGCAGAATCAGGTTGGGGATATTTTTTTCGCGTGCGAGAATGGCCACGGGCAACATGCCGGGCACCGGGCGCACGCTGCCGTCGAGCCCCAGTTCGCCGACCAGCAGAAATTGGCTCAGGTCGTCAATGCGCAGCGCGCCGTATGCGCCGAGAATGCCGACGGCGATGGGAAGATCGAAGCCTGCGCCTTCCTTCTTCATGTCGGCGGGCGCCAGGTTGATGGTGATGAAGGTCGGCGGAATAAGGTAGCCGGAGTTCTTGATGGCGGCGCGCACGCGGTCGCGGCTTTCGCGTACCGCGGCGTCAGGCAGACCCACTGTGTGGAAGACATCCTTGTCCATCACGGCGCCGCTATAGTCCACCTCGACGTCAATGAGATTGGCGTCGATGCCGTAAACAGCAGCGCTGAGGGCCTTGAAAAGCATATTGGAAAGTTGCAGCGAGTGTAACAGAAACAGGGCTCAGGGGTCAGCGGTTAGGGAATAGGGGTTAGGGGTTGGTTACGGACGATTCGCCGCTCACTGCTCACCGTTCACTGCTCACTGCTCACTGTTCACTGTTCCCTGTTCACTGGCGGGCGCTACAATTTTGTGGTGACGAGTCTTTTTGATCTGTACAAGATCGGCGTGGGGCCTTCGAGTTCGCATACCATGGGGCCGATGCGCGCTGCCTGCCGCTTTGCGCGGGAGCTGGGGCCGCGAGGCGTGTTCGACAGCGTTGCGCGGGTGCGGGTGGATTTATTCGGCTCGCTGGCGTTGACCGGGCTGGGCCACGGGACTGATCGAGCTGTGTTGCTGGGTCTGGCGGGCAATGAGCCGGCTACCATCGATCCAGCGGCGATTGAGTCGACAGTCGCGGAGATTCGCGCGGCAGGGCGGATCAACCTGGCTGGAACGAGGTCCATTCGGTTTGAAGAATCCAGCGACCTGATCTTCAATCGCGCCACCATGTTTCCCCCCGGCGCGCACATTCAGCATCCGAACGGCCTTCGCCTCAAGGCTTATGACGCGGTGGGCGGGGTGCTCGACGAGCGCACCTTCTTCTCCATCGGCGGCGGGTTCATCACCGAGGACGAAACAGCCGATTCTGACGGCAAGCAACTCTTCACTGAGAAGCCGCAAGCCGAAATCCCCTTTCCGTTTCACAGCGCTGCGGAACTGCTGGCCATGGCTCATGTCAACGAGCTTTCGATCAGCCAATTGATGTTAGAGAACGAGTGCGCGCTGGTGGCCGCTACGCCAGACAGTGCAGGGCGCGCGCCGGTGGATGTGGTGAGGGATGGGATTGAACGCATCTGGCAGGCGATGCAGACCTGCGTTGAGCGCGGCATTGCGGCGGAAGGGATTCTGCCTGGCGGTTTGAATGTCCGCCGCCGCGCGCACCGGCTGGCGGAGCGGCTGCGCGAGAAGGAAGCCAGCGGTCTGCGCGGAGATCCGTTGGCTCCGCTGGATTGGGTCACGGTGTGGGCCATGGCGGTGAACGAAGAGAACGCTGCCGGCGGACGCGTGGTGACCGCGCCTACCAATGGCGCGGCCGGCGTGGTTCCCGCCGTGGCGCTCTATTATCTGAGCTTCATGCCCGACGCAGACCGTGAAGGCATTCTGCGTTTCTTTCTCACGTCGGCGGCGATCGGCATCCTTTACAAGGAGAACGCCTCCATCAGCGGCGCGGAAGTCGGTTGCCAGGGCGAGGTGGGCGTGGCGTGCTCGATGGCCGCGGGCGGCCTGACAGCCGCGCTGGGCGGGACGAATGGACAGGTGGAGCACGCCGCGGAGATTGCGATGGAGCATAACCTGGGCATGACGTGCGATCCGATTGGAGGGCTGGTGCAGATTCCGTGCATCGAGCGCAATGCAATGGGCGCCGCAAAGGCCGTGCAAGCATCGCGGCTGGCGCTCAACGAGCAGGAAGCGCACAAGGTCTCGCTCGACCAGGTGATCCACACGATGTATCAGACGGGGCTGGATATGCAGTCGCGCTACAAGGAGACAAGCCTGGCAGGGCTTGCGTTGAACATCATCGAGTGCTGAGCTAAACGGAACACTGGCGCCGGCTCTCAACTTTTTTCGCAGGCTCATTCGCGCAAAATCCATCCGCGACGACGCATTGCAGATCGAATCTTGCGATTCAATTTCAGATATTCAATCGCTCGCCGCACCGAAGCGGAAAAAATTGTTGACCATTTTTCCACTCTTCATTCGTTTTTTCCTTGACACTGTTGATTGATGAATCTATACATGCTTCAACTGCAATTTAATAATTGCAGGTTCGATCCAATCCATCGAAAGGGAGAATAGGAAAAAATGGCAACGAAAAAGGCAGCTAAGAAGGCACCAGCCAAGAAGGCACCCGCGAAGAAAGCAGCCAAGAAGGCCGCAAAGAAGAAGTAGCGGATCAACCAACCAAAAGGCAACACTTCAGGGGGACGCTTAAAGCGTTCCCCTTAGTGTTTATGCGGGTAAAATAGACTTTGAGTAAGGGAGAATCTTTAAAAAAAATCATGACGCGACGCCGCTGGATTGCCGAAGATTGGGACGAGGCCACCGCAACCATTGTGGGCGCGACGGCTGAACATATGGCTCGCGTGTTGCGCGCGCATCCAGGCATGGAGGCCGACGTGGTGGCGGGCGGCCACGTGTTTCATGCCGAGGTGGCGGCGGTTTCGCCGCAGGAAGTTCGATTTAATTTGATTGCCGAAGTTGAGTCCGATCCCGCGCTGCCGGTGACGCTGGTGCTGGCCCTCTACAAGTTCGATCACATGGAGTGGGCGCTGGAGAAAGCAACCGAGCTGGGCGTTGCGGCAGTCGCTCCGGTGATTGCGCGGCGGACGGAGAAACACCTGGCGCAGGCCGCGGAGAAGCGCGCGGAGCGCTGGCGGCGCATTGTGCATGAGGCGGCGCAGCAGGCGCGCAGGTCCGACGTTCCGGTGATTCACGATCCGGCTCCGCTGGCTGCGCGGGTGAAGGCGGCTCCCCAAGCTACGCGCATCGTGCTGGCCGAGCAGGAACGGACTACGACGTTGCGTCAATCCATTGAAGAGGCTGTAGCGCAGGCGCAGTCGGAGATGCCGACGCTGGAGATTGCCATTGGTCCTGAGGGCGGGTGGGCTCCGGAGGAAGAGGCGCTCTTCGATGCGAATGGATGGCGCGCGGTGTCGCTGGGGCCGCGCATTCTGCGCGCGGAGACGGCGGCGATTGCTGCGCTGGCGGTGGTGGCTTCGTTTTTGGAATAGAGCGCGTGATTTGGCAGGTCGGGGTTATGGTCTCGCACCCATCGGACAAAAAACTTCCGATGGGTGGGGCACGGAACATTTTTGGGATACGGAAGTTTCATTTACCGTGGGGCGGCGACGCCGGCGGAGGGTTAGAGCGAGACTCCGCGCTTCCAGGGAATGAAATCGGTTTGGCCGCGCAGTTCGGCCTTGGTGTGCCGGTTGCCGCTGGCTACTTCAATGGAGAGTTCGAGCAGCTTCTCTGCTGACTCCGCGATGGTTGCTTCGCCGGTGACGATGGGGCCTGCGTCGAAGTCGATGATGTCGGCCATGCGGCCGGCCAGCGTGGAGTTGGAAGAGATTTTGATGATCGGCGCGACGGGATTGCCGGTGGGCGTGCCGAGGCCGGTGGTGAAGAGGACCAGGTTCGAGCCCGCGCCGACCTGCGCCGTGACGCTCTCTACGTCGTTGCCGGGCGTGCATTGCAGCGTGAGTCCGGGCGTGGTGGCGTACTGGGGATAGTCGATGACGCCGGTGATGGGCGATATGCCGCCCTTGCGCGCCGCACCCGCTGACTTGATGGCGTCGGTGGTGAGGCCGTCACGGATGTTGCCGGGGGATGGATTGGCGTCGAAGCCCGAGTGAACGGCTTTGGCGCGCGCCGCGTACGTCTGCATGAGATCGCGGAAGCGCTCGGCCAGTTGATCTGTGGTGCAGCGGTTGATGAGCTCCTGCTCCACGCCGTGCAACTCAGGAAACTCTGAGAGGATGGTCTTGCCGCCGGCGCCCACGACAAGATCGGAGACGTAGCCCACGGTGGGATTGGCCGAGATGCCGCTGAATCCGTCGGAGCCTCCGCACTGCAAACCTACGGTGAGGGCGGAGAGCGGCGCGGGCGCGCGCTGAACGCGATTGGCTTCAACAAGCGCGGCAAACGTCTGGTCCAGGGCCTGGCTGATGAGGGTCGATTCACTTCCCGACTTTTGCTGCTCGAAGATCAGCACGGGCTTGCGCAGTTCCGGATCGAGGGCGCGCAGTTCGTCCAGCAGAATGCTTGGCTGCGCATTCTGGCAGCCAAGGCTGAGCACGGTTGCGCCGGCCACGTTGGGGTGGTGAATGTAGCCGGCCATCAATCCGCACAGCGCTTGTGAGTCCTGACGCGTTCCGCCGCAGCCGGCCTGATGAGTGAGAAAGCGCACGCCATCGATATTGGGGAAGACACGCTCAGGGCGAGCGTCTGAGAGCTGAGGGGCATCGGCGTGGCCGTTGCGTCCTTCGCTTTGAATCAACTGGCGCACAAGGCGGCGATAGGCGTTGTTGGCGCTGCCGTAACCGAGTTCTTCTTCGAGCGCTTCTTTCATGCGCTCAACGTTGCGGTTTTCACAGAAGACAAGCGGCAGGACGATCCAGTAGTTGCGCGTGCCCACCTGTCCATCGGCGCGGTGATAGCCCATGAAACTGCGCGCGGCCCATTGCGAGGCATCGGGTACGGCGATCGACGCGGGATGGCGGACCGCGGAATAGTCCTGGGCGCGATGGCGCACGTTGCGCGTGGTGAGCAGGCCGCCGCGCGGAATGGCTTCAACCGTTTCGCCAACCACCATGCCGTAGAGATAAACCAGGTCGCCAGGGTTCAGATCTGTGAGCGCCATCTTGTGCTTGGCGGCAATTTGCTGCGTTACCGGGCAGGATTCTGCGCCAAAGCGCGCCACGGTGCCTGGGTCGAGCGGCGCCAGCGCCACCACAACATTGTCGCGTGCATCGAGCCTAAGAACTGTTTCGGGCATGGGGTTCTTCTTTCGAAATGAAAATAGCTATCGGCAAGCAGGGCTGCACTCAGAAAGGATACAACTTGGAGATAAAAGCTGATTTGCGGCGATTGAGCTTCGATGAAATCGTTGCCCAGCGAACGAGTGGTGGGTCATTTTGAAAAGAACACCGACCCTCAGGGGCTGAAGCCCAGGTCATTCTACTGGGTTTATCGGCGCGACTGAAGCCCCACCCCAGCGACGAAGACCTGTCGCCGGGGACCCCGGTGAAGTCGCGCCGTGATACAAAGCCTCTTCAGTGGATGCCTGAGATGATTTTTTTCGCAGCCGGTAGAACCTGTGCCCTTCACGCTGAAGCCGCTACCGTCACACTAAACCGCTGTCAACGTGCGGCCAAACTCGCTAAGACACGCCCTGCGGTGATATACCTTTTTCGCGCATTCAAATGCAATTTTCCGGGCTGCCTAAAACCGGCGGCGTACGCGCAAGGAGTCATTATGCAATCTTCGATTCAAGTAAAACAGAACATTCGGAGCCTTATCCGGCTGCTGATGCCGGCCATGGTTGGCGTGGGCTGTGTGGTTCTTGCAGCAGCGCAGAAGCCGGCAACGCTCACGATTCACTGGGATAAAACCACGGTCATTTCCCATTCCACTCCGACGCTGCAGGTGGTGGTGAACCCGCCGCTTCGGCCGGGCCAGCCGCTGAGCGCTGCATCGTACAAGGCTGTGAAGGAACTGGGCGCGGATTATGTGCGCTATGTGCCGTGGCTGCCATATCCACGGCTGGCCGTGGCCGAACTGGAACCGCCGACGCCGCAAAAGACTTCATGGGACTTCACGCTGATCGACCCGATGACCAAGGATTTTTTGGCCGCGACCGAAGGGCACCCGACGGTGATGAATTTCAGCACCATCCCGGCCTGGCTTTTCAAGACGGACAAACCTGTGACTTACCCGGCGGACCCGAACAAGCCGGTGTGGGATTACACGCAAGGCACCGAGCTGCGCGACCCGACGGGCAAGGAACTGGGCGACTACTACGGGCGGCTGGTGAGCTGGTATGTGAACGGCGGCTTTACGGACGAGAACGGAGTGCGCCACGAGTCAGGCTACCACTACAGGTTTCCGGTGTGGGAGGTGCTGAACGAGGTGGAGTTCGAACACGCGACCACGGCGCAAGATTACGCAAAACGCTATGACGCGATCGTCGAGGGAATTCGACGTGTGAGCCCGGAGACGAAGTTTATGGGCATGGCGCTTGGAGCGCCGAGCAACCATCCCGATTTCGTGGAGTATTTTCTGAATCCGGCAAATCACAAGCCGGGGATTCCGATTGACTACATCTCGTACCACTTTTATGCGGTTCCTCGCGCCGCGGAGACCATCGCCGACTGGCAGTACACTTACTTCGACCAGGCCGATGGGTTCCTGAACACGGTTCGTTATATCGAGAGCATTCGCAAGCGGCTTTCGCCGCAGACCAAGACAGACACCGACGAACTGGGAGTGATTTTGCGGACCGACAACACTCCGGCAGATAACGTGCCTCCGCCGGCTGCTTATTGGAATTTGGCCGGCTCGGTTTATGCCTATCTCTTCATCGAGCTTTCGCGGCAACAGATCGACATCATCGGTGAATCGCAGCTGGTGGGCTACCCAACGCAGTTTCCCAGCGTGAGCATGATGAATTGGGAGAACAACAAGCCCAATGCACGCTTCTGGGTGCTGAAGTTGATCAAGGATTCGTTCCATCCGGGCGACACGCTGGTGGACGCCGACACTGGAGGAGCGGAAGCGGAGAACCTCGCAGTGCAAGCCTTCATTACGCCTGCGGGACACAAGCTGCTGTTGGCAAATAAGCGGGATCACGCGATTGAAGTGGCGCTGCCCGATGCCGATAAGGCGAGTGCGCTGACGGTGGATGTGCAAACGGGCGATGGGCCGGCGCGAAGCGTGAAACCGGTCGACGGCAAACTTAGGCTGGAGCCTTTTGCTGTTACGGTGGTGAGCTGGTGAGCGCGGCGGCGGGAGCTCCTTCAGTCCCCGGCGCGCCGCTAAAGCGGTACGCATTCATTTTGCATTTGCGGCCGGGAGTTACAGAGGCTTACGAGGAAGCGCACCGCAACGTGTGGCCGGAGATGCGCGCGCTGCTGACGAGCGTAGGCATCAGCGAGTACTCCATATTTCGCAGGGACGACTTATTGATCCTCACGCTGCGCGCGGCGGATTTTGACGCTTCATGGAGCCTGCTGGACAATGACCCTGTGAACCTGCGCTGGCAGGAGACCATGAAGCCGTTCTTTGCGCCGGTGGAGGGATTGAGGCCGGGGGAGAGATTTCCGATGATGGAAGAGATTTTTTATCTGGCCTGAGGACACGCGGCGATCGAAGCCAAGGGGATGAGAAGCACGATGAATGACGAGCGTTCATTGCGGGTGGGGCTGTGCGGCATTGGCTGCCAGGCGTACTGGAGCCAATTTGCTGGGCTCGAGGAACGGCTGAGGGGCTACGTGGCGCACGTGGCGGCGCGGCTACAGCGTCCTGGCGTGGAGGTGGTGAACCTGGGGCTGGTTGATACGCCGGGCCGGTCGCGTGAGGCCGGGCACCAATGCCGCCGCGATGACATCGACGTGTTGTTTATCTACGTGACCACCTATGCGCTTTCAAACACCGTGCTGCCGCTGGTGCAGTGCGCGGGCGTGCCGGTGGTGGTGCTGAATCTGCAGCCGCAGGCGGCGATCGATTACCAGGCATTTAACCAGCTGAACGATCGCACGGCTATGACCGGCGAATGGCTGGCGTTTTGTTCGGCGTGCCCGGTTCCGGAGATTGCCAACTTGTTCAAGCGCGCGCGGATTCCCTTCCACCAGGTGACCGGCGAACTGGATGAGGAACTGACCTGGCGCGAGATTGAGGAATGGCTGGCGGCGGCGCGGGTGCGCTCTACGCTGGAGTGGGCACGGCTGGGTTTGATGGGCCACTACTACAGCGGGATGCTGGACATTATGACCGACGTGACGCTGGTGTCGATTGTCTTTGGCACACATGTGGAGCTGGTGGAAGTGGACGAGCTGAGCGCGCTGTCCGCTGAAGTGAGCGAAGAAGATCTGGGCAGACGCGTGGAGGAGTTTCACACAACGTTCGATGTGCAGCCGGACTGCCCGGCGGAAGAACTGAGGCGCGCGGCGCGTACTTCGGTGGCTCTGGATGCGTTCGCAGCGCGGCACGAACTGGATGCGCTGGCCTACTACTACATGGGCTCAGGCAATGCGGCGAACGAAGACACCATGAGCTCCATCATCCTGGGCACTTCTCTGCTGACGGCGCGACATATTCCTGTGGCCGGCGAGTACGAGGTGAAAAATGCGATGGCCATGAAGGTGATGGACTCGCTGGGCGCGGGCGGCTCGTTTACCGAGTTCTACGCGATGGACTTTAAAGACGACCTGGTGCTGATGGGACACGACGGACCGGGACACATCGCCATCAGCCAGGGCAAAACCAAGGTGCGGCCGCTTAAGGTTTATCACGGCAAGGTGGGGCGCGGGCTGTCAGTAGAGATGAGCGTGAAGTACGGTCCGGTGACGCTGCTCTCGGTTGCGGAGGATGCGGAGACGGGCTTCAAGTTGCTGGTAGCCGAAGGCGATTGCGTGGCCGGGGAAATCATGGAGATCGGCAATACCAACAGCCGTTACCGCTTTTCGCTGGGCGCGCGGGGATTCGCGAATGCATGGAATGCCCAGGGGCCGGCGCACCACTGCGCGGTGGGAGTGGGGCATGTGGCCGCCACGCTTGAAAAAGCCGCGGCGCTTATGGAAATCGGATTCCACAAAGTTTGTTGAGACGCGGCCAGCTTGAATAGCCCTCTGACGAACAACTTCGTTCATCCGCGGATCAGAACCACGTCTTACGCTTGTAGTCCAGATAGGCCGAGCCAAATTTCTCTTCGAGCACCTGCTCCTCCTTCCGGGTGCGACGAACCTGCAATGGAATCAGAACGGCAAAGGTGAGCAGCCACCAAGGCTTATTGACACAGATCATGACTCCCGCGATCATCAGGCTGCCGAAGACGTAGATGGGATTGCGGATGCGGGAGTAGAGGCCTGTGGTGACCAGAGTGGTCGCCTTGGCTTCAATGCTGAAGGCCCGTCCCAGCTGAATGCGGGCCAGGGAAAAGAGGACAAAGGACGGAATTGCAATCGCGAGCCCGGCGATGTGCTGAGCTGTCCAGGGCTGCTCCAGGACGAACCTTGCAGCGATCACGACGAAGACAGCGAGAATGGCCAGCGTTACATAGTTCAGTTTCACGTCAGATCCCCTCATTCACTCAATGCAATTCAGCGAAACTAGGGTGGTGTCCCAGAAGTTCTTGACGTCATTTGGCGCGGCAAAAACGCAGATCCTTCGACTCCCCCCCCAAACTCCACCCCCAAACTGAAAGACGTTTGGGGCCCCTTTCGCTCAGGATGACAGCTTTTTGGCAGAGGACTTTAGTGCAGTTCTTTCAGGGCGGCTTCAACCTGGGCGGCGTTGGCGGCGTATCGGGCGGGGTCGGATTGGGAGAGTTGGCGGTAGATGGAGGCGGCCTCAGTGTAGTGGGCGCGGGATTCTTCGATGCGGTTCTGAAGGCGGTCAACCCTGGCAAGGTTGCTCAGGGTCATGGCCACGTCAGGCAGGTAAACGGCCTGATCCTGCTGGGCCAACTGGCGGTCAATCTTCAGGGCCTCCTCAAAGTGCCCGCGCGCCTCGTCTAACCGCTGCTGAAATGCGTCGAGGAGACCGAAGTTGGTGAGCGTCATGGCCAGGTCGCGCAGGTAGATGGCGGGACTTTGCTGGGCCAATTGGCGGTCAATCTTCAGGGCCTCGTCATAGTGTTGGCCGGCCTCGTCGAGCCGGTTCTGGCTTGCATCGAGAAAGCCAAGCTCATTGAGCGTCATGGCGATGTTGGGCAGGTATTCGACGGGATTTTGCGCGCCAAGCTGGCGGTCGATCTGCAACGCCTCCTGAAAATGCCAGCGGGCTTCATACATGCGGTTCTGGCGCCGATCGAGCGTGCCAAGGTTGCTAAGGGTGGCAGCCAGATAGGGGCGGTAGACGTCAGGATTCTGCGCGGCGAGCTGGCGGTAAATCTGGAGAGCACGCTCACTGTGCTGGCGGGCATCGTCGGGGCGGTTCTGGAGCCGGTCAAGAGAGCCCAGATTGTTCAGGGTCCTTGCCATGTCTGGCAGGTATGCGGCTGGGTCTTGCTGGGCCTGCGGCTGGCGCAGCTCGAGGGCCCGCTCGAAATAACCGCGGGCCTGGTCCATGCGGCTCTGCTGGGTGGTGAAGCTCTCGAGGTCGCGCGTGGTCATCTCGGTGTCGGGGTGCATGAGGGTCATGGCGAGGGCGTTGTAGGCCATGGGATTTTCAGCGCCCTCGAGGGTGTGCGACCAGAGGTCGTAATCGCTTTGCCAAAAATCGATCTGACGCCAGGTGACACAGGCCAAGGCCGCTAGAACGCATAAGGCCGGAATTGCGAGCCAAAGGGCGGGGAGTTTGTTGGCGCGGGCCAAATCGGCCAGGCCCCATGAAATCATGATAAAAATCCCGATGAGCGGAATGTAGGCGTAGCGATCGGCCATGGCGTACTCCCCCACCTGCACCAGGCCGATGACGGGAATTAAGGTAACCAGGAACCAGAGCCAGCCAAACGGCAAGTAGCGCTTGCTGCGAAAGCGAACTACAAACGCGGTAACGACGATGAGGACGAGCGCGGAGAGAATCCATTGCCAGGCAGGGGGAGCGCTGACGGGATGGGGATAGAAGGCAAGGCGCGCGGGCCAGATCATTTTTAAAAGGTAGAGCGCGTAGGCCAGGACGGCATTTTCACTCCGCAGGGCAAAGGGAAGTTCGGCGATGGAGCGCTCGGCAGGACGCTGGGCGAAAAGGGTGATCCATGCGCTGCCGGCGGAGAGGAAAAGGAGCGGGATTTTTTCAAGCACGAGCCGGGAAAATGTGGCGCGCGGAATGGGGTTGGAGGCGGGCGGTAGGGTGGCGCCTGGGGTTCTTTCGAGAGGCCAGTAATCGAGCAGCAGCAGCACAAGCGGCAAAGTAATGACCATAGGCTTGGCCATGAGTCCCGCGGCAAACAAGGCAGCTACCAGCAGGTAGCGCGACAGGCGCGGTTTTTGCGCGTACCGGGCATAGGCGGCGATAGCCAGAAAGAAGAACAATGTGCTCAGGACATTTTTGCGCTCGGCGATCCAGGCAACGGACTCGACATTGAGGGGGTGAACGGCGAACAGGGATGCGACCATCAGGCTTGGTCCAAGGCGTTTGGTGGCCCATGCGAGCAGCAGAAATAACAGGGCCGCATTGAGAGCGTGCATCAAAATGCTGCTGAAATGATGGCCAGCCGAATTGAGCGCGAAGAGCTGATAGTCGAGAGCATGCGAGAGCCAGGTGAGCGGATGCCAGTTTGCCGCTTCAGTGGACGTGAAAGCCCACTTGATGGTGTGCCAGGAGAGCCCTTCATGAATGTGGGGATTTGCGGTTACATAATCGTGATCGTCGAGGACGAGGAACGAATGGCCAATTACCGGGCTGTAAAGGGCGATGGTGACGGCCGCGAGCAGCGCGGCGAGAGCGGCATTGAGACCGCGGGCGGCTGGGCGCGGTTCTCGTGAAGGCGCTTTTGGATGCGCTGAGTTGCGGCGCTCGGCGCGGGTTTTGGCGGGAGTCCTGGCGCGGCTCATTGCGTAGCCACTATTGTATGGGGCTTACGTGGATAGGCTGATTGGAAACAGGATGGAAGGCGCCAAACCCCGGTGGCCGATGGGTGGCGCTGGTGGTTTCCCACCCATCGAGCATCCACCCCGGCACGCTCGATAGATGGGGGATGGAGATTTTTGGGGACGTCGAAATCAGAAAATCTGGAGGGGTGAGTGGACTTAAGACGGGAGAGCGGGTAGCTTCAGCTCGCCTTCCCAGCGGGCGACTACGGCGGAGGCCATGCAGTTGCCGATGACGTTCATGGCGGTGCGGCCCATGTCCATGAGGGTGTCCACCCCGAGGATCATGAGGATGGCAGCTGTGGGGATGTGGAGCGAGCCGGCGGTAGCCAGAAGGACGACGAGAACCGCGCGGGGCACGCCGGCTACTCCTTTGCTGGTGAGCAGGAGAGTGGCCAGCATGACGAGCTGTTCGCCGAGAGTGAGATGGATGCCGGAGGCCTGAGCGGCGAAGATGGCGGCCATGGAGAGATAAAGGCTTGAGCCGGTCATGTTGAAGCTGTAGCCGGTGGGGATGACGAAGGAGACGATCCAGCGAGGGACGCCGAAAGCTTCCATGCGCTCCATGGCCAGTGGCAGCGCGGCTTCAGAGGTGGTGGTGGCAAAGCCGATGGCGGCAGGCTCGGCGACGGCGGCGACGAAGCGGGCAATGGGGATGCGGGCGAAGAGCAGGATGGGCGCGAGGATGAGCAGGATGAAAGCGGCGAGGGCGGCGTAGTAGGTGACCACCAGCTTGACCAGCGGCAGAAGCGTGAGCAGGCCCATGCTGCCAACGGTGGCGGCGAGCGCGGCTCCGGCGGCAACGGGGGCCATATACATGATGATGCGGGTGAGGCGGAACATGGCCTCAGTGAGCGACTGAAGGACGCTGACAAGCGGGGCGCGGCGCGACTGTGGCATGGTGGCAAGAGCCGTTCCGAAGAGCAGGGCGAAGATGGCCACCTGGAGGATTTGATTCTGGGCCACGGCCTGGGCGATGTTTTCAGGAAAGATGTTGAGCAGAACGTCTTGCCACGTTGAGGAATGGGCGGCGAGCGCGGGAGCCTGGATAGCGGCGGGGAGCGAAACGCCGACGCCGGCTTGAGAGAGATTGATGGCGATGGCGCCGAGGATGAGTCCGGCGGTGGTGACGGCCTCAAAAAAGAGGATGGATTTGAGGGCGACGCGGCCGATGCCCGAGAGGTGGTCGTGGCCGGCGATGCCGGTGACGATGCCTCCAAAGATGAGCGGGGCGACGATCATGCGGATGAGGCGGAGAAAGATATCGGCGAGGAAGTGGGTTTGAGCAGCGACAGCGGGCGCGTCCACGCCTAGCTCGGCGCCGGCGAGCATGGCGAAGAAGGTCCACAGCAGAAGAGAGCGGCGGCGGACGGCATAGGGAATAAAGAGGACGAGTCCGGCCCAGCGGAGGGCGACGGCGAGCTGCGCGGCCGCATGCAGGAGCAGGGCGAGCAGGCCGGCGGCGAACAGCACGGCGGCCGCCGCGGAGAGAGCAACGAGAGCGCCAGAGGATTGGCGGGCGCGGGGCGCGGCGGGCTGGACTGGGATGGGCAGGTCGGAGATGGGAGGGACGTGAGGCATTGAGGTTTACCTTATCTTATGGCCAAGATTTCTTTTCTGGAATGCTCGCGATGCCATTTGCACCTGGACGCGGCTATGCCACAGACGGTTTGCACGGCGTGCGCCGGGCCGCTTTATGTTCGCTACGATTTGAAGGGCGCGGCGGGGCGGGCGCAGCGCGGGCTGGTTGGGAAGAGCGAGCAGGATGGCCGCTGGAGCGGGCTATGGCGCTACCGTCAAGTGCTTCCAGATGCGGAGCCGGTGACGCTGGGCGAAGGCTGGACGCCGATGCTGGCGAGCCGGCGCTACGAGAACGTGTGGCTCAAGGAAGAGGGTGCGAATCCGACGGGAACCTTCAAGGCGCGAGGCCTGGCGCTGGCGGTGACCATGGCGCGCAGTTATGGATTGACGAAGTTGGCGGCGCCTTCGGCGGGGAATGCGGGCGGTGCGCTGGCGGCGTATGCGGCAGCAGCGGGGATGGAGTCGCACATTTTTATGCCGAAGGATGTGCCGCTGGCCAACCGGGTGGAGTGCCTGGCTTACGGGGCGCATTTGACGTTGGTGGACGGGCTGATTTCAGATTGCGGGCGCATGGTGGCGGAGCGGAAGCAGGCCGAGGGGTGGTTTGATGTTTCCACGTTAAAGGAGCCGTTCCGCGTGGAAGGCAAGAAGACGATGGGGTACGAACTGGTGGAGCAGTTGGCGTGGGAGTATCCCGATGCGGTGTTTTATCCCACCGGTGGCGGCGTGGGAATGATCGGCATGTGGAAGGCGTTTGAGGAGATGGAGGAGTTGGGCTGGGTGACAGGAAAACGGCCGAAGATGATTGCCGTGCAGGCGGCGGGATGCGCGCCGGTGGTTAGAGCGCTGGCGGAGGGTGAGCCGGTAAGCCGCATGTGGGAGGGCGCGCATACATTCGCCTCGGGACTGCGAGTGCCGAAGCCATACGGCGACGCGTTGATTCTGGAGATTGTGCGCGCGTCAGGCGGAACCGCGCTGGCGCTGGCGGACGATGAGATTTTTCGCTCGCTGAAGGATTGGGCCGCGCAGGAGGGGTTGCTGTTGTCGCCGGAAGGCGCGGCGACTACGGCGGCGTATGACCAACTGCTGGCGACGGGATTTTTGAAGGCCGAGGATCGAGTGGTGCTTTTCAATACGGGGTCGGGCAACAAATATACAGATGTGATTGCGGCGAAGCTGGACCAGGAAGGGATTGCATAGGCTGGGATCAGGTGGTTGAGCTGGGTGTTCCCGAGGACGGGGTCGAACTGGTCGCGGGAGCAGGCGTGGAAGCCGAAGCGCTGGAGGCGCTGTCGCTGGAGGTGGACGGGGATTTGGTGTCGGATGCGGCAGGCTTCGTTGCGGCGTCGGAGGTAGAGGTGGATTCGGACGCGCTGCTGCTGGAGGCGTAGTCGTTCACGTACCAACCGGCGCCTTTGAAGTTAAGCGTTGGGGCGGTGAGCGGGCGCTCAAGCAGGCCGCGGCACTTGGGGCACTCCAAGTCTTCAGCGTCAGAGAAGTGCTGGATTTTTTCAAAGCGGTGGCCGCACTGGGTGCAGCGATAAGCATACAACGGCAAAGTTGGCTCCCCTTCCGGAAAAAAAGACCTGCTTTGCCTATTGTATCGGCAGGGCGGGAATTAGTTGCAAAATGCCGCCCTGCCTGAATGCTAGGGTCTTGACGGAATTCAGAGGACCTTGAAGGGTACGGCGGCGCTTACGTTTTCCCAGGCCAGGGTGAGCGTGCCACTGTTGGAGGGTGGATTCGTAACCAGGATGGAGTATTTGAGGTTTTCGACCAGGGCGGACGGCATTGCCATGGTCATTGCTACGCGGCCCAAATCCTGCGACTTGTCGTATTTCGTGCCCCATTGGCCGGTCTGCTTGTTGACGATGAGGACCCAGTGGGCGGGGTCGGAGATGTCAACGTAGAGGGTGTAATCGCCCTTGGGGACGCTGAGGCCGGCGATGTCGAGGTCGGCGTCGGTGTGCAGCGCGGTGGCGTTGTTGGCTCCGGCGCGCCAAACGGGATAGGTGGGATCGTGGCCGATTTGGCCGTCTTTGGTGAAGAGCCTGCCGGCGCGGCCCTTGACGCCGGGTGAACTGTAGTTGATGGTGATGGTTTTTCCGGCGACGACTGCCGATTCGGTAGCGGGTGGGCTTTTGGGTGGGGCCTTGGGCGCGGCTTGCTGGGCTGACAGAGTGGCGGCGGCGACAAGCAGGCCCGTACAGAGCAGGAGATGCTTCATGGGATATTTTTCCTCCGGGCGGGGCGCTGGTTGCTGGTGGGATGGCCCTGCCGCGTCGATTGTCGCACCGCATGGCTGGGTTGGGGAAGCGGGACGGGAAAGTGGAGCGACCGGGCTGTTATGATGCGGCGCAAGGCATTGCATGAGGCAGACATTCGAAAACAATTCGGCTGGGGCAAAATTTCCCACCCCACGGACGAAGACCAGTCCGCGGGGGCCCGGGTTTCGCGCGGCGGTGCGGGAAGAAAAGCCGCTGCAGGTGGCGGGGGCGGTTAATGCCTATACTGCGCGACTGGCGGAGGCGACGGGGTTCAGGGTGCTGTATCTGTCAGGCGGAGGTGTGGCGGCCAACTCGCTGGGGCTGCCGGACCTGGGGATCAGCACCATGGACGATGTGCTGACCGATGTGCGGCGGATTACGGAGGCCAGCGCGCTGCCGCTGCTGGTGGATATTGATACCGGCTGGGGCGGAGCGTTCAACATTGCACGGACCATACGGGCGATGACAAAGGCGGGCGCGGCGGCGGTGCATATTGAGGACCAGGTGGGCGCGAAGCGCTGTGGGCACAGGCCGGGCAAGGAACTGGTGGCGGCGGGCGAAATGGTTGACCGCATTAAGGCTGCTGTGGATGCGCGAACCGATGAGCAGTTTGTGATTATGGCGCGAACCGATGCGCTGGCCGTTGAGGGGCTGGGCGCGGCGATTGAGCGGGCGCAGGCGTACGTGGCGGCGGGCGCGGATATGATTTTTGCCGAGGCGGTGACGGAGCTGACTCAATACACGGAGTTTCGCAAGGCGGTGGGTGTGCCGATTCTAGCGAATATTACGGAGTTTGGGCAGACTCCGCTTTGGACGCGGGACGAGCTGCGGGACGCGGGCGTGGACATCGTTTTGTATTGCTGCGCGGCGTACCGGGCGATGAATGCGGCGGCGCTGAAGGTGTATGAGGCGATTCGCAAGGAAGGCACGCAGAAGAGCGTGGTGGAAATGATGCAAACGCGGGAGGAGTTATATCGGTATCTGGGTTATCACGCGTTTGAGAAGAAGCTGGACGAGTTGTTTGCTGAAGGCAAGAGCGAAAAATAGGCGGAGGGCAACATGACGCGTGAGGTTCAATTACTGTTGGTGAAACTCGCTACGTCAAACAAAAATCTGGGCTCACGCAGTAGCGAAAGTCGCGCCATTCGCCGGAAACTCCGGAGACTAGGACACACTGGCGGTCTCCGAGGCGGAAAATAGAGAAGCTGACGCCCCTGCTCTGCTAACTCAATTTGGAGATTCTGCATGAAAGAAGAACCCGCTCTTTCTCCCACGGCATTCAAGCCAAAAAAATCTGTGGCGCTCTCGGGGACTCCTGCGGGGAACACGGCGATTTGCACCGTGGGGCATAGCGGCAACGACCTGCACTATCGCGGCTACGACATTCGCGATTTGGCGACGCATTGCGAGTATGAGGAAGTGGCGTTCCTGCTGGTGCATGGGAAGCTGCCCAATGCGGCAGAGCTGACGGCGTACAAAGCCAGCCTGCGGCCGTTGCGAAGTTTGCCGGCGGCGGTGAAGCAGGCGCTGGAGCTGCTGCCGCCGTCGACGCATCCGATGGACGTGCTGCGTACGGGCGTATCGGTGCTGGGTTGCGTGCTGCCCGAGGGCGCGGAACACAGCGAGGCGGGAGCGCGCGCGATTGCGGATATGCTGCTGGCTTCGCTGGGGTCGATGCTGCTTTATTGGTACCACTACGCGCGCAACGGCAGGCGGATTGAGGTTGAGCCGGGCGTGGAATCGATTGCGGCGCATTTTCTGCACCTGCTGCACGGCGAGGAGCCGGGCGCGGAGTGGACGCGGGCGATGCAGACGTCGCTGATTTTGTATGCGGAACACGAGTTCAACGCGTCCACGTTTACGGCGCGGGTGATTGCAGGGACGGGCGCGGATTTGTATTCGGCGATTGCGGGAGCCATTGGCGCGCTGAAGGGGCCGAAACACGGCGGGGCGAATGAAGTGGCGCTCGAGATACAGAGCCGGTATCACTCGCCCGATGAGGCGGAAGCCGATATTCGCAGGCGCGTGGCGGAGCGCGAAGTGATTATTGGATTCGGGCATCCGGTGTATACCATCAGCGACCCGCGCAGCGATATTGTGAAGGAAGTGGCGCAGGGATTGGCTGTGAGGACTGGCGACACAAAGCTATGCGCGATTGCGGCGCGCATCGAGAGCGTAATGAGCGACGCCAAGCGGATGTTTCCCAACCTCGATTGGTACTCGGCCGTTGCCTATCATCAGATGGGCGTTCCCATCGAGTTATTCACGCCGCTGTTTGTGATGGCGCGGACGGCAGGGTGGTGCGCGCACGTGATTGAGCAGCGGCAGGATGGAAAGATTATTCGGCCGTCGGCCAATTATGTTGGGCCGGAGAATTTGGAGTTTGTGGCGATTGAGGAGCGGGCGTAGAGAAGGAGATTGAGTGAGTTCGCACATCAGCAATGAGCGCCCCGCTCCGGATAAGGTCATCGCGGATATTGCGGACTATGCGTTGAGTTATGTAGTTAGTAGCGAGTTAGCTTATACGACGGCGCAGTATTGCCTGATGGATACGCTGGGATGCGGGCTGGAGGCGCTGGAGTATCCGGCGTGTACAAAACTGCTGGGGCCGATTGTGCCGGGGACGGTGGTTGCAAACGGCGCGCGGGTTCCGGGCACGGGGTTTGAGCTCGATCCGGTGCAGGCGGCGTTTAACATTGGCGCGATGATTCGCTGGCTGGATTTCAACGATACCTGGCTGGCGGCGGAGTGGGGACATCCTTCAGATAATCTGGGCGGGATTCTGGCCACGGCGGATTGGCTTTCGCGGAGCGCCGCGGGCGGCCGTGTTGTGACGATGAGGGATGTTTTGACGGCGATGATCAAGGCGCATGAGATTCAAGGATGCATCGCGCTGGAGAATTCTTTTAACAAGGTGGGTCTGGATCACGTGGTGCTGGTGAAGGTGGCGTCGACGGCGGTGGTGAGCTGGTTGCTGGGGTTGAGCCGCGAACAGACCATTGCCGCGCTTTCGCTGGCGTGGGTGGATGGGCAGAGTTTGCGCACGTATCGCCATGCGCCCAATACGGGATCGCGGAAGAGCTGGGCGGCGGGCGATGCAACCAGCCGGGCCGTGCGGCTTGCGCTGATGGCGCGCGCGGGCGAGATGGGTTACCCGACTGCACTCACTGCGAAGACGTGGGGATTTTACGATGTTTCTTTCAAGGGCAACGAGTTCGAGTTTCAGCGGAGTTATGGCAGTTATGTGATGGAAAATGTGCTGTTCAAGGTGAGTTATCCGGCGGAGTTTCACGCGCAGACGGCGGTAGAAGCAGCGACGAAGATCCAGGTCGAGTTAGCCGCGCGCGGGCTGAATGCGTCTTCGATTCGCTCGATTACCGTGCGCACGCATGAGGCTTGCCTGCGCATCATCGACAAGAAAGGTCCGCTGGCGAATCCCGCGGACCGCGACCATTGCATTCAATACATGATTGCGATTCCGCTGATTTTTGGCCGGCTCACCGCTGCGGATTACGAGGACAAGGTGGCGTTGGACCCGGTGTGGGGGCCGCGCATTGACGACCTTCGCGGGCGCATCACGTGCGTGGAGGAGCCTGCATTCACGCACGACTATCACGATCCGGAGAAGCGGTCGATTGCCAACGCGCTGCGCGTGGAATTGAACGATGGAACGGTGATTGAAGAGACGGTGGAGTATCCCATAGGGCACCGGAGGCGGCGCGAAGAGGGATTGCCGCTGCTGGTGGAGAAGTTCAAGACCAATTTGCGGCGACGGTTCGCGGAAGACGTGCAGCAGCGGATTATAGAGATTTCATTGGACCGGAAGCGGCTGGAAGCGATGCCGGTGCATGAGTATGTGGAGCTTTATGTGCCGTGAGGGAGTGAGCAAGTGAAGGAGTG